>JAWXCD010000010.1:0-56737 GCA_034440535.1 Verrucomicrobiota bacterium | reverse complement strand
ATGGAATTTACCTCATTGAAATAACACGGTCAGCGCAAAATTTGATAAGTTACGTTCTGTTTAACGGACTACACTAGAGTAGCTTTGCAACCCTGGGCTTTGTGGCGGAATCCCTTTGGGATTCGTTCGCGAGGGTTCGCGAACAACCCACACATTTATAATGCGTGGAATAATTGATCCGCAAACGCTTGTTCACACTCATCCCCGGGGTTTTCGCTTACTTTCAATATCTGGCCACCAGTTGACAACCATTGAATCTGCGGTCATCGTATGACGGATCCTGCTTCCCGAATGGCCGATACTCATCACGAAGAAAAACTCCCTTGGTTTCCTTACAAATTTTGGCTTGTTTGTATGGGAACCTTCGTTGCACTTTGGGTTTATTTAAACCATTCCAAATTTCTCTTGCAGGGTGGGTTGATCAAAATTTGCCTTGGAGCCGTATTTGCTGCATTCATTTTGCTAAGGAATCACCCATTTCCTGAAAGCCGTGTCGCAGGTTGGCTCACTCGCATACTTCCGCGTTTTCTTCTACCGTTCTCTTTCGGCATTGTTTTGTTTTCTGCACTGAACATTCCTTCTTTGGAGTGGCTTTCAGTAGTCGGTTTTATCTTGTCTGGCTGTCTTATCTTCTTGCCCTCCGCACTGCATCCAAAATTGATAAGAGTCGCGTTCCTGCTTTGGTTTTTGCATCCCCTACCGGATTTTATCTACAGCCCGTTATCACATAACCTTCAAAATCTTTCCACGAAGGGTGCAGAATTGATGCTACTTGGTTTAGGAAATCCGGTTGTTGCTCTGAACCAGATGTTAAACGACGGATACAGGGTTTTCGAAGTTGTCGAGGCTTGTAACGGAATGCGAACCTCCATTGCTCTTTTGATATCAGTCATCGGACTATCGATGGTTTACAAGCTCCCGAGGTTGTTCACGATCTTAATGGTGGTGATAGGGCTTTTACAGGCGCTTTTACTCAACATGGGCCGCATCACTGTCATGGTGCTCACCGCGAAATATTTTGGCCCTTCGATCAATGCGGAATCCGTTCACGATGTCAGCGGTGCCGTCGTTGTCTTGGTTTCTGTTGCGTTGGCGGCTTTTGAATGCCGTAAGCTTCAAGAGTTCGCGGAATGGCTTAAGAGGGACGAGGAGAATTCTTCCGAACTTATATCGCCAACGCCGGTTGGCGTTTCCTTGCAGCACATGGTGGTTCACCGATTAAAACAGGCTTCCATTTTTCTATTGGTCGGCGCGGGTGGGGTGTTCTTCTTTTACTTTGCTAGGAATCTTTCCACTAGCCGAATTGCATCGCGAAAAGCGGAAGTCGTAACGCGACTGGTCAACACAGGGCGCACAGGTGATGGTCTTAAGACGGCATCATACCTTATCGGGAATTATCAAGCGTCTGTTTCGGTGCGCAGAGCGTATGCGTATTCGCTCTTAGCGAACAAGAAGATTTCAGATGCCATGTCAGCGCTCGCCCAAATTCCCGACAATGAAAAAACCGTTGTTGACTGGCTCATTCTGGCTAGGTGTCTGGCGGTTCAAGGAAAGAGCGAGGAGGCAAACCAAATGCTCGCGAAGTGCGATCCAGTGCTTCTCTCGAAGCCGGAATTTGCCTTTTATCTGATGGGACTTTTCAATGACCTAAAAGAAGATGAAAAATATTACACCCTTCTCCGCAACTACGGACGTCTATACGATAAGGAAATCCTGTCGGTCATTATCTTTAACTTGGCGGAGAAGGATCAATGGGACCTTATCAGCTTCCTGCTTGATGAACGCAAATTCGAGGACCCCCGAGTGGCATTATTGGTCTATCAATCGCACGTTCGTGCCGGACATCATGCAAGAGCTGTTCGATTTCTTCGCCAACACTATGCCACGTTCAAAGATACCTACGTCCTTCTCGGGCCTTTGCTGGACTTAATTAGGCGATCAGATGACCCGGAATGGCATCAAATGCTCGATCCGATGGTCGCGGAGTATTTGGCTTCTTCTAAATCCGCCACTCCGATTTTACGACTGCGCCTGGCGGATAAACTTTTAGGGATAAAGCGATTTGACCTTGCGCACCCAATCCTTGCCCACGCGGGCGCCGACCAAGACTTGCACGGTTTTGTTTTGTTCCTCCGAGTCCGCTACGAGCAAGGAGCCTTGGTTGAGCAAAAGAAGCGTAGTGACGAGGTGAAGCAGATTGAGTCGATTAATTCCAAGCAGGCTGGTGCCATGAAAATGCCGGATTTCAGACCTTTGCCTGTACCCGACTGGCCTGTTCATGACGCTCCGGCGGCAACAAATGAAGTTATTGCTCTCATGCAGAAAGGGATCGAGGCGGGCACGTTGGATTTTCCGGAGTTTCTCATCTTGACCGAGCTGTGCAAAACAACGAAAGGTTCAGCCGCCGCGCTGACTCTTGTAGAAAAGGGTTTTGTTTCATATGGCCCTGAAAATGAAAACCCCCTCAGATCGTTGAAATTAAAACTTTTAAAGGAGGCTGGGCGATGGCGTGAAGTTCAGGAACTATCGGCCGAGGCTGCAGAAAGTGGCGGCGGCAACAACCTGTCTTTGATGATGTCCCAAGCCGCATTTTTTGACAAAATCAGGTTCCATTTTGCCGCGATGGAATCTGCAAGAAGGGCATGTGCCACTTACCCTGACGTTCCTGAGGCACGGATTGCTTACGGGTTCTACCTCTTGAAGCAGGGCAGGGCCTATGACGCACTTCGACAATGGGACCTCGCCGAAAAATTGGGCGCTGACACCGATAAACTAAATTTACTGAGAATTGGGGCGTATGCGGAGCTGGGAGAAGTCGAAGCGATTAACAAACTTCGCTCAAAAGTAACAAGTGCGGAATTAAAAGCCGCACTTGACCGATATTTTAAAAGGCCTGCTCAACCTGGTTCGTATTTAAAGGCAGCCCAGCTACCCAGTGTAAACAGTCCGCCGGCATTTTTTAATACCTTGTCAGATACGTTGAGAAAACAGGCTGACGCAACTAAAGGTTATCCGCACGACCTTTTATTGGCCCAAGCTTTGTATTATTCGCCTGTCACACAAGCAACGGGTCAGTGGAAGGATATTTTATCGCGTTCGGGCACTACCTCACTGGAGAAATCAAGCGCCTTGTTCCTAAAAGGCTGGCTCGAGGGCCGGATAGGTCAGGTTGAGGACGCAGACCGGACGATGCTCGCTTTGCTGGAGCGCGATCCGGACTATTACCCGGCATGGGAGTTCCTTCTTGCGCTAGGAAAAAAGCCTGACTCTCTGGCGAGTCTAATCAAGTCAAAAAACTTGCCGGAACCGTTGCCGGTGAAAGTTGCGCTGACGCAAATGATGTATAAAAAAGCAAATCGCGCCACCGAGGGGCTGACAATTGTAAATTCCCTCATTGCGGAAAAAGACCTTTCTGGGATTCCATTTATTGAGCTTGGTACATCTGCGATGGAATATGGCGATCTCGACGTCGCGCAGCTTTGTGGAAGGGAAGCCGTTGCGCGAAATCCTAACAACCCCTATTCTTGGGCGTTAATGTGTCAGGTTGCGTTTGCGAAAAATCAACCTAATGAAGCGCTGGCTTTAGCCGTCCAAGCCGCGCGAACCGTGCAACAACGTTCCGACTTCGATGCTATTATTGTAAAGATACGCATGGCCGCGGGAAATTATGACGACCTTCTCCTGGATAGTTTGAGGTTCTTGGAAATAAAATATCCGAACGAACCGAAATGGGTGGCCTACCAAACCATCGCGCGATACAACCGTAACGAATTTGGACTCGCTGTCGCATCTTTTGAGAAAGCCCGTAAATTTGGATATAATGATGAGGCGTTTTACATCCTCGGAACTGAGCTTTATCATAAGTCTGGCAATTTCGAGAATGCGTCCCTTCTGGCAATTGAAGGTATGCGAAAGTTTCCTTCATCTTCTAAGCTGAAACTTTTAGCGCTTGATTCCCTTATGGAACGTCCAGAGGGGCTACAGAGTGCAACGGCGATTGCTCGTGATATTGAAAGCAATGCGACGGCTGACCCTTTGGTTTTTTATGCGTTTGCTCGGTTATCGACCAAACTCGGAAGGATAGATGAGGCCAAAGCTTATTTCGAAAAGGGTGTAAACGCAACCGTTCCTA
The DNA here is from genome assembly GCA_034440535.1 of Verrucomicrobiota bacterium. Lineage (GTDB taxonomy): Bacteria > Verrucomicrobiota > Verrucomicrobiia > JAWXBN01 > JAWXCD01 > JAWXCD01. Next base: position 52,605 of record JAWXCD010000010.1, on the reverse strand, counting down.
AGACCCCTACGTGGTACGACATTCAGTTGAAGTACTCGCAATGGCTTCTCGATCGGTCAGATTTCATGCAGGCAAAGGTGGTTCTCGATTCCATAACAAATGACAATCAGTGTCCAAGCGAATATTTTGCCCAGGCAGACTTACTTCAAGGGAAAGTTGCGCGCAAAATAGCTGGGGAGAAAAAGAAATGAGTGCGCCAAGGCTTCGATCATATTTGGCTTTTGCTTCAGTGGCCTTTTTGGCTGCTTTTTTCCTCGTGAAAGCAGTGCTTCACCTTAAATACGGCCGATCAATGAATTTTGATGTGAATGCGATTAAGGAAATCCAGTTGCCGGCGGACCGATGGTCAGTTCAAAACGAGGAAGGTTATCGGGAAGCGGGTTTAGATCCTGCGAACCCTCCAGGAGCGAACCTTCGGATCAGGCATTACGTGGGTGGTGCGACGCCACACGTCGTGGCCGTCCAAGTCGCGAAAGGCTTCAACCCTGTTTCTTGTTATAAAGTTAAGGGTATTGATACCGCTGTTGTTTCTGAGGTCCGCGGACTACCTGTTTTTCGCGCAAAATTATCGGCTACTCAACGGATTGTTTTCACAGGGCTTGTATTCGATCCCGTCACGAAGCAGCGCCTAGAGCGCAGGATTGACGGGATTCCGTGGCCATACGTACCAAAAGACTTTGATTTTTCGGAAGAAACAGGTATAAATTGGCGCCATCTCGTTACTGATGCAGGTCGTTTCGTTCGGAAAAAATGGAATCGATCGCCGACCTTTGCACATTTTGTGGGCTTGATGCCAAATCGGACGACGGATGAGACAGTCTTGTGTGTGGTAGTAACGACAGTGGAAAATGACACTCGCCCTGAGGAAAGTCTCACTGTGATCGATGCTGCCATCGGAGATTTTGAGCTAGCTCTAAAATTCGTTAAATAGCGTGTTACAAGTAAGTTATGCACTAAATGGATTGTTTCGCTTTTTTTAAAAAGCGTAAAAGGGCGGTAGCCTGTTTTAGTTGTATTTGTGCGTGAATAGTTTTGTATTGCATTATTAATTGGATACTTGTAGGTTTTTGGACTCTCGATGATTAAACCCGCCGTTTTTATATTACTTTGCTTCGCAAGCATTGCAACCGTTTCGGGACAGGTTGTTATTTCTAATTTGGAGCAAAAGCCTCCAGCCGAGCCAACATTTAGACTCGGAAATTTTTACGGGACCGTTGGTCTCCGCAATGAGGTGTTTGCAACGGATAACGCTCTACATACTAAAAATGGTAAAAAGCCAGAAATTCGAAACACGCCGAACCTTGAACTTGCATTTGATTTTCTTCCATCGAAATACATCGCGCTTAAAACCCGATTAACCTTGGGGTACAATTTTTACCTTTTGGGTACGCAAGAGAATGATTTTACAGTCTTCAATCCAGAGGGAAATGTTGGCGCTTTTCAATTTGATCTTCGGCTGGCTGATAATCTTGTCGGAACCATTATCGAAAGTCCGCAGATCCGTACGGACATCACTGATTTCAATAACCTCCCAAACCGCAGTCGTTTCACTCGCTTTGAAAACCAAGGAACAATTCAACTGGTTTATACCCCGACTGTGGATGATACCTTCATTTTAACGATAGGCCGAAACGATATCATACCATTTAAGAGCATTGATAAGGATAAGGAAAAGTGGGCTCCCTCTGCGACCGCAACATACTTTCATCAGTTCAACAAAAGCTTTCGAGCAGGTCCTTCTACTACTCATACTTGGACCTTCACTGGTCCCGCTGAAATGCTGAATTACACCCAGAATTACTCAATTTTTTACAACTGGGATATTAACGATTTTCTCGTGAATTCGGGCGGTGTTGGGTATAGTCGTTCGGAAACGGAGATAGCATCAGGCGGGGAAGATGCAACGGATACCATCACTTTTTCCCAATCGTTGAGGCACACCATTACACAAAACCTTAGCCATGGTTTTGTCGTCGCTCGAATTCAGAGTGCAAGCTTGATTGGTCTTCCGCAGGAAACGACATCTGCAAACTACAACATAACCTGGAATATAAACCAGCAGCTCGTCTTCTCGCCGTCATTTCAACGGTCATTGCAGGAGCAGCTTGCAGCGCCTATTATTTCCACAGAGACATACACAGCCTCGGCCACTTTAACGTATGCTGTGACCAAAGATCTGTCACTTAATTCCCGTTATGAACTCCGGAATGTGAATCAAGTGAATGGATCCGGAGATTTTGTTGAAAACAGCGGGACCATAAGCTTTTTATATACTTTTTGATACTGCGCTAATCTTGTGTTACCTTCGGGGAGTCCTGCCCATATGAAAGTTGTCAAATTGCTTATTATTTTTGTCTGCTTCTTGCTTTTGCCTAGCCTTTGCTTTGCGAAGGACGCCACGATCAAGACTGGGGATATAGTTCAAATTTCTTTGCTCGAAGATTCTGATTTTAACGGCCAGTACAAAGTGGATGATTCAGGACAAATCAGTCTGAAGTATGCCGGTTTTGTAAAAGTCGTTGGCGGCAATGAGTATGATGCCAAATATTTGGTTACTAAGGCGCTGTTAAAAAAGTATTTCAAAAAAGCAACTCCCGAGGTGATTCACATTTCAATGCAGCAATTAGGGATTGCGGTTGTTGGTGCCGTCATGAAGCCGGGCGTGATCCCTATGGTAGCTTTAAAAGATAAAAATTTGCTTGAAGCGATTTCACAGGCGGGTGGCATTCGGCCGGAAGCAAACTTGCAGACGGTAAAATTGATAAAAAATGGACAAATATCAGTTTTAGGAGCCTTGGCTCCTGGTCAGGTTTTTGACATCACTCCTCTTCTAAAACCGGAGAATAAGGAAAAAAAAATTGATTCACCGCTGGTTACCGAGGGGGACATGATTGTTGTGCCGTATTCAGCCGCACCCGACGAGAACCTTGGAAGAATTGAGATCGTCATCAACGGTCAGGTGATCGCGCCTGGTCCTCAGATTTACCGTGTAGGAGAAGAGGCGACAGTCATGCGGGCTTTAATCAAAGCTGGGGGCCTTGGGCGTTGGGCCAATGGGAAGAAGACACAAGTTGTGCGGTACAATGACCAAAAGGTAAGGGAAGAAATAACGATAGATGCCGAAGCGTTGATGAACGAGGGAAAAAAGGAATTGGATATACCGCTTAAAAATGGCGATACAATTATCGTTCCTGAAAAGAAGATCGGGTTTTAGCAATGCGGAACAATACAAACGAAGTCGGCGCGTCGGTGCCTTCCCGTCAAGCTGCTGATGAGGTACGGGTAGATCCAAGATTTTATTTTGGCGTACTCCTTCGTCGCTGGTGGATATTTCTTATCTTTGTCCCTCTTTGTTTGATGGCAGCGGCAGTTTATTGTTTTTTGGCTGACGCAAGGTATGAGTCGTCAACTCGGGTCGAAATTCTTTCGGACAATCGTTTGGCGATCGGGCCAACAGATCAACGATGGAACTTCGCGCTGACACATGCGGCTTTAATGAAAAGCCCACCAGTGGAGAATGAGGTGATTGCCTCGTTGCGAAGTGACTGGGAGAGTAAACTAGGGGGTGAGTTAAATCTTAAAGGGAAACTTCGCGCAGATGTCGTGGAGAACTCCGGAGGCACCCAGCTTGAATTAAAGCTGACCGCCTTAAATCCAGAGTATGCGAAATTGTATTTAGAGAAAACGCTGGAATTCTACCAGAAATATCGGGCAGAAAGCGAAGCGGGGACTACAACGAGCGCTATTGAAACGCTTCAGAAGGAAACTGACAATTTGGCTGCGCAGATTGAAGAAACTGAACAGGAGCTTCTTGATTTTCAGCGTAAGAACAATATGACGTACCGGAAGGAGAAGGACTCGATCGAAGGGAAGCACCTCGCCGATCTTCTTCGGAAAATATACGAATTAAAAACCGAGCAAATTATTCTCGAGAGTCAGATTCCCGCCCTCAAGAATCTTGATCCCAATAGTTCTGCAGACATCGTGGATCTTGCGATGCGAGGTGTTTCTGATGGCAGTTCGGAATTTGAGTCAACCAGTTCAAATGATGAAGAAGGAAATAATGCGAATTCTACAAAAACTGTCTTCGAAGTGCCGAAAAATTCGCGCCCCGACCAATGGTCCGAAGACCTAAAGGAGCAATGGAAGACGATCCAGAGTTCGCGTTTAAGCCTTCTCGAGAAGATTAAAGAATTTGAAACGAAGTACACAGAGCAGCATCCGAAGATGATCGATGTCCGGGCAAAATTGCAAGAGCATGATCGGACGCTTGAAATTCAAAAGCAAGTTGCCATAGAGCGTTTGCAGGGTCGTTACGCGGCGATCCTGAAGCAACAGGAGGCCTTGGAGAAGGCTGCGGTTGAATCACGTCAGGATGCCCTTATCAGTGCGAAGAAAAATGGGGTACTGGAAAGATTAAACATGAAGCAGGACAACCTTCGTAAGTTATATGCAACCCTGTTTAACCGGCTGGAAATTTCTCGTACGGACATGAAAATCCAGAAAATTCACTTTAAGCAAATGTCTAAAATCTACGCCAAGCCTACGCCGGTATGGCCGAGTTACCCGAAAATCTTTATCGCAGCATTTTGCGCCGGAATGTTCTTTTCGGTTGTGTCAATTTTTGGACTTCAAATGCTTGATAACACAGTGACTTCGATAGCAGACTTTGAACACGAATTGAACATTCCGTTGATTGGAGTTATTCCGTTTTGGGTCGATGCAGCAGACGAAACCGAATTAGAACGAACAGTATGGCAATCGGGGCTTCCAACACTGTCCGAAGCGTATCGCACAGTCAATGTTGGGTTGCTCGAACGAATGAACGAGTTGGGAACCAAGACCGTCATGATGACAAGCTGTGACACCCAGGACGGAAAGACTTTAACGTGCATAAACCTTGCCATGGTCATGGCTCAAGCTGGTTATCGAACTTTGTTAGTTGATGCAGATTTGCGGCGTGGGAGGATTCATAATTTGTTTAGCATGGCCTCTGAACCGGGCTTTACCGATGCGATTGCTGATGCAGAGCATGTTGTGGAAGCTTTTTCGACTCCCTTGGAAAACCTTTATTTCATTCCACGCGGTAAAGATTATCCAAATATTTCCCAGCTGCTTCATAGTTCGAAGCTGTTCGAGGTCGTTTCTTCACTTAGGGACGCATTTGATGTGGTCATATTTGATTCTGCACCGATCATGCAGATTAGTGATTCTAGCCTTTTATCCAAGGCCGTCGAAAATACCGTCGTTGTAGCGCGCGCGGAAGTGACACCCTTGCCCATTTTAAAGTTTGCTCTTTTGAAATTTGACCAATCGAAGATTCTAGGGGTAATTCTTAATGCTCTTCCGCTTCATAAACTTGGGTCGAGCTATTATTCTTATCAGTATCCATCGTACGCCTATTACGGAAAAGGGTATGCCGACACAGGACAGGTTAGCGGGAAAACCAACCGGAAAATAACAAGAAAGAGAAAGGCAAAAAATTGGTTTAAGAAAACCTTTTTGCCTATTGACTAATTCATGGCGATTTTCAACCATTCGTTTCAGCGGAAAAAATTTTTCCTTATTTTAGCTGACTTTTTGTCCTGTGCTGTTGCGTTTATCGTTGGATTTTCCATTCGATTTTACGAGGATGACTTTTTTGAAAAATTTGTGGGATCCGTCCCGGTTATTCTTGTTTTTGCCTTCTTGCTCGTGGTCGCAAATTATCTACTTGGCCTATACGACTCTACTTATGCGAACTCACGCTTTGATAACGGTGTCATTAGCTTGTTTGCGGTAATGGTTACGTCCGTTGTATTCCTCGTTATCGCTTATTTCGATCATGCTTTCTATCTCGGTCGTGGTGTTTTAACCCTCTCAATCATTCTATTAATGCCTTTGACCCTTGTTGGGCGAATAACGTTGATCGAGCTGATGCGGAAACAAAACCAGGCCAACACCAGAACCTTGCTTTTAGGGGATGCAGGGTCCTCCGTAGAAGTACTTAAACTGTTAAGAACGAGCCGTGAGTTTTCGCTATTGAACATTCTCGGTCATTGGCGACCGGATCCGTCTCCCGATAACCAAACGGAATTTAAAAGGTTTGTGGAGAAGCAGAACGTGCAAGCCGTGATTCTCGCTCTTGCAAACTTTAAAAATGAAGTCATGTGGTATCCTGCTCTTCGAGCCGTCATGGTTGACGAAGTGACGGTGTGGAAACGCAGTGACCTAGTGGAAAAGCTTTCTGGCAGAATCCCTCTTGAATGGGTGGATGAGCAGTGGATGATGGATTGTGTTGTGAACTGCCATCATCTTCCTTTTAAAAAGGGGAAAAGGGCCTTCGACATCGTGTTTTCGGTCATGGCACTAATATTATCTGCACCAATAATGGTGTTGGTTTACTTAAATATAGCAATATTTGATGGGTTTCCATGCCTTTACAAACAGGTCAGGGTTGGGCGAAAGGGAAAGTCCTTTGAAATTTATAAATTTCGGACAATGAGGCTTAATGCCGAAACTGAATCAGGTGTGACTTGGGCAAGTGATGAGGACCCGCGTATAACTAGAATGGGTCGTTTTCTGAGGAAATACCGGTTGGACGAACTTCCTCAATTTTTCAACATTCTCATCGGAGATATGTCAGTTATTGGGCCTAGACCTGAGAGACCAGAATTTGTAGAGAAGTTAAACAAAGAAATAAAATTTTACGACGAAAGACATTCGGTTCAGCCGGGCCTAACGGGGTGGGCTCAAGTTTGTTATCCCTATGGGGCATCGGTTTCGGACTCAAGAGATAAACTTGAATATGATCTTTATTACCTTAAAAATATGTCATTTTTCATGGACTTGCGCGTGTGCTTGAAGACTATTGGAGTCATACTTTTAGGCAAAGAAAGAAACATGCATGTCAATCGGACTTCTGATAAACCCGATGGTTCTTCCATCGTTCTTCAGATACACGAGTGCGAGCCTTCTGAAGTCAATTAGCGGACAACCAATCCCACTGGATAAATGAACGGTTTTTTTTGGATATCGATCTATGTGGTTCTAGTGTTTTTCAGGCCACAAGAATGGTTAATTAAGCCAATGGCAGGCATTCCGGTATTGGTGGCAGTGGGTGGCCTAGCTTTAATTTCCACTCTTGCCGAGCAATCAGCGAGACGATCGGTGGGATTTGCACGGCTGCCTCATTGGAATCTCTATTGGGGCTTGTTTGTGGCGGTTCTGATGTCCCAAGTGATGCTTTTTTACTTTGATGGTGTGGTTTTCGCCTTCGAGACGTTTGGAAAAATTTTTGTCTTTGCCATCCTGCTTTTTTACTTGCTCAACACAGCTCCTCGCTTACAGATTCTGACTCGAATTGTTGTCGTCATGGGGCTCCTTATGGCGGTTCATGCAATACTTCAATACTTTACAGGACGTGGATTTGGTGGATCACCTCCCCTATATGATTACCGGGGGAAAAGGTCCCAGTTTTTCGGAATTTTTGAAGATCCAAACGACCTTGCCCAGTTCCTTACCGCGTGCCTGCCCCTTTGTTTTGGGGTATTTTATCGATTTGACGTTAAGAAACTGATTCTTTGTTTAGTAACCATGCTTGTTATTCTCGTGGGTTGGTGGACCACTCAATCACGGGGCGGTATCATTTCGATTGCTGCAACCATTGCCATGATACCGGTCTTTTTTTTGAATGGCCGCCTTCGCTCAATTTACCTTATAGCGATGGTAGTTTTTGGTGGAGCCTTTGGCATTGTTGCGCTAGGCAAAAACTGGATTGACTCTTCCTCAACAGGCAGAGTCACTAATTGGGGAGAAGCAAATTATGCCTTCAAACAAAATCCGATTTTCGGGGTGGGGTACGGAAACATTAGTGAGTATCTTAACAATATGGTTGTGCATAATGCCTTTGTTGAAACATATGCCGAACTTGGCTTGTTTGGTTATTTGTTTTGGTTCGGCCTTATTATTTACTCTGTTGTGGGGTGTTTTGAGGTAAATGATCTCAAGGCAGAAAATGAAACTGATGTTTATTTGAAGCGTCTCGCCAGAATCTTTTTTTGCTCCCTGATTGGATATTTAGCCGGCGCCTATTTTTTAAGTCGCGGCCTTCACCATACATTTTTCATCGAAATAAGTCTTTGTGCGGGTTTGTTTCAGGTCGTGAACCGACGAATTACACCTGGAGACCCCCCGCTTTTTAGTAGGAAATATCAGTTAGTTGCATTATGGTTGGCGTCCACATTTGGCAGCATAATTATTGTATATATGTCCATTATTTTAATAAATAAGTTGCGGTAATGACCGTCATTCATGACATGGTGGTATGCTTTGCGGTAATATCTCTTTTTTTGATTGCTTACTGCCTTTTGATTTATCCGTTAATCATCTTTTTTGCTGGCAGGTTGAAGGGTTCGAGGCCAACAACGTTTAATCCTTTTTCAGCGGCCTCAGTGTCGGTTTTGATTGCTGCCCATAATGAGGAAGAGGTCATACGGCAAAGATTGGAAAATCTTTGCTCCCTGAACGGTTGTGGGAGAATGGAAATATTGGTGGGATGTGATGGTTGCACCGATGACACGGTCAAGTTTGTTCAAGAATTTCAGCTGCCGACTGATCAAGTTTCGGAAGGGTGGGATATTACCCTTCATTGTTTTGAATTCGACCGAAGAGGAAAATGCGGCGTTTTAAATGAATTGGCAAAGGTGGCAAAGGGTGAGTTCCTCGTCTTTACAGATGCCAACACTGATTTTGACCCCGACGCCGTCGTACACCTACTTCAACCATTTTTAGGCAAGGATGCTCGGTGTATTGGAGGGACATGTGGTCGACTTGTCCTTAAAAACAAAGAAGAGGGAAAAACCCTTAAGGAAAATTTATATTGGAATTTTGAATGTCAACTCAAGCATTGGGAAAGTCGCTATTATTCTTGTTTGGGAGCGAATGGGGGAGTGTTTGCGATGAGGAGCGAGTGTTTTGCCCATTTGCCGGAAAATCTCATTACAGAAGACTTTGTTCAAGGAATGCAGCTATTTAGACGAAAGATGAGGATGGTCTATATTCCCACTGCAATTGGGTATGAATCTGCACCTGACTCCACTTCGATTGAATATGGGAGGCGATTTCGCATTGGAAAGGGGAATGGTCAAGCCTTGCTCTACTTGAGGGATTTAATGAATCCATTTATCCACCCACAGGTCGCCTGGATGTTTGTGAGTCATAAGGTTCTTCGGTGGTTTCTCCTGCCTCTCGCTTTTATTTTTTGTTTCTGTGTTTTTTCCCTAGCATTTCAGGTTTCATGGTTCCTTTTTCAACTGGCAGGGCTTATAACGTTTGCAGCAACCTGTGTTTTAATGATCAGCCCAAAAAGAAGATATTTGATCTCTCTTCAATTCGCATTATTTTTTGGTTTGTTGAAAGGTGTTACTGGAGTCGATAGTGCCGCTTGGAAGAGGACGGAGCGATGAGGTTTCCTCGCAATGCACATATATGGCTGTGGCCTCTCATTAAGCAAAGGATTCGAAATCGTTCTTTAAACCTGAAAGCCCGGGAGCTTTGGGTTTTGGTCGCGGACCATTTCGAACCGTTTAGGAATACGACCGATGAGAATATAGCATCTGAGCGTCAGTCGAAATGGGAGCAGCGGTATCCTGAAGTTGCGTCTGAATTATTGGATGACTTTGGAACTCCGCTCCAACATACCTTTTTCTTTCCATTGGAGGATTACAATCCATATTTTTTGGATCGCTTGGCGCAACTGCAGCGCCGCGGCTTTGGTCACATTGAAATACATTGGCACCTCGACGGTGAAACGCGTGAAAGTTTTATAGAAAAGCTTGGTCGGTATGCGCAAGTGCTCGGTTCACAGCACGGGTTGCTGCATAGTCGAAGTGGTTTGCGGGAATTTGCTTTCATTCATGGGAACTGGGCGCTGTGCAATTCGAGGCGAGATGGAAGATGGTGCGGGGTTAATGATCAATTGACTGCTTTGAAAGAAGCGGGGTGTTATATGGATTTGACGATGCCAGCAGCTCCGAGTGAGTGTCAAAGCCGTGTTGTAAACGAGATGTATTTCGCAACAAGTCAGGACGATGAGCCGAGATGGCATGATAGAGGTTTTTCGCTCATTGATTCGAGTAGGTTGGGATCTAAAACAGACAGATTGCAAGATGGTCCGCATCATGACATGCTTATCATGCTCCCCGGCCCTCTGATGTTAGACTTTAAAAAATTTAAATACGGCGTGTTGCCCAGACTGGAAAACGCTGAATTGACAGTGACGAGTCCAGTGAGCCCCGAAAGGGTTGAAAATTGGGTGAAGGCAGGCATTTTTTTGCCTGATTGCTCAACACAAGTCATCAAACTGCATTGTCACGGATGTACCGATCACGATTCGAACTATTTATTGAATCGAGGTTTTAGGGAGCTTCACTTAAATCTTCAAGCATATTGCCGGAACAAAGGGATTCGGCTTAAATATGTGAATCCTTGGGATGTTTTTTGTCATGTGATGACGGAAAAAGCTTCTGTAACATGATCACAAAATCGATATTTCGTAATGGGCTCTCTGACATAACTGTACGCCTCGTCACGCTTCTCTTCGCCATTTGGCTCACTCCGTTTCTTATTGGGACGCTTGGAAAGGGTGTTTATGGGTTATGGATATTGGCGAGCTCGTTCATCGTTTATTTCAGCATGAGTGATGTTGGTTTGCGCAGCGCCGTCGGGCGGTACATTGCCGTTCATCGTGCCAAAAACGACACCAACGAAATAAACAAGGTTGTGGTCACCTCACTCGTAATGCTGACAGTGACTGGGCTGTTTATCACTGTTGCGGTGGTGGGGTGCAGCTTTCTATTTCCGAAGTTGTTCAATATCGATCCTACCTATTGGGAAATATCGAAGCAAGTCGTGCTGATTGTCGGGATAACCTGTGCCATCGGAATGCCGTTTGATGTTTTTGATGGGATACTGGTCGGGTTCAATCGATACGATTTGGTGAATGGGATCGAGATCATAAGCTTGATCATTCGGGTCTTGTTAACCGTGATCTTACTGACTCATGGATACGGACTTATCGCATTGGCGTTCCTTCAACTTTCTATTACGCTCGTTGCGGGCACTTTGAAAGTCATTTCGTCCTATCGACTGTTCCCAGGACTTCGCCTGACTCCGGAAGGGTGGAGCACAAGCAAAGTTAAGGAGCTTTACGGATTCAGCCTTGGTGCATTTTCCATTTTTCTTTATGGGAACCTTTCGTTTTTGAGTGACAACCTTGTGATCGGTTGGGCGAAGACAACGCATGATGTCGCTGTATACGCTATTGCAGGTCGCCTTATTAGCTATGCAATTCAAGCCTCGACCGCTTTCAACACGGTGTTAATGCCCCTCTCGTCCGAATACTTTGCAAGGGGTCAAAAAGAGGAGCAAATCAAGCTTATGTACGGAGCGATTCGTGCATCGTTGCTTTACGCCTTCTTCATGTTTTTTATTTTTATTCTGTTTGGTCGTAACTTGATCGAAGCTTGGGTTGGACCGGACTTCCGCGAAAGCTATCCCATCCTCATCATTCTTGCGATACCGATGCTTGCGTTTATCGCCCACGTTAATATTCGCGTTGTCCTATTCGCGATGGGTAAGCTAAAAACGCTTGCTGTCATCTACCTCTTGGACGCAGCGGCCAACATAACCCTCAGTCTCATATTGGTAAAAATACATGGAAATATAGGTGTTGCCTTAGGCACGCTAATAACAATGACGGTAACCATGTTTTTTATTGTACCGTTTTATATATGTAAGGTATTGGGTATTTCGCTCCGGGAATTCATTAGTCAAACATATGGATCTGTGCTAATTCCAGTGATCCTGCTATTTGCCGTCCTGTTTAGTGTGTCAAAGTTGTTTTCCCTTACCTCTCTTTTTTCGCTTGGAATAATGGTTATGACAACTGGCACGGTCTATTTTGTCGGCGCGTACTACTATTATTTTCGCAAGGGAAAATCACCTTTCACTGAGGAAAAACCCTTGATCGCAAAAAGTGAAAGTATTCTTTTGGCCGATGATGAAGAAAATGGACCCAGTCATGGGTTTAGTGAATCCGCATTAGCTGGGCTAACTTGTGGGCAATGCAAAGGGGTTCTTGGCTTTAATTCAAAGTATTTGGTGTGTTCGAACTGCAACGCCAAATATCCGGTTCGACACGGCGTACCGATGCTTGGTGATCGAAGGGATTACGAGTTTCAGGAAATACGGATCGATATGAAGCGGTTTCTAGCAGATGTCCGTGTTAATGGATGGGACGCGGCCTATTCCAGACTCCTTGCAGAACTTCCAGATAAAAAACGAGATTATTTGGACCAATATGTCAATGATGACCGACGAAGCGCTTGGAAGTTTTTGTTGCAACTGACCAATAGAGGTGTGGCAGTTGACTTTGGCTGTGGCTGGGGTGCGTTATCTGTTGGCCTGTCCCATAATTTCGATAAAGTTTATGCAGTTGATTTATCGGCAACGCGATTAGAAGCTACGCTGCACCGAAGCCAAGCCCACGGCCACAAAGCTATAATCCCGCTTCAAGGTGGTGACACGCAGTATCTTCCTTTTGCCGCAGGCTCCGTCGATGCATTCGCTTTGAATGGTGTTTTGGAATATGCGGGCCTCCACAAAAAAGGGGAACCCCGCGAATGTCAGATTGCCTTTCTGAAAGAAGTTAATCGCGTGTTAGCGAGCAATGGCCAAGTTTATATTGGAATTGAAAATAGAATTGGGTGGAGATTTTTCCTAGGCGAACAGGATCACCCTGGCACGGCCTACACTTCTTTGATGCCTAGATGGCTCGCAAATTTGTATTGCAGGCTTAGACTCAAGGAACCGTATAGGATATATACACATACGAAGTCCGGTTATGAAAAAATGTTGAGAGAGGCGGGGTTTAATCATATTCGATTTTATTCTCCCATTCCGCACTATAGCGAATATCGAGTATTGGTTGATCTTTCTAACCCGTTAAGCGCGGAACATGCATTCCATGCGCGATCGAGGCGAGGCAAACTTTTAATGAAGCTTCTCCGCCGATGGAATTTTCTGCGCAGGTTTTCGCATTGCTACACTATTATTGCTTCGCGAAACAATTCTGCTGCCACGTTCCCGGAAGAAATTACTCGGAAACATATAGGACACCTCGCAGACCATCCAGAGTCGATCCGAATGACCCATATGGAAGTCACGAGGAGCAATAAAACCATAACGTTTTTGACTGACGGCCAGTATCCCAAGTGGGTTCTTTTATTGGGGCTTAATCCATCAGAGAATATTAGGATTCAAAGCCACATTATGGCTACGAAATCGTTTTTAACTTTCGACCGTATTCCAAAACATATTCGTGAACTCTGCCCACCCCTTCTCGCAAGCGGGGAGGAATCGGGTTTGGCATTTAGCATTCAATCGGTTGCACGTGGGAATCCTGCCTTGGAATATTTGTCCGACGTGGAATGGCGGGAAACATTCATTTCTGAGGCCTGCCAAATATTGCTCGAACTGCATGTTGCATCCCGTCGTCCAGGCGTATTTAGCGAACATGATTATAACCGCCTGTGCTCGTCTGTTGTTGATGAATCATCAAAGCTTTGTGATTTGAATAAAGTGAGGAGTCAGTTTCTCGAGCGCATTGTGGGATCTTCGATACCACTTGTGTATTCACATTTCGATTATGGTCCTCAACACATATTCGTTGATCCAAGCACGAAAAAAATTACAGGTATTATTGACTGGGAAATGGGCGGGCCGGATGAGTTGCCCATTGTTGATTGGTTTGGATTTTTGGTCCTTACGATCCATGAATCGGAAGGCAAAACCCTACCGAGTTCTTACGCAACTGTCCTGAAGGAGGTCCAACCCGGCGGCAAAAGGCATCAGATGCTTATGATATACATTGATGGTTTGGGTATATCCATTCCTCAAGCATCTGTGCTTTTAAAGTTTTCCATGATTCTGTCGATTTATCACAAGAAGCTGGACTGCGACTCAATATTTGTCAAACAGTTGCCAGCCTTATTTGCGTTGGTTGACGAGTGGGAGGTAAAGTGCCAGCGGTAGATCGAATTGTCAGGATCTTGCGAGAAAAGGCTTCCTATTGGATGCCGCATGTAAAAGATAAGACAGCTACAAAAAGCGATCTGTCCGTTTTCTATAGGAATAGGCTTGATTATCACAAGATGACTGCTGGCGGGGATAAGCTGAGTCACCCTCAAGTTCAGTTATTTTTGTCACATCTTAAACCACATGACATCTGCCTTGAATTCGGATGCGGCGGAGGCGTTGTACTTTCCGGTGTTGTAAGGTTGGCGCAAAAAGTCATCGGCCTTGACTATTCACGCATTGGATTAAAAGGAGCAAAAGAGAAAAACGTCTCTCATAATAAGGCGGTTCTTGTTGAATCAGATATTGCTCATGCGCCTATTGCTCATTCGGCTGTGGATGTTGTTTATAGCTTTGAGGTGTTGGAACATGTGTGGAACCCTGCGGTTGTGCTGGATGAAATGGTCCGTGTATTAAAACCAGGGGGCTTACTCTTTTTCTCAACACCAAATGGGTTCTCCCTTGATTTGCATCTAGAGCGACGGCCCATTCTAAGAGCCATTGATTATATGGGAGCGCTCCGGATATGTGCTATTTCGTGGCTCACGAAAAAAGTGTTTTGGAATATGGAGCCCGATCTTAAATGTGCGCAGGTATATCCCGATTGCGACATGATCACAAAAATATTTGCTGGATCTCTTGAGAGGTATCTGAAGTCAAAAGGGATGGAAGTTGAAAAATGTGACACATTCTTCTTCCAGCGCGAAAAGTGTTCTTCAATAAAGGACAAGGAAAAGTTTGTTCGTTACGAAATGCACCCATTCATTAGACACTTCGGCGACCACATATTGGTGGTTGCTAGAAAGATTAATAAAACGTTATGAAAACTCAAGTGAGAGTCGCAATTATAGGCCTTGGTTACTGGGGGCCGAATCTTCTGCGCAACTTTAATGGACTCGACACCGCCACCGTGGCGGCCTGTTGCGATCTTGACGACCGTCGGTTTGCGAAATTTTTAGGTCATTATCCTTCAGTAAGATTTACCACCGATTTTGAAAGCGTTCTGAAAGATTCCTCTATAGATGCGGTTGCCATCGCCACGCCCGTGCGCACCCATTACGAAGTTGCTAAAAAATGCTTACTTGCAGGCAAGCACGTTTTGATTGAAAAGCCTCTGACCATGCAGGTCAACCAGGCTGAAGAACTCGTCGAAGTAGCGCAAAAAAATGGTCTGACCCTGATGGTTGATCATGTTTTTGTGTTCAGTCCGCCTGTGGAGAAAATGAAAGAGATCATTGATGCCGGGCAGTTGGGACGCCTGTATTTTATCGATAGTGTCAGAATCAATCTCGGCCTTTTTCAGAATGATATTAACGTGATCTGGGATTTGGCTCCTCATGATTTGTCCATCGTTGACTTTCTTCTAGGTCGTCTTCCACTCAGTTTGGCCGCTCACGGAAGTAGCCACGCGGGCGGTGCGCTAGAGGATGTCGCTTATCTGAACCTCGACTATGGCGACGGACTGATCGCCAATTTCCATGTGAACTGGTTGTCCCCAGTAAAAATACGGCACATGATTATTGGGGGCAGTTCACAGAGTCTTGTGTACGATGACTTGAACAGTTCCGAAAAGATTAAGGTCTATAATAAAGGAATTACCGTCGTGAACGACGAGGAACAGCGCCGTCAGAGTTTGATTGCCTATCGTTCGGGTGATATTTGGTCGCCTAATTTAAGTATGGACGAGCCGTTGACGCGGATGGCCAATCATTTTGTCGATTGCATCCAGAATGGAAAAACCTGCCGTTCTGGTGGCACTGAGGGACTCAGAGTTGTCAAACTTCTTGCTGCTGCCCAGGAAAGCATCAAAGCGGGAGGAAGTCGAATAAACCTATGAACCCCGAATTTTGCTCAATTGCAGCTGACGTGCGCCTTGGAGTGAATGTGCAGATTTTTCGATTTGTGAATCTTTACGGTTGTACGATCGGCGATAACACCAAGATCGGTACGTTTGTTGAAATCCAAAGAAACGCTGTTATTGGCAGGGACTGCAAAATTTCAAGTCATACTTTCATCTGTGAGGGCGTTACCATCGGTGATGGGTGCTTTGTGGGACACAACGTTGTCTTTACAAACGACAAGCATCCTGCGGCAGTTAATGAGGATGGTTCGATGAAGTCAGAGGCAGACTGGAATATTATTCCGACCGTTGTTGGAAACAGGGTGTCAGTCGGGAGCGGGGCGGTCATTCTTTGCGGAATAACGATCGGTGATGGAGCGATGATTGGGGCTGGCGCAGTAGTCACACGTAATGTCGCACCAGGTGAAACCGTGGCTGGGGTGCCAGCAAAGGTATTGTATGGAAGGAAGTAAGTAAGCTATGGCAAAACGGATATTAATTACGGGAGGCGCTGGGTTTATCGGCTCGGAATTGTCCCGCCAATGGACAGCTCAAGACGCTGAGGTCACCATTGTAGATAATCTCGTTAATGGAAAGCGGGACAATGTATCCGATATCCTGTCGCCTCACTGTCGGCTTGAGGAATGCGATATTCGTGACACCACGGCCATGGAAGCGCTATTGAAAGGAGTCGACATCGTTTACCACCTGGCCTGTTTGGGTGTTCGGCATTCGATTCATTCTCCTTATGAAAACCACGAAGTGAATGCGGAGGCTACTTTGAAATTGCTTCTTGCGGCACAGAAGTCGCGGGTCGGCCGGTTTGTATATGTGTCGACTTCTGAAGTTTACGGCACCGCTTCCTTTGTGCCGATGCCTGAAGAGCACCCGACTTTGCCTCACACGGTTTATGGCGCATCGAAGTTGGCGGGTGAATGTTATACGAGGGCATTTCACGATACCTACTCATTAGATACGGTGATTGTGCGTCCGTTTAATGCGTACGGTCCTCGCTGTCACCATGAAGGGGACAGCGGTGAGGTGATTCCAAAGTTTCTGCTCCGGGCATTGGCTGGAAAGCCATTGATTATTTTCGGTGACGGCACCCAGACGAGAGATTTTACTTTTGTATCTGATACTGCCCGAGGCATATTAACGGCAGGGTTACATCCATCTGCTATCGGTCGCACATTTAATCTTGGTAGCGGGTTTGAAATGACAATCAAAGACTTGGCAGAGACCATCGCACGCAGCGTTGGGCTGGACAAAGCGACCGTGCAACATGATGCGCCACGCCCTGGGGATGTGCTCCGATTATATTCGGATAGCCGACGTTCCGCAGAGGTCCTTGGATTTAAGCCTGAAATTTCACTGGAGCAGGGAATACAGCACTTAAAGGACTGGTATTCCTCTCAACCAACATCTCCGGATGCCTTGCTTGAGCAGGAAGTCGTTCACAATTGGAAGGGCACATTGGACCAAAAGCCGTGAGGCCCTCATCGAAATGTATCCTTGTGACTGGCGCATCAGGATTCGTGGGTAGCCGGTTGGTTTCACGGTTGAAACATCATGGTCACACTATTGTCGCGACATGCACAGGAGAGGCGCCTGCGCATTCCGAAGGAATCCATTGGCTGAAATGGAATGCCTTGACTCACCAATTGCCCGAAATAGAGGAAAGGGTCGACACGGTTATTCATCTTGCAGGACACCGTGATTATCATCAATGGCCTGACAAAGCGGCCGAAATTTTCGATGTGGCCGTCGGATCGACTGTTGCGTGGCTTGAATTTGCTAGAATACGGGGTGTCAAATCTTTCATTCTCGCATCGACTGGTGATGCTTTAGGGAACATGGACCGGACCCAAAGAGAAGATGATGGCGATTATCGGCCAGCCTCCTTTTACGGGGCGGTCAAGGCATGTTCAGAGTTGATTTCCCGACAATACGAAAAGTTCATGAGCATTGCTGTCGCTCGATTTTATCATCCCTATGGACTTGGAGGGGATCGCTTCCTTGTGAATCGGCTCTTGAGGCGTGTTTCACGGAGTGAAACCGTGTTCTTAGAGGGGGACGAAGGAATCATTTTAAATCCCGTATGGATAGACGACCTGTGCGAAGGACTGTCCTCATTGGTGATGACTGAGGCCAGTGGAACTTTCCACTTGGCAGGGCCGCGCACACTGACGCTCAGGGCCCTTGTTGAATTGATGGGCAAGATAACCGGCATACCACCCAAAATTGAAACCCGTTCCACTGGCGGTTATTCGCACCATGACGCTGAATTTGAACGGATGACATCGTGTTGCCATTACCGTCCTGTCATTGGACCTGAGGAAGGTTTGCGACTGTGTTGGAAGGAGATGAGGGATACTGACTTTGCAAGTTGATAGTCACAGTCAATTGTTGCTCAAGTACAAGCGCGTTTATGCATGTCTCATGGACGCAGCAGAAAGCAATATTGCCGCGCATCGCCTGGAACGTGGTGGGTTTATTTTAAAGGCAGCCATTGATCTGGCTCAAACTCACTTTCATGGCCTTGTCGAGGATCGCCGATTAAATTATCTAATTCGAGATCTGGCTCAACGTGAATTCGGACCCCGAGTAGAACTTCAGGCTAACTCCAAAATACGGACTGTAGGGTTCTTTATTCGACACTTTCTCGATGTGCGAGGCGTCGGTAAAAGCATTTTCTATCTTGCTGACTATCTTCGTGAAACGGGATGGCGTCCCATTTTCTTTCTCCTTGAGCCACCCTCCAATTCAGAATCAGACCTAGCTCGCCGCGTCTGCGAAGCCGATCTACCGGTGCGACATCTGACAACCGAGCAATGTCCTCTCAGTCGTGCTCGGCAATTGAAGAAAATGCTACACGATGAAGATGTAACAGTTGTGTTTAATTACGATTATGGAGACAGCTTGTGCGGACTCTTAGCACTTTTGGGGGGGGCATCTCCAAAAGTGATTAATCACCAGCTTACGGATCATCTTTTATCGTGCAATATACATGATTTCGAATGCCACCTAGCTCATCGACGCGCCCCCTTTGCTTATTGCGGATCAGCATTTAACGAAAAAACATGTCGAATGCTGCCGTTGCCTGGGTCCATCGTTTTCGGCAGCACACCGCAAGGGCAAGTTTCGCGAAGCGACCTCGGAGTTCCTGAAGATGCGCCGGTGCTTTTGGCAGTCACTTCACTTTTAAAGTTAACGGGGGATGACCTATGGTTTCGTTGCCTCGATGAGGTGCTGGTTTCATGTCCGAACGCTCATTTCGTAATCGTGGGCGGTGGTGACTCGGCTTCGAAAAACTGGGCAAATGAGCAGATTTTGAGCATGCGCTCAAAATCACGTGTTCACGCTATTGGTAGCAGGCGTGATGTTCCCGCCATTCTTCCAACGGCGGACGTTTTCATTGATTCTCATCCAATAGGTGGAATCACTGCCTGCCTCGAAGCAATGGCTGCCGGAATTCCCATTGTCACTCTCTCGGAAGGACGCGCTGTTCTTTTTGGAACGGAGGAATTCGTGCAATTGCCTGAATGTATAGCTACGTCACAAGCCGAATTTATTTCAAAAGTGCTAGTTTTTTTGACGGATTCAACGATAGCGGCGGACACTGGCTCAAAGTTAAAGCAGATATACGAGCGCCAGTTTAATCCTGCGGCGGTGGTTGACAGGTATCATCGATTAGCCCTGGAAATTGTTGAGGCACCACTAAACGAGGGGTCGGGTCGACTTAGCGAGTCACGGGACTGGAATGAATACCAGGAAGTACAACTGGCAAATGCAGCAGAGCGGGCTCACGGCGAATATTGGATTGATGCCATGGCGGGATACCCAGCCTTGGGACTGCATGCGGTCTGGCATGAAAGTAGAATATTGTTGCGGCCTCGTTTTTGGCGGACGGTCGCATCAGGATTGCTTAAACCAAAATGAAAGTCGCCGTCGTCAGCACCGGCCTGGGTTATATTCCACGTGGCATTGAAACTTGGGCGGAAGATCTTGCTGAAGCGCTGGAACATGCCGGAATTCAGACAGTCTTGTTTCGAGGTGGCCCGGGTCGGGGGATTGTTGTAAGGCATTTCCGGCGCGAGGGTAAGGCGGCACAAAGTTTGTGGCGTGTTCCTTTGCCCGGAAGGTGGAGGGTAGGATTCGGGTCTGCTTATCAGGTAGAGCAGACAACCTTTTTTCCCGGGCTACTATTTCACATAACGAAAGGCAAATTTGATATTGTTCATTTACAAGATCCATGGCTCGGATGGCTCCTTCAAAAGACGCGATTTTTTCATGGGTGCCGTGTTATCCTTGCGAATGGTACTGAAGAGTCGATGGATTACCTGTCGTCCTTTGACTTCGTGCAGGAGTTATCCCCTAGTTACCATGCTCGGCATGGCGGGAAACAAGGCCGATTTTGCATTCCGAATTTTGTCGATACCGAAACTTTTTGTCATGGAGACCGGGATCAAGCACGGATGGCTCTTGGGCTTCCGTTGGATGGGTTTATCGTATTGTCAGTGGGAGCACTCCGAAAGACGCGTAAGCGTATGAATTGGCTGATCCAGGAAGCAGCAGCTTGTGCTGATCCTCGCTTGTTCCTCGTGTTGGCGGGCGCGGTGGAAGAAGAAACTTCAGATATTAAACGCTTAGCTGATGAACTTTTGCCGGGACGCTATCAGCTTCTGACAAACCTCCAACGATCGGCGATGCCCAGCGTTTATCGAGCCGCTGACCTCTTCATTCTTTGTTCTTTAGATGAGATTTTGGGGATCGCTTTTCTCGAAGCAATGGCAAGTGGGATTCCGTGCATGGGACATCAATACGCAACAACGGAATGGGTGATTGGGAAGGGCGGAACGTGTATCGACATGACAATGACCGGAAGCTTGACCGATGCAATCCGTCAATGGTCCGCTGACCCTCTCAAGTTGCATCAGGCTTCGCAACAGGCGATCAAAGAGGCTCGCGAACGCTTCTCTAGGAAAGTTGTAACGGATCAAATAATTAAAATGTATAATGAGGTGCTCCAGGGATGACAGACAGTATCAGCGTAATAATTCCAACTTACAATTATGGCGCTTTGCTTCCCGCAGCCATCGAAAGCGTGCGTTTGCAGACAGAGCCAGCCGGTGAGGTAATCGTTGTCGACGACGGCTCAACGGACGGTACGGAGCGATTGGTCCGTGATCAGTTTCCTGATGTTCGGTATATACGGCAAGAAAACGCAGGAGTCGCCGTCGCTCGAAATCGAGGAGTGCAGGAGGCGAGTGGGAAATTTGTCGCTTTTCTGGACCCTGACGACCTGTGGTTTCCTTGGAAACTGCAGTTTCAAAAGGAGTTTTTAAATAGAGAAAGAGCAGTATTTGCAGCAAGCGACGCCGTGTATTTTTCCGGGGAAGCGCCGATTCCGACTCAACCTCAAAGTGGGGTTAAGGTGGATTGGTTTTCGTTTCAGGACCTGTATTTAAAGAACCGCATTACAACGTCTACGGTAGTCTGTAGTAGGGAGGAGTTTCTTTCGCTGGGCGGGTTTGATTCACGATACAAGGGAACAGAGGACTACGATCTTTGGCTTCGGTGGGCAAAACGCGGTCCACTTCCGGTTCAACATACTGAAACAACTGCCTACCGCGTGCATGAGGGGAGCCTGAGCCACCGGTTAGAGAGCATGGAAGAACAGGTGTTGCGCATACTGGAAGAACACGCCTCGCTCAAGCCAACTGTTGGTATTTTGACGCGACGTAAGGCAGAGGCTTACTTGATGTTCCAGACCGCTTGGCAGTACTCAATACAGGGAGACATGCATAAAACGTGTTCAAAGTTGATTCAATCCTACAGCCGATATCCTTGGCCGATGGGGAATCTGACGAAAAATTGCTTTGCGCGGTCGAGGCTTTTTTTGGCAGCATGGAGGCGATTGATTTTCGGTCGTACATTGGCGAAGCATGAGAACTGAACCCCTGTGAAACAAATTTTACGAAAACTCCTTCACTCGGGCGTTCCTTGGCCCCGATACATGCGGCGTCCGTTCCGTTTGTTGTTCTCATTCCATTGGCGGGTGGTGGCTTTTTTGGAATGGATGCTGAAGCTCGCTTATATAGAACCGCTTTTCCGTGCCCGTTGCGATGTTGTAGGGCAAGGACTTCGTATTGAGAGGATGCCATTTGTGACCGGTAAAGGCCGGATCACTCTCGGCTCAAATGTATATATTTCAGGACTTCTTAACGTTGGATTCCACCACCGTTTCCCCGAGGAACCTGAACTATGTATCGGAGACGGGACATTTATTGGTCACGGTGCAGGATTTAACATGGCCCGCGGTATCCGAATAGGTAACCATTGCTTGATCGCTTCATTTGTGACCATTATGGATAACGATGGGCATCCGATTGAAGCGGAGCGCCGCCGGAGAGGGGAGAAAATTGATGAGCACCAGGCAGCTTGCGTCATTATTGGGGACGACGTGTGGATTGGGACGGGTGCTATAATTCTCAAAGGGGTTAGTATAGGCGACCGGGCGATCGTTGGTGCACGCGCGGTCGTCACTAAATCGGTGCCTTCGGATGCTGTTGTTGCAGGAAATCCGGCGCGCCTAGTGAAACAACTTCAGCCGTTGAACGAGGAAGAAAAATGATCTCCAGCATGGATAAAGTCGCAATCGTCATACCCGCATACAACGAAGGACCGAAAGTCGGCGCGGTCGTTCGAGAAATTCTGGATGAAATTGGTCGGCTTGAATATGAGTTGACTGTCCTCGTCCGTCGTCTGGCCATCGAACATGCCGATCAATACATTAAAGATACTATACGGAGGAAAGAATGAGCGAAATTTGTTTTATCGATCGTATCCAAATTAGGAAACTACTCATGATTCTAGTTATCCTCGGATTTTTTATCCGATTGGGACTTGGGTTTAAGCAGGGTCTTTTTGATGCTCCAAAACCCGGCAGTGATCAGGCTGACTACGAAACGCTGGCTTATAATTTATACAATGGGAAAGGATATCGAGGACCCAGTCCTGACGTGACTGATCCAGAACCCCGGACTGCCCGCGTTCCTCCTGGTACATCTGTGACATGGGCCGCGCTTTATTGCTTATTCGGTCGCAGTTTCGCAATGATTCGTATTTTCCACTGTGTTCTTTCCGCAGTGACAGTGATACTGGTTTATTATGTGGGCAAAGAGGCGTTTTCGCGAGTTGTCGGCCTCGCTGGAGCCTTGATTTTCACCTTTTGGCCCATGTCCCTTTTATTTTCTGTAGAACTTCTGAGTGAAACGCTAGGCGTTTTCTGGCTGTATCTGGCAATTTGGGCATCCCTTAGATTTGCGTCAAGCGGGTCAGCGGTGTGGGCGGTTGCTTCAGGACTTTCCTTTGGGGGTGCATTATTGGTTCGAGCGAATATTGCCTTATTAATGCCAATGCTTGGGATTTGGGCGATTATCACCTTCCGTAAGAGGCTGAAAGTTTTGGTGACCTCAATCCTGATTCCATTGTGCGTCCTGCTGATGCTGAGTCCTTGGGTGTATCGCAATTACAAGGTATTTGGAGCCTTTGTTCCCTTGACCTCTACGGGAGGTTCATCACTGCTTCAGGGAAACAATCGTATAACTGCGACTGATCCTAAATATTACGGCTATGCCTACTGGGACTCAAGCTTGCCCGAGTACCGAGAACAATTGAGAGCTCCAAATAACGAATTTGAGAGGGATCGTGTTGCGAAGCAGCTTGCAAAGGAATGGTTGTCGGATAACAAGGATAAATGGTTTTATCTGGCGCAAGCTAAGTTGCGAAGGGCTTTTACGCCTTTTCTCCAAGCTGACAGTCCTCTAATCTTTCGGGTCGGCATGTTACTCGCCTGGGGGCCATTTCTCGTGTTGCTCATTGTGCTATTCATCCCAACGCTTGCAGCGGCGGTTCGGAATGCGTCAGGCACCTGGCTGTTGCACCTATTGATCGCTCAATACGCACTAAGCAGCGTCATTTTTTTCGGATATGCGCGTTACAGATTTCCTGTTGAACCGGCAGCCATTTTAATTTCACTCGGTGGCCTGTCCGTGTATTTAATGCGTTTCGATTGGTTCAGAACAACAACGAGAAGGATTGCGGGTCATGAGAACAAAATTCAAACGGATCATTGAAACCCTTACGTTTCCGCTGAGAGCAGTCTCACTTTTAAGCGAGGACATGTTCTTTCGTTCCTAGCGACTGAACGGTTCGATATGATAAGCTCTTTAAGACGAATGTGGATATGGACTCCGAGCGTAGAATGCTAGAAGGTGAAGAGTACTTCCTTACTGACGAAGAGATTTTTAATTACCCAATGGTTCCTCAATCACCTTTTTGTTGCGACTAAAAATGCCTGATCATCTGTCATTCAGCGCTCGTTTAATTCTATTTTACAGCCTTTGCTGTCCCCATCACAGGGGGAAGTGGTTTGTTGTGGAGCTCCTAAAGAAAGTTTTAAAGCCAAAGGTGCCTACATCTGCCGAGGTTGTTCGCCAAAATGGCCAGTGGCTTCTCCATCCAAATGATTATATTCAAAGTGGTCTTTATTGGCTTGGAAAGAAGGATGAGTGGGAGTTTTACCATCTAGAAAAAATACTCAAGCCTGGGGCAATCATTTTGGATGTTGGCGCGAATTTTGGCTATTATTCAGTGCGCTTGGCAAAAACGTTGAATGAGAACTGCCAAGTCTATGCGTTTGAGCCAAACCCCGAGGTTTTCGTGCAATTAAGCCGAAACCTCGAATTGAACGAGCTTAAGTGTGTGTCTGCTTTTAAAATGGGTGTGGGTGAATCCGTTGGTTTTGCCGGGCTGGAGCAAGAGAAGGGCAATACGGGAGCAGCTTCGCTGACCAGTGGTTCTGACATTGAAGTGACGAGCCTTGATGCTTTTGTCGATGCGCAAAAGATTCAAAGTGTAAGTTTGTTGAAGCTAGATGTTGAAGGCTATGAACTTAAGGCACTTCGCGGAGCATCAAACTTATTAAAAAAATTCCACCCTATTATTTTAATAGAGCTTTTTCCGCATACTCTGGAGAAGCAAGGCGCTACAGTTAATGAGGTATGCGAAATTATTAAGGCCAACGGCTATGCGTTATATGAAATAACCCGTGATAAATTGAATCCCTTGGAAAACCTGCCTCATGGTCCTGATGACTACTGCAATGTGATTTGTATTCCAATGGAGCAATCTGCTCTGTGAAACAATTGAATGTATTTCTCAGGCGGGGCACAAATCTTTATCACACGTCGTATATCCTCGCCGGACTTTTAGATCTGGCAAACGATCCATATTTTAATGTGAAATGGATAAATGCCGATCCTCCCTGGCAATCTGAACGTTTGCAAGAGCACCTCACGATCTGCGTTGAACTAGGCCAACGTGCCAGTCGGATCGTTTTCGATATCCATGATCAGGCAGAGCGATTCAACCTTGCAGATTTGGGAGCCTGCGATATTTATTTTAAGAGGAATTTCTCGGAGCAGGCATCTGAATCCCTTGAATCTGCGCTCCTTCGAAAAGTCCATCCTTTCGGCATGACATTTCCCTGTCGTTCGGATGGAACGTTTCAATGGCTGACCACCGTTCTGAAACATGTGGGAGGACACTCGCTGAGTAATATTGGAGAAATAAAGAAAGTGCTCAACATCCTTCGCCTTCCCGAATCACGTTTTTTTGAACGACCTCCTGAATGCGAGACTCATAATCTTGTGCTTTTTCAAACGCGACTTTGGACTCATGATGAAGTAACCGGGCTCCCTTCGGCCGAGGAAATCAATGATGGCCGTATAAATCTGGTCAAACTTCTAAAAAAAGAACTCAAATCGAAATTTGTGGGTGGCCTTATGCCAACTGAATTTGCTCAGAGGTATTTTTCAGAGCTTGTCGTGCCTTCGTCATTTTCCAGAAAGGCGTACATTAACTTGCGCAATAAATGTCTTATTGGAGTGTATTCAATCGGACTGCACCACTCAATAGCGTGGAAGCTCGCCGAATATATGGCTGGTTCATTGTGTATAGTTTCTGAGCCATTGGTGAATACCGTCGCGCATCCGCTTAAAGAGGGAATCGAGTATAACACTTTTTCGAATCCCGATAAATGTCTTGAAATTTGCAACCGGCTGTTGGAGGACAAAGAGTTATCGTCAAAAATGCGACATGCCGCTTTTAGCTATTACCAAACTAACGTTAAACCTTCATCAATGATAAGACAATGTCTGACAATGGTATAAACACAGATAAGCTGTTACCTATTATTGCATTTTCAAAGGATTACTTTGAAGATCCGACGAGCAATCATCACATTCTCGAAGGCTTGGCGAAGCATACGACCGTTATTTGGCTCAATTCCATAGCGAGCCGCAATCCAAATTTTGGCAACGCCAGGGATGTTAAGAAAATTTTCCATAAGATTATCAAGTTTTTAAGAGGACCGGTTAATGTCAAAGCTCAGCTATGGGTTATGACACCGCTTGTATTGCCATTTCCGTATAGTAGGGCTGCTCAACGGATTAATCTGCTTATTCTTAAGATAACTTTGTTCATGGTCCGTCTAAGGGTTGGAATTTTTAAGGAGCCTTATCAATTGTGGTCCTTTATCCCAACGGCAGCATATTTCGTTCACCAATTGAAATCTCCTAAAAAAGTTTATTACTGTACTGATGATTGGTCGCAATTTTCCTTCGTTAAGAAGGATGACATTGTCAAGATCGAGAAGTTAATGTGCGCATCTGTTGACCTCGTATTTGCTACGGCCGGATCGCTTGTGGACAAATGTCGAAAAATGAATGAAAACACTTATTTGATCAGTCACGGGGTCAACTATGGTCATTTTGCAACTGCTGTGTACGAGGATATTCCGGTACCCCTCGATATCAAAGACATTAGAGGTCCGATTGCGGGATTCTTTGGTCTTATTGAGGATTGGATTGATCTTGATTTAATAAGGCATGCGGCGGCCGTTAATCCCGATGTCACATTTGTTTTGATCGGAAAGGTTTTGGTCGATGTCGGTTCGTTTAAGAATGTGCCAAACGTGCGCTTTTTGGGGAGGAAGGCATTTAGTGAATTACCAGCTTATTGCCGAGGCTTTTCCATGGGCCTTATTCCCTTTAAGATGAACGAGCTGACGAAGAATGTGAACCCTATAAAGTTAAAGGAGTATCTCAGTGCAGGCCTTCCTGTGATTTCAACCCCTTTACCTGAAGTCTTGCTCTATAGCGACCAATGTAGAATTGCTTCGGGTTCAGAGGAGTTTGCGAATGGTGTTTTGTTCTATAAAGCAGGTATTTCCAAAGAGTTGAGAATGAAGCTCAGTGACTCAATGCGTGGCGAAACGTGGGAGGAAAAAGTTACGAAGATATTGGCTTTATTAAGAGGTGTGAATAATCGTTAAGAGGTCTAAGTAGCCGGGTTTCCTAAAAAATCCTTGACAGCGGCTTTCTTTGATTGAGAATTAACAATATGTATAGGGCCTTGGATGTGTTCGAGGTCTTGCATTAAATTGTTCGTATTAAGGGCGTTTGAATAATATTTTACACATTTTGACGGGAGTACTTTTCCTGACGTTCCCCTTCGTCGGCTTTTCCCAGACGTGGGATGGTGGCGGCGGAGATAGTCAGTGGGGCACGAGTGCAAACTGGAATCCCGATGGAGTGCCGCTTTCCAATGGAACTGCGAACATAGTATTTGATGGAACAACCCGCTTAGACCCCTTTGTGAACACCGATTGGAATGTTTCCAAGATTACATTTACGAACAATGCTGCAGCGAATCCATTTATACTATCTGGAAGTAATATTACGATTCAAACGGGCGGCATTCTTCAATTGGACAATGACGCGCAAACAATTAACAATAATTTGACCCTCGGCGGATCAACCTCATTCATCGTCAGTAATGCCACTTTAAATTTGAATGGTTCAATAGATGTTGGGCCGTTAAGCCTAACCTTGACGGCGGCCACAAATACAGCATTGAATGTTGGGGGCGTCATAACGGGTACAGGTGCCCTAACAAAAAATGGATCTGGCGTTTTGTTACTGACCGCTTCAAATACCTTCACTTCAACATTAACTATTAGTGATGGATCGTTGGTCGTTACGGGTGCAGGCAGAATAGGAAATAATAACCCTCTACAGCTTGGCAGTGGAACACGTCCATCATTGGTTATAAGTAATGGAGGGCAGGTTCGTGTTGGATCTTTCAATACGACAGGTAATAGCAATACGTTGTACGTCGGAACAAATTCATGGGTCGCAGTTGGGCTTTCGAACAACGGTACATTGACCTTTGGAACATCGGGCACGAACAACCAGATTGTGCTTGCTGATGGAGGTCGGTTGTCGGCCTTCGACTTTACATATGGCAATAATAATGGTGGGAACGATATACTCGTCACGAATGGCACTCAATGGGATTTCAGGCGAAATGTAGATATCTTCGCTTCGAACACAACGAATAAAAACCTCGTCATTTCAAATACGACTTTCGTGACCGGTATTTCAAACCTAGGTGTGTTTACTTTCGCGTCAACCGGTGCAAGTAATCGAATCCAGTTGCTCGATGGGGGGGTATTGAGGGCAATGGATTTTACATATGGTGGCGGTGGTGATAACTTAACCATTACGAATGGGGCCCAATGGGATTTGCACCGGAATGTGAATATCTTCAACGCTGCAAGTTTTAACAAAACCCTGCTTATCTCAAATGCAACATTTACCACGTTCATTTCAAACAACTCGACGTTTAGCTTTGGGAGCGTAAGTGGCTCTAACAATCAACTGCTGATTTCGGGAAGTGGAAAGCTAGTGGCGCAGGACTTTATTTATGGCAACGCCGGCGCGGATTTAACAATTACTAACGGCGCTGAGTGGGACCTCAGGAGAAATGTAAACATTTTTGATTCGGCAAGCACTAACAAGAGCTTAACAATATCGAACACAACGTTTATTGCAGGACTTTCCAA
The DNA here is from genome assembly GCA_034440535.1 of Verrucomicrobiota bacterium. Classification (GTDB taxonomy): domain Bacteria; phylum Verrucomicrobiota; class Verrucomicrobiia; order JAWXBN01; family JAWXCD01; genus JAWXCD01. The sequence continues at coordinate 23,680 of JAWXCD010000010.1, read as the reverse complement.
CAATGGAACTTTCCGTTTCGGAACCACTGGCACGAATAACCAGTTAAATATTATAGATGGCGGCAAACTTACCGTTGTTGACTTTGTTTATGGGAATGGCGGGGCCAACTTAATTATTACGAACGGTGCTTTGTGGGATATTCGACGAGACGCGGCCATCTTTAATACGTCAAGTACGAATAAGACTCTCACCATAGACAACACGACGTTTGCGCCTGGACTCGCAAGTAATGGTACTTTCAGCTTTGGAGGAAGCGGGAGTGGAAATCAAATTGTGTTTTTAGGAACTGGTAAGTTGTCATCTGTTGATCTTACTTACGGTGGTGGTGCTATTGATCTGCTCGTGACAAATGGGGATCAATGGGATTTGAGGCGAAATGTTAACATCTTCAATACCGGAAGCACAAACAAGTCGTTGACCGTGTCGAATACAATTTTCACGACGCATATTGGAAACCAGGGGGCTTTCAATTTTGGGACTACCGGAGAAAGTAACAAGATCGTCCTCGTTGATGGTGGAGTTCTCAGTGTCTATGGGTTTTCTTATGGTGCGGGGGCGATTGATTTGGTTATCACCAATGGTGCGCAATGGATAATTAAGTCCGACTTAAGTATGTTTACCGTCAATAGCACAAATCGGGTATTTGCCATTTCAAATACAACATTCACCGCAGGCATATCAAACAGTGGAATTTTTCGATTTGCCACTACAGGCGTGAGTAATCAATTAGTTTTTGCCGGGACTAACACAAAATTAACAGCTTATGATTTTCAATACGGAGCTGGCGGCGTTGATCTCGTTGTCACGAATGGCAATAATTGGGATATTAAGTCGAGCATTAGTATTTTCAACACAGTAAGTACAAACAAGACGTTAACGATATCAAATACAACTTTTTCAATTGGGAGTGGGTCTGCTGGTAGCTTTAACTTCGGGCTTACAGGCGAGAGTAATGTGATTAATATAGTTGATGGCGGAAAACTATTTGTTGCCGATTTCAATTATGGTGTAGGTGGTGTGGATTTATTGATTACAAACAGTTCTGCTTTCGATATACGGCAAAATACGGCGATATTTAACACTGCAAGTACTAATCGCATGCTCATTATATCAAATGCGACGTTTGCCACAGGCCTGTCGAATAGCGGAACCTTCAATTTTGCCACAACAGGGCAAGGCAATAAAATCATGATGATGGATGGCGGCAAGTTGAGCGCTTTTATATTAAATTATGGGGCCGGTGCCGATGATCTTTATGCCACAAATGGCCAATGGGACATAAGGCTCAATGCGAGTATATTTAATACAGGAAGCACGAACAGATCTCTAGTTGTTTCAAACACTCACTTTGTTGTTGGAGTAACGAGCCAAGGAACGTTGACGTTTGCGACGGTGGGACTAAGTAATCAGATAGTCATGCAGGATGGCGGGAAGCTTACGGCGTTTAATCTGACATATGGAGCTAGCGGAAATGATTTGTACATCAGCAATGGGGCTCAGTGGGATATTCGCCAAAATGGAACAATTTTCGACAATAATGCAACCAACAAGTCATTGATCATTGGTAGCAACACGACATTTGTGGTTGGAATTAGCAATTCTGGGAACTTTAACTTTGCAACGCAGGGCGGTGTGAGCAACCAGATTGTGTTCCAGTCGGGCGGAAAGCTTTCTGTCTACAACTTGAATTATGGAGGCGGAGCTGTCGATTTTGTGGTGACCAATGGTTCACAGTGGGACATTCGGAATAATGCCAACATTCTTAATACGTCTGGCACTAATAAAAACCTTTTAATATCCAATACAACGTTTGCAGTCAGCTCTTTGTTTTTTGGGACCACTGGTGGCCAAAGTAACCAGATTTTAATGGTTGATGGTGGGAAGTTGGTTGTGAGTAACTCATTTAATTATGGGTCGGGCGGCGTCGATTTGATCATCACAAACGGCACACAATGGGACCTTCGACAGACTGCTAATATTTTCAACAATTCAGGAACGAATCGGTTATTCGCCGTGTCAAATACTACGCTTACCCTTCAGACTTTAAATTTCGGTGTGCAAGGCGGCTCTAATAATGTCATGCAAATGATGCAGAACGGAAAGCTAGTGGTTCTTGATGCCTTTAATTATGGCAACGGCGGAACGGATTTTATTGTGACTAATGGTAATGACTGGGATTTTCGATTTAATGCCAATATTTTTAATGCAACAAGCACGAATAAAACTTTTCTTATTACGAGCAACTCAACTTTAGTTGTGGGTGTTGCAAGCAATGGAACATTCAGTATAGGTAACAGCAGCAGTGGTGGCGGGTCTGGTAACAAAGTTCAAATTGATTCGGGGTCAAAACTGACAGCGTGGAACTTTACATATGGAACCGGAGCTGTTGATTTTCTTGTCACGAACGGATCTGCTTTTGATATTCGTCAAAATGCCACTATTTTTAACACTGATGCGACGAACAGAGTGCTCACAGTTTCCAATACAACTTTTATCGTTGGCGTATCTAATAATGGCTCGTTGATATTTGGGGGAAGTGGTACGAGTAACCAAATTCAAATTGTGGATGGAGGTAAAATCGTCGCGTATAACCTTACTTATGGGAATGGTGGCGTCGATTTTCTTGTCACAAACGGCGGCCAATGGGATATCCGGCAAAACGGCCGAATCTTTGAGACGGCGAGCACGAACAAATCACTTATTATTTCTAATGGGGCCACATTTGTTGTTGGCGTGTCGAACAACGGTGCATTGATCATCGGCACTTCGGGTTCAGGAAATAGGATTCAAATCCACGATACCAGCAAACTTATTGCGAACAGCCTGACCTATGGTGGGGGTGCTGTAGACCTGTTGATTACGAATACAGCGCAGTGGGACGTCCGATTGGTAGCAAACATTTTTAATGTCGAAAGCACGAATAAGACATTTATGGTTTCGAACGCGACTTTTGCAGTAAATAATCTCAATTTCGGCAGTAATGGAGTGAATAACGCGCTCAGCCTGGGAAATAATGGTCTTATTTCCGTAACGAATCAGTTTAATTACGGCAGCGGATCAGTTGATTTACTGGTTACAAATGGTTCTCAATGGGACCTTCGCGGCAACGCAAATATTTTCAATGCGGGCTCAACCAACAAAACATTAATTATTTCAAATACCACATGGGTTGTGGGAGTAACAAACAATGGGCGTTTGTCTTTTGGCAATGAAGGTGCAAGCAATACACTTCGAATGCAGGCTGGGGGTGTCATCCAGGCCTATAATTTTACACTTGGATCCAACAATGGGGCATCGAGCACATTTGTGACGAATGGCGCACGAATCATTGTTCATAACAACTTTGATGCATATAACGGGAATTCAACCGGGCAAACACTATTGGTTGGTGGGAACAGCGCAGGAGTTTCTGTAGGTTTTTCCAATAACGGATCCTTTTTGTTTGGTAATTCGGGAACTGGCCAAAGTCTGGTTGTAAGTAATGGGGGAACTGTTCATGTTAATCGATTTGTTCAGACCAACAGCGGGTCATCATTTAATCTCGTAGGAGGTACGTTTCAGTCAAGGAACACCCTGCTCACCAACGGGCAAACTATAAACATTGGATCCAATGGGGCAGCAGCCTCATACATTGCTGAAGGCGGGGTTCACCAGTTTTCGAACGAGGTGATAGTCAATACGAACAGCACGTTGCGTCTTTCCAACGCAGTATTTTACGCGAATGTTGCTGTCCGTAGTAACGCAACGTTTTTCGTGGACGGGGTGACCACAAATGTGGGGAGTCTCAGTATTGATCGTGGGGCACAGGTTAATTTTACAACTGATGATATCCTTTTCGTCCGCGGTAACTTTACCAATTTTGCAAACCTAAACATGGATATAAACGGCGCGACGAATCTTTTTCGAGGTATCGACTTTTCAGGTAACCTGACGACCTCGAACTTAGTAACCATCAACATCAATTTTACTTCGCCACAATTTTCTTTGCTTGAATACGCATTTATTCGATCAACAAATAACGTGTTTAATTCATCCATGTTTTCATACTCGTTTTCTGGAGGTGCCTTACCGAATGTAAACGTCACGTCAGGCTTTGATGGCACGTACTATTATCTCGCAGCAGTGCCGGAACCATCCACGGTTGGTATAGGAGTACTTATGTTAGTTCTTTTCATTGGGCTTGCTCGCAGGTCAAATCGGCCACAACATGGAAAATAAAGTTAGATTTGTAGACCTTATTGCTGCCCATAATGAGTTGAAGGCACCCTTAGAAGCGGCGTTTGATTCAATTATTGCTGACGGCTCATTCATTCTTGGGCGGGATCTCGAAGCTTTTGAGTCGGAATTTGCAGCGTATATAGGGACTCGGTACTGTGTGGGAGTATCGAATGGGTTAGACGCCCTGAAGTTATCCTTGATGGTAGCGGGAATTGGTCCTGGCCACGAGGTGATTGTCCCTGCGAACACCTATATTGCCACAGCTCTCGCCGTATCAGCCTGTGGCGCAACACCCGTTCTTGTTGACTGCGAGCCTGTGTATTTCGGGATGGATCCGATTCTTGTAGCAGACGCCATCACCAAACGGACTCGGGCCATCATTCCTGTTCATCTGTATGGGCAGTCTTGTGATATGGCCGAGATTTCAAAAATTGCTGCCCAACACGATCTCGCGATTATTGAAGACGCTTGTCAAGCGCACGGCAGTTACTATGACAAACGGCGCTGTGGAAATTTAGGCTTGCTTGGATGTTTCAGCTTTTTTCCAGGGAAGAATCTAGGTGCGCTTGGAGACGGAGGAGCGATAACAACTAACGATGAGGACCTTGTTCACAAGCTGCATCATTTGAGAAATTACGGCCAAGCTGAAAAATATAACCATGTTGTGACCGGATACAACCATAGGTTGGACAACCTTCAAGCGGCGTTTTTAAGGGTTAAGCTCACGAAACTAGACGAATGGAACGAACGTCGTCGTGAGGTAGCGAAAAGTTATAACCAAATGTTAATGAACCTGCCTGGACTTGTTCTACCAACCGAGAGGGTGAGCTCGCGCCATGTTTACCATTTGTATGTAGTACAAGCACAGCGTCGTGATCAGCTTTTAGCTAGGCTAAGAGAGGCGAATATAGAGACAGGAATCCATTATCCTATCCCAATTCATAGGCAGAAAGCGTACGCGACAATGAATTGGGATCCCGAAGCATTTCCAGTTGCAAGGCGATTGGCAACGCAAAGTTTGTCTCTCCCCATTCATCCGCATTTACGTCAGGACGATGTGGAACGTGTTGTATCCGTCATTCAGTCCCATATGGCAGACGAACCACTTTCTTGATGTGCTGGATAAGGGCCCTGATTTCAGGGACAGTTGAATGACAATGACACGTGGCCGAATTGCCTTTGTCTCAAGTGTTTACATTGGGACCCTTAACCCTAGATTTAGCTTTCTTAACTCAAACAAATAAAGGTCACTCGTGTTTGTTCCAATGGATTCTGTAAACCTTTCTGTGGTGATTCCGTGTTATAACGAAGCGAACACCATCGAACGTGTTATCAGTGCGGTTCTAAAAAGCCCCGTGGGGGTGTGCGAAGTTATTGTTGTAAACGATTGCTCGACGGATGGCACCGCTGAAGTGCTCAACAGGATAACCGACCCGCGTGTTAAAGTTCTTCATCACCCGGTAAACCAAGGCAAGGGTGGGGCATTGATCACTGGCTTTCAGTCGGTTACGGGAAATATAGTGATTATACAGGATGCTGACCTGGAATACGACCCGACCGAATATGGCAAGATGATTGGTCCGATTACATCAGGAAAGGCGGATGTCGTTTTTGGATCGCGGTTTATGGGTTCCGGGCCTCATCGTGTCGTTTACTATTGGCACAGGGTTGGAAATCAAGTCCTGACACTTTTGTCGAACATGTTTACGAATATAAACTTAACTGACATGGAGACTGGGTTTAAAGCGTTCCGCGTTGAAGTGCTGAGAAAGCTTTCGCTGAAGGAACGACGATTTGGGATTGAACCGGAGATCACTGCAAAAATTTGCAAACTAAAATGCCGTATATTTGAAGTAGGTATTTCTTATAATGGAAGGACCTATGAAGAAGGTAAAAAGATCGGGTGGCGCGACGGAGTTGCAGCTATTTTTTGCATTATCAGATATAATCTGTTTCGTTAGGGGAATCAGTTAATATGATATACAACCAAGGCTTAGAGTGAAAATACTTGTTATAGCTGGGGCGCGGCCGAATTTTATGAAGGTTGCGGCGATACTTGATGCGATGCCGTTTGCGAGGTTGTGCCATACCGGGCAACATTATGACCCGAAACTATCGGGGGTGTTTTTTAAGGAACTAGGGATACCTGCGCCGGATTATGAATTAAATGTCGGATCTGGGACGCACTCCAGTCAAACTGCGGAAATTATTAAGGGTTTTGAGTCGGTATTAGAGGGGTATCAGCCTGAGGGGGTTTTATTGGTCGGAGATGTGAATTCAACTTTGGCGTGTGCGATTACCGCATCCAAATTTCACTTAAAAAACGCTTTTTCATTTTGTGGGACGACGCGGACAAGACCGGTTATAATTCATGTGGAGGCTGGATTACGCAGCGGGGATAGGGATATGCCCGAAGAGATTAATAGAGTGGTGACCGATTCATTGTCGGATCTGTTTTTTGTAACGGAGGAAGCTGGGAGGAAGCACTTGCTTCGTGAGGGGCACAACAGCGATAAGATATTCCTAGTGGGAAATGTCATGATCGATACCCTGTTTAAAAATAGGGAGGCCGCTGCCAAAACCGGATTGCTTGAAAAGTTTGGTTTAAAATCAGGTGGATATGCTGTTGTCACTTTGCATCGACCATCGAATGTCGATAATGTCGCCCAGCTCCGGGAGTTGTTTGAGGTGCTTGATGAAGTGGCCCATGAAGTCCCTATTGTTTTTCCTGTCCATCCAAGAACGAAGAAGAATTTGGAAATGCATTCGATAAAATTGGACACTAGCCGTTGGATTTTATGCGAACCGCTGGGTTACTTGGAATTTTTGAATTTGCTTATGAATTGCCGGTTGGCATTGACTGATTCCGGGGGGTTACAGGAGGAAACAACCGCATTGCAGATTCCTTGTATTACTCTGAGAAATAATACTGAACGGCCTGTGACCGTTGAAGAGGGAACCAATATCCTAGCTGGGACGGAACCGTCTTCCATTCGGCTTGCCGCGTTTGAGGCGCTGAAGAATCAAAAAAAGGGTAAAATTCCTGAAAAATGGGATGGTCACACAGCGGTTCGCATTGCCGGAATATTAAAGGACATGTTCGCCTAGGGCGTTCACATTCATGCGTATTCTCTTCGTATCTAATTTGTTCCCGAACGTAAGAGAACCGAACCGCGGGCGATTTAATTTAAATCAACTGAAGGCGCTGAAAGAGTTTGGTTTGGACATCGTCGTGGTTTCACCAGTGTCGAAAGTTCCATTTTTTGAATTTCCTCAACGTCCGACTGTCGACATTCCCGTAGAGGAGATCATAGAAACCATTACTGTTTTTTATCCTCGCAGTTATTATGTCCCAAAGTGGACCGGCACCATTAACGCGGCTTTGATGGAAAAAGCCGTTTGTCCATTTGTTGCCCGGCTTAAGCCTGACCTGATTTGGGGCAGTTTTGCCTTTCCAGACGGAGTAGCAGCGGTTGCTTTGGCGCGTAAGTTTAAATTACCAAGTGTTGTTTCTCTGTTAGGGAGCGACGTGAATGTTTATTTTGAGATGCCCGCACGGAAAAAAGTAATATTAAATTCGCTCCAGTGTTGCGACTTGATCCTCTCAAAAAGCCACGCCATTAAAATAAAAATATTGGACGGTGGAATCCCGGAATCAAAAATTAAATTGGATTACAATGGAGTAGACCAAAAGTTATTTTGTCCACGTGACAGGAATCAGGCATGTTTAGAATTAGGAATTGATCCAAACGTGGAGAGGATTTTGTTTGTCGGGAATTTGGTATCGATTAAAAATGTGCCACTTCTTCTCCGAGCCACAGCCTTAATGAGGAAATTGAGACCTAGGATAGAAATCGTCATTATAGGAGAAGGAACATCAAGGCCTGAACTCGAGGGAGAAGTTCGCACCTTGGCGTTAGAGAAATGTGTTCATTTCAAGGGACTTTTAGAGCCAAAGCTTATTTCTCTATGGATGAACTCCAGCAATATGTTGTGTTTGCCGAGCCTGAATGAAGGGGTTCCCAACGTTATATTAGAAGCCTTAGCAAGTGGAATCCCGGTAGTCGCGTCAAAGGTGGGAGGCGTTGAGGAGATACACCCTGGAGAGCAAGCCGGAGGGTTGTTTGCATCACAAGATGTAGATGGCTGTAGGAAAGTTTTAGAAGAGTGTCTAAGTAGAAAATTTGATTCTGAAGAATTAGCGAAAATGGTGGAAGGCTATACTTGGTCGGCCAACGCAAAGAAGGTACATGAGGAAATTATTCAGGTGACCACTAAGAAAACTTCGATTCAAAAAGCTCAAGAGCTTTCGCAATGATTTGGTCCATATTATAATATTTGTAATTGGCCAAGCGTCCTAGGAAGGTAGTGTTTTTTTCCGCAGCAACCAGGTGCGTGTACTTTTCGAAAGCCATTAAGGTGTCACTGGCTGAAACAGGATAAAAAGGCTCATTAGAATCTGTGAACGGCTGGGGGAATTCCTTAACAATCGTTGTGCCACGGACTTTTTGGCCGGTAGCATGTTTGATTTCGACAATACGGGTATAATCGAAGTCATTAGGAAAGTTGACTTGCATGGCAGGTTGAAAAAAGTCCACATCGTGATGTTCATTTTCGAACCGTAGAGAACGGTATTCAAGTTTTCCAAAACGGAAATCAAAAAATTGATCCACGCTCCCTGAGTAGATGAGGTGGTCATATTTCACTTCATTTTTTATTTGTGAAAAGGATGTTTCAGTAAGGACGCGAATGCCTGGATGATCCAACATTCTTTCAAAAACAACCGTATAACCTTCACTTGGAAGAGCCTGAAATTTTTCAGAAACGTATCGGTCGTCCCGGGTCGTACGGATAGGAATACGACCACACACATCGGGAAGAAGGTCTTTTGGATCACGTTGCCATTGTTTGCGGGTGTAGTTTTTGAAGAACAGATCGTAGAAAGGTCGGCCCATTTTACTCAGAATGGCTTCTTCTGAGTTTGCTGGATTTGCGAAGGGCACTTTCCATTCTGCCAGGACCTGAATCATTTCTTCAGTAGAGGATTCGCGCCCCAGAAACTGTTCGAACGTTATTAAGTTTATCGGAAAACTCCAATATTTTTGATGGGTCCACGAGAGGACCTTATAATCGACCGGGTGCCATTGAGTAAATTGAGAAAGGTAATCACGAACCTTAGTGGAGTTTGTTCTAAAATAATGAGGGCCGTAGCGGTGAAGGAGTACGCCATGATTGTCCTTATAATCGTAACTATTCCCACCGATATGGTTTCGTTTATCGATGACAAGGACCCGTTTGCCAGCTTTCCTAGCTAATCTTTCGGCCATCACAGCCCCCGCGAACCCTGCGCCGACAATTAAGAAATCGTAACGATCCATGAACGTGGGGATGCCGGTGTTTTAATATGAAGTGGAGCGGGTGAAGGGAATCGAACCCTCGTATGCAGCTTGGGAAGCTGCCGTTCTACCATTGAACTACACCCGCAGATTGGGGAGTAGTGTAGTGATAATAAGGCAAATATGTCGAATGTTTTTCCAAATTCAATAGGAGGATAGTTTTTTTGTGACATCATCTTTCAAAAGTTTCAGAAAGTTCCTTGACTGGAGGCTGAGTCCATTAGATAATAAGAGTATGAATTCGGTACAAAGAATTTTACACGAAGGCGTCAACCAGGTTTTTCCGGCTTTGAAGGAGGCTCCTTCTCATAAAGATTTTTTTGATCTTTTAAGACCTGCTTTTGGGGTATTCGAAAGGTATTTACAAGGGCAGCTGGCTGATTTTGAGCCAGAATTACATGGCTATTTTGAGTACATATTGAGTATCAAAGGCAAAAGCCTGCGACCCGGTTTGGTATTTTTGAGTGCTGGGGCAGTAGGGGGTCACATTGGCGAGAAGCAGATTAAGGCCGGGGCCGTCGTTGAATTGATTCATTTAGCCACCTTGGTACATGACGACATCATCGACGATGCGAACACCCGTCGCAATAAACCCACGGCCTATGCGCGATGGGGAGGTTCTACAGCGGTATTGTTAGGTGATTGCATTTTTTCCCATGCCTTGGACCTGGCCGCGAGTTTTGATAATACAGTGGTTTCGCGCAAGATCTCGCAAGCTGCAAAGGAGGTCTGTCAGGGAGAAATCTTACAGACCCAGCACCGATTTAATTTTGATTTAACGATAGAGCGATATCTTAAACAAATTGAAATGAAGACCGCGGCACTTTTTGCTGTCTCTTGCGATTTAGGGGCATTTTTGTCGGGAGCAAATGCAGAAGGAGTTACGGCATTGCGGAAGTTCGGAACATGTTTAGGTGTGGCGTATCAAATCTATGATGATTGCCTAGATATATTAGGGACGGAGGAAAAGGCCGGGAAATCGTTGCGGACAGATCTCAAAACAGGGAAGCTCACTTTGCCTCTCTTATTGTTGGTCAAGATATCGACACAGGCGGAAAAAGAACGAATTCGGCATTTATTGGCCCAGTCTGACAAAGAAAGTTTTACTGAAATCATTTATATGGCGAAGGACAAAGGCACCCTTCACGCGAGTTTTGACAAAGTGCGGGAGTATTTACAAGTGGCTGAGCAGCAATTGGATGTACTACCTTCGTCGCCCCATAAAGAAGCGTTATTAGCTTTTATAACAAACCTATTGGGCAAAACCAAAGGCCTTATTTTTTCATTTGCATAATTTTCGTCTTTAATGAACAATTAGCTCGAAATTCTTTGTGTATAATAACTTCCAGTAGATTGCAGCCACTACTGTTGAGGCAACAAATGGTCAAATGCCCGTCCCAGGCGGTAACGGATCTAATCAAGCACTTATAATCATAGATGATGAACCGGCAATTCGAGAGCTCGCGCAAACGGCTTTAGGAATGCACGGGTTTCGTGTCTATGAAGCCTCCGATGGGGGTGAGGCGCTTGAGATGATCAAAAAGGATGATTTGGATATTGGCGTTGCCATTGTTGATCTGAGTCTGCCCGATATTAATGGGGTGGAGCTCACTGGAAAATTACTTCAAATAAGGCCTGAATTAAAAATAGTCATATCAACAGGCTCAGACATCGCTGACATTGACATAGATATTCGTGGAATAGGCGCCAAAGGGTATATTGAGAAACCGTATAGGATGTCCGATTTATTGGCGCTTGTGCAGGATTTAATGCGATAAACGGACTTAATTTCTCTGGCGCAGCGCGCATAGATGGCTTATGTAAAGGACATGCGTTACGGTCTCTTTTTATTAGTGGCAATCCTTCTTAGTTTCCCAGTTCAGGCCTCACCAAATACCCAAGGGAAAATGCCTCCCATTGATTTTGTTATGGGTCGTTTCTGGCGGAACCTCTCTTTGCATAGTGCTGACATGAAGGGTATTTTACGAACCCCCACCAAAGTTTATAAGATGAACATGAGAACCACAGATCGGGAGATACTCATGGAAGTCCCTGAGGCAGGACTTGCCGTACAGGTTAATTTTTCGAGTGCCGAAACAAAAATTAAGCGCGGCAAAATTGGGAGTACGCTTAAAACACTGACTGGAAAGGAAAAATCCGAAAAAATCCTCGATACTGATATTTCCTATGAGGATCTTGGATTAACTTTCTTGAATTGGACAGAAGTCACCGAAATTGGAACAGATGACATAAAAACGCTCCCGGCCTATACATATGAGGCCATTGCGCCCAAAGGTCAGAGTGGATATTCTAAGGTCAGATACTGGATTTCCTCCGAATATTTTTCTATGTTACGTGCTGATGCCATGGACGCGAACAATAAGATCATCAAAAGAGTTCAAGTTAACGGAGTGATGAAAGTTCAAAATGCATGGGTGATCAGAGAAATGCAAATTTCAACTTTCTCCCCAGGTCGCACGACATCGAAGTCACGGACTTACCTCGAAATACTCAGTGCTAAGATCAATGAAAGTTAATTTTGATCTCCATTCACATTCACGATTTTCCGCCGATGGAGTCACAGAACCGGAGGAAATGATCGAAAGGGCACGCAAACGCGGGTTGCACGGATTTGCCGTCACCGACCACAATACCTGTGAGTGCGTAGATTATTTTCTGAACAAAGGGTTTATGCGGGAAGATGGGCAGGCCGTGGATGGATTTTTGATCATTCCCGGTCAGGAAGTCAGTACGGAGGAAGGACATCTTTTGGCGTTGGGAATTACGCTTCCTGACTTAAGAATGACACCCGCGAGTCGAGTGGTGGAAATGATTCATAAAAAAAAAGGTCTCGCGATCCCGCCCCACCCCTATGATCTTTTTCGTGCCGGAATCCGCGAAAGTGTATTGGACATACTTCCAATAGATGGGCTTGAAGTTTTTAATGCTGCCACGGCGCTTCGCAGGCATAACGAGGCCGCTTTCCAATATGCGCTCAAGCGGAAGCTTCCGATGACTGCATCCAGTGACGCGCATCACCCAGAGGCCATGGGAGTGGCTTACACGACTCTGGACGTGTCGGAGTTAACTGTTCCCGCGGTGCTTGCGGCGATAGTCAAAGGGGGCGAGTTACATCAAAACTACCTTAGTTTACAGGCTAACCTCAAAAAAACTTTTAATAACATATTTCGCATAAAAAAGACTCGAACAGTGGTTGTTCAGGATGAGTGACAACCCCTACTACGAGTGTCAGCGATGTGGAAACTGTTGCCGCTGGCCTGGAGATGTGAAAGTCACCGTCCCCGAAGTGTCAGCGATTGCGTCATACCTTGGCCTCTCCGATGATGAACTCATTGAAAGGTATACACGACTTCGTGGGGACCGTAATGGACTTAGCTTGATTGAAAAGCCAAACCATGAATGTGTCTTTTTAGAAGGCAACGTTTGTCTCATTAATGCTGTGAAACCGAAACAATGTCAGGATTTTCCGAACAAATGGAACTTCCCGGGATGGCGCACCATGTGTGAAGCCATAGAAGTTGATCCGGGTGGATCCCCCACGTGTTAAGCTTCGAATGATTTTCCGCAGCCGCAGGAGCGTTTAGCGATGGGATTTTGAATTTTAAAACCTGTATCCGCCAAACTATCGACATAATCCAAAACTGAATCTTTCAGAAAGGAATCGCTAGAGGGATCAACGAGCACTTTGACGCCCTCTTGATCAAAAACGAAATCATCTGGTTTCAGGGAGTCAAAAGTCATTCCATACTGCATGCCGCTACAACCGCCTTTTTCGACGTAAACACGCAAGGCCTTGTCTAAATTTGACGGATCGGCCATTAAGGATTTAATATGTTGGATTGCAGTTTCGGTTACAGAAATCATAATTTATTCTTTAGAAATAACTTAACAAACAACTTTGCGACTGTCAAATCAACGGAATTGTGTATACCTAACCAATCATGACCGGGGAAGACCCACATCAAATCACGAAAAGAAGCGGATCCAATTTGGCATTTGCCCTTAGATTACTGCCTAAGGAACGGCGTTCCGCCATGGGTGTCTATTATGCGTTCTGTAGGGTGATCGACGATGTTGCCGATGCGGAAGGCGTTGATCCTGAGGTGAAGAGGAAGGAGTTGTTAGACTGGCGAGAGGAAATTGCCAAGGTTTATGAAGGAGAACCCGTTACCCCACTCGGGAAGGCGCTTAAGAAAGTCGCTCAGCAGTATGATATCCCTCAGAAATATTTGCAGGACCTCATATCGGGCGTGGAGATGGACTTGGTTAGGAACCGGTACCAGACTTTTAAGGAACTCGAATTGTACTGTTATCGAGTCGCGTCAGTTGTGGGGTTAACGAGCATTAAAATTTTCGGATGCAAGAATGAGCAATCTGAGCAATACGCCTACAATCTCGGAATGGCGTTCCAATTAACCAATATTATCCGTGACATTAAGAAGGATGCGCAGACAGGGAGAATTTATCTTCCGCAGGAAGAAATCGAGCGATTTGGATATTCAGAAAAGGAATTGTTCCAAGAGGTGCGGAACGAAGCATTCCTGGATCTGATGCACTTTCAGGCTGCCCGAGCGGAGTTTTATTATAATGAAGCCCTTTCATATTTTACCTTGGAGGACAAGCAAGCACTCATATCGGCTGAGATGATGGAGCGGATATACCATGAGTTATTGAGACGCCTCGTGCAGGAAGATTTCCCATCGTTGCATCGTCAGATATCTCTATCGAAATCCACAAAGCTATGGATGTTGTTCAAAACGTGGAAGGACTACAAACATATAAAACCCCAGGGGCGGAAGGAGCCTGTCACGATCATTGGGGACGATTTAACCGCCGCCGCAGCAGCAGTGAAGGCGGCATCATTGGGAATAAAGGTGCGCTGGATTCGGCGGGGAGACAAAAAGAAGTCGAGTTTGTACATGCTCATACCAGCAGGAGCTCAAAGTTGTTTGGAATTTTTTAAGATACTCGGTTGGCAACATCGTCTGAAGGTATTTAAATTGCCCGTTTTAGAAATACGGACCCCTGACCAGACGTTGGAATTTACATTATCGGGGAAAGGAATAATTGAGCCAAGAGCCGGAGCGTCCAGTGGAACGGCGTTGACCCATGGACTCAGACATGCATGGGAAGCTGAGCAATATCGGATGGAAAGTAAAACGGTGTCCACATGGGCGGAAGAAGCGCGCCAGTCCATTGACCTACAACAGACCGTATGGGAAACGACGACTGCTAACCTGCTTGGATTGCGCGCCGTTGATGCCGGGGCGAGAAGTCTGCTGGAAGGGCTTGAAATGCTGAAAAAGGGAGGGCCGCTGAGTTATTTCTCCGGAAATGACAATGCGCGTGAGGAGATCCTTGAAAGAGCGGAGGAAATGACTCGTGCTTTTGGCGGGGAGGTAGAGGTTTGCGAAGTTAAACTCATTAACCCCGAGGTGAAAAAAGTTCAAATTGAAAAAGCCGACGGGACAACCCACGAAGTGCTCAGGGCGATATTAGCTTTACCTTGGCAGGAACTTGATGTGGTGCTCCCTCACAAGGTGAGCCAGGAGGACTATTTTAGGTTTTTAGAAAGGTTGGAGTGTACAAGGGAGGTGCGCGTTGTAATTGAGTGCACAGGTACACCCACAAGTCTTGAGCCCCAATTGATCTTACTGACCGATACGACATTTTCGCGAGCTGAGCTGTTAGGCAACCGGATCATTGCCGTATGTCCGAATGCACAGGATTATTCGGATCTATCCGATGAAAAAACGGGTGACCTAGCGATTGAAGAGCTGCGGAAGATGAAAGTGATCGGTGAAGAACAAGCAGTGAGCGTGGTTAAGGTTGAGAAAGTCAGGGGAATGCTGAAATGTGGACCTCGAATGACACATGAGCGCCCCTTTTATGAGACCCCATTTCCCTCGTTGTTTATTGGGGCAGATTGGTGCCAGACAGGGTTGCCACCATCGTTGGAAGGTGAAATTAGAGCGGGCTTTGCGGTGGTTAGTTTATTGGGCGGAACTAAAAAGACTGAAAGGGTGGTTTACAGGCCTGACAGCCGGTGATAAGTTGAGTTCAGTTACCATGATTCTTAAAAAGAGACTTTTTACTTCCATATTGGTGGCCCTCACCGTAATAAACTGTTTTCTCGGTTTTCGGCTGACAAACATTAATGCAGCAGATCCTGTGCAGGAAAAAGAAGACCGCTATTCGAGTATTAAATTGTTTACTCGAGTGATTGAAGTGATTCGGCAAAATTACGTCGAAGGCGATAAAGTCAGTTATCGGCAGCTCGTTTATTCTGGGCTTAAAGGAATGCTTTCGTCCTTGGACCCGCACAGTCAATTCATGGAGCCCGAGTCCTATAACGAAATGCGCAGCAATACTCAGGGCGAATTTACCGGGCTTGGAATTGTTATTACCTCGAAAGACGGCGCAATCGTAGTCGTCACCCCCATGGAAGACACACCCGGATTTCGTGCAGGCATATTGCCCGGGGACAAAATTTTAAAAATCGAGGGCAAAGGAACTGACACCATGCAGTTGTCGGACGCCGTTAAGAAGTTACGAGGTAAACCCGGCGACAAAGTGATGCTGACTATTTTTCGGCCTAAGACAAAAGAAGTAAAAGAATTCACTCTCGTTCGCGAGAACATCAAAGTGGAAAGCGTTAAAGACATTAACAGCAAACAGGAGTTCCCTTTGTCTGCCGACGGAATTGGTTACATCCGTATCACCCAATTTAATGAACCCACCGCAGACGAATTTGAGCGGGCATTAAACAAACTTGATAAACAAGGGATGCAGGGGCTTGTCATTGACTTAAGAAATAATCCAGGGGGTTTACTTGAAAGTGCCATTGATATTTGCAGCAAATTTGTATCAGGAGGTAAACTTGTTGTATCCACGGCGGGACGTGGAGGAATAAACAAACAGGAATACAAGTCGCACGGATCCAAAGTTATTAGAAGTTATCCTATCGCCATTCTGATAAATGGCGGAAGTGCCAGTGCGTCCGAAATTGTTTCGGGGTGTTTACAGGATTACAAACGGTCGATTGTGATAGGCGAAACGAGTTTTGGTAAAGGGTCAGTTCAGAGTGTTATTGCTAACGATGACGGCAGTGCGATCCGGTTGACGACGGCGAAGTATTATACCCCTAGTCATAAAACGATTCATGAAAAAGGGGTGTCGCCGGATATCGTTGTTGCCGTTACGGAAGAAGATGAGCGGCGGCTATTAAGTTCAAGAGTTCCAACGGGCGAGGATAACCAGGAGAAGGTTTCTGATTCGCAAATGAACCGTGCTATAGACGTTTTGAAGGGGATTCGTATCTACGCCAATCGGACTGGTAAAACACCGGAAAAACCGGTTCCTCCGCCTACCCCAGCTCCCTCTTCCAAGCGTTAGGCTGGTATGTTAGTGCTTGGGCTTGAAACCTCGTGTGACGAAACGTCTGCCGCTCTCGTTGAAGATGGGTGTCGGGTGTTGTCAAACGTCGTTTCATCACAAATCGAAAAGCACGCCAAATACGGCGGCGTCGTTCCAGAGATTGCGTCGCGTGATCATTTAAAAAATTTATCGGAAATTACAAAGGCGGCTCTCTCCAAGGCCGGAAAAACTTTCCACCAAATCGATGTTGTCGCGGCGACAAAAGGACCCGGTTTGGCCAGTTCTCTTTTAATTGGGCTGACAGCTGGAAAAGCCCTCAGCGTTTCACTTGGAAAACCATTTGTGGCTGTGAACCATCTAGAAGGTCACTTGATATCGCCACTGCTAGAAACGAGACTGCAACCAGATCAGGTTTACCCAAATTTGAGTTTGGTAGTGAGTGGAGGGCACACTTTGTTATTATTGGCAAAGGCGCCCCATGCGTATGAAGTGGTCGCTAAGACTCTTGATGATGCGGCAGGAGAAGCCTTCGACAAGATCGCAAAACTACTCTGTTTAGAATATCCCGGCGGGCCAGTCATTGACCGTTTAGCCCAGAGAGGTAATCCTGAGCGGTATTCATTTCCCCGGAGCATGAAGGATAATCCTTCAGCATTTAGTTTCAGCGGATTAAAAACCAACGTCCGATACTTTCTAGAAAAGAACCCCGAAGTGTTAACCGAGAACAACCTCCCGGATCTCTGTGCGAGTGTTCAGGAGGCTATCGTTGATGTCCTTGTTGAAAAGGTAGACATCAACTGTCGAGTGCGTGGCGTAAAGGTCGTGACCCTTTCCGGTGGAGTGTCGTGCAACACACGGCTTCGCGCTCGAATGCAGCGAATGACGGAGCTCAGAAACCTGCGGCTCTATTTGTCGCCCCCAAACTTTTCTACTGACAACGCTGCAATGATAGCCGCAGTGGGGTACTACATGATGACCTCAAGTGGCCCATCCCCATTAACAACCGAGATCGTACCCTCAATGAATTTTTAAGAATGATGCCCTCAGGACTTTGACTTAATTCGCGATACCCATAGTCAATTGTGGATGAATGAGTTGAATCTCGCCTCATTTGTTTGTTTCTAGCCAAGAAAAGATTTCGTTTCGGCACGGTGTAAATTTCTCAACGAGGACCAAGTGTCCAGACGGCGAGAAAATCTTAAGATTTGAACTGGAAATGCTGCGCGCGATGTTGTGAAGGGTTTCCGGTGGGATGATTTTATCCTCATTCGCCCCCAGAATGAGCGTGGGACATTGGATGCCTGAAACCTTCTCGTCCAAAAGTTCACGACCTTCCATCATGGAAATCATAATTTCTGCTGTGCTCGAGAACTTACGGTTTTCGAGAGATTTGAGCCAGCCCTTAACGTACCATTGAGGCAGAGGCGGAGGAGTTACAAAGAGGTGGCTCATCAGTCTTTTGATGTCCTGCTCTGTTTTTGGAGTGAACAAACCCTCCTCAGGTTTAGGAATTGTGCATCCCGCTGGAGCGATGAGGATTAACCCTGCCACCTTATTTTTTTCCGACAAAGCGAAGTTTTGGGCGATCCAACCCCCCATTGAATTTCCCGTAATATAAAAACGCTCCAAGCCAAGTGAAGCGGTGAACCATTTGATGAAATCTGTTTGAGCGGTAATGGATTGCACAATACGTGCACTATGAGATCGACCGAAGCCCGGAAGATCTGGCGCGATGACGCGGTATTTCCGAGTGAGCGAAGGACCCAGCCTCACAAAGTCTTGTTGAGCACTGCTACCGATTCCGTGAATAAGGAGTACGACTGGGGCCTTTGGAGGACCCCCTTCCCAATAGGTGATGGGGCCATAGGCAGGATACGAAATGGAGGAAGTCCGCAATCCAGCCATGCCTGATTTAAGCCAGCTTGTAGCGAAGGCGAGCCGGTAAATTCGCAACATGGTTATAAGCTCGCCTTTAGTCATGACATCCACATACTCCCGCAATCATTTTTTTTCAAGATGAGGATCACGCTTCGCTCAATATTATTATTTTTGATAGGTATTATTCAATTTGAAATTCATGCTCAGGAGGGCATGAGTGAAATTGGGTTGGCAGGGGGTTTTAAGCGGTTCGATTCCATGAACTACGGATTTTCAATTCGCCCTCCAACGGGTTGGATCATATCAATTGAACCTAAAAAGGTCATTTTCTCCCACGAAACATCGGCGGGAATAGAGTTTATGGAAGTTTTTAGTTTTCCAGCCGAAAGTGACCTTGGACAAGCGGCAGAGGACCGGGTGTTTGATGCGGCGGCATATGACAGGAGTTATCGGTTTAAAAATGCGCATGTGTATCAGATTCCCGGGCATACGACTGCCGGGCTGCTTATTGAGAGGAATTTTGATGGGGTAGGGGTCAAGGCTATGGAATTTCTCATACTCCACCAAAAGAAAATATACGTCATCGTCATAGGGGCAACCCCGGACCTCTATCTGCAGGAGGGAAAAGGTTATATTGAAACCGTCCAGACTTTCAAACCTCGCGAAGGTTAAAAGCGAGGTAGTGTCACCAAATAGTCATAAAAAAGGACTGTATGTCTTTCAAGTTGTGCTTACAAAGGGAACATGAATCCTCTTCGCGAAGGACTTCCACGTCAACGGGTGCCTGAACCCTGTTCCCTTATTATATTTGGGGCCTCAGGGGATTTAGCCCATCGAAAGTTATTGCCAGCGGTTTACAGTTTGGCGCACGAAGGTTTGTTGCCGCCTTTGTTTTCAGTGATTGGAGTGGCCAAAGCGCCCTATACCCTACAGGCATTTCGGGAGGAAATGAAAGCGGCGGTTAACCAGTTCGCGCGATACCGCCCTGTGAACGAAGCCGTATGGAAAGCACTTGAAGACCGGTTATTTTATGTTGAAGGCGATTTCAATAGCGCCGAAACATACGCCACCTTAAATTCGTTTCTTCAGAAGGAGGGCCTTGATAAAGGAACGCAGGGAAACAAACTCTTTTATCTCTCAACCGCGCCCAGTCAATTTGAGGCCATTACCAATCAATTAAAGGAAGCTCAATTGTCGGAAGGGAATGGATGGCAACGCGTTGTTGTTGAAAAGCCCTTTGGCCACGATCTTTCTTCGGCAAGGGAATTGAATTCCCACTTGGGTAGAATCTTCATAGAGGATGAAATCTTTCGAATCGACCATTACCTTGGAAAGGAAACCGTTCAGAACATTTTGGTGTTTAGGTTTGCTAACGGAATTTTCGAGCCGTTGTGGAAAAACCAGTACATTGATCATGTACAGATCACAGTATCGGAAACGCTCGGGGTGGGGCATCGGGCCGGGTATTATGAGGAAGCAGGCGCAACGCGGGATATGATCCAGAATCATATGATGCAACTTCTGGCGCTCGTCGCCATGGAACCTCCGGTTAGTTTGCATGCTGAGGCGATACGCGATGAAAAAGTTAAAGCCTTGAGGGCGTTAAGGCCGATCTGTTCCGAGGACGTTCCGCATCAAACCGTACGTGCCCAATATGCTCGTGGATTTCTCAATGGGGAATTTGTTAAGGGTTACAAAGACGAGGACAAGGTGGCAGGTGGGTCCGTGACGGAGACATTTAGTGCGGTTAAACTTTACATTGATAATTGGCGATGGTCGGGGGTGCCTTTTTATCTAAGGCACGGCAAACGCCTTGCAAAAACTGGGACGGAAGTGGCTATTTTCTTTAAAAAAGCCCCCGGAGTTCTTTTTAACGCTTCGGATAGTGAAACACCCATTGAAAATAATGCGCTAGTTTTGCGGATTCAACCCGATGAAGGAATCTCTCTTCGCATTGAAGCGAAAGTTCCTGGGCAAATGCTCCAGATTCAACCAGTAAAAATGGATTTCAGGTTTGGTTCCGAATTTGGAGGGGTGTCCCCGGAGGCGTACGAGCGGTTGCTCCTCGATGCTATGATTGGGGATGCAACGTTATTTATTAGGCATGATGAAGCTGAACTTTCTTGGAAATTTTTCGATCCGATCCTTTCTGCGTGGAAGGATTCTGGTATCCGTCAATTGTTGTCCTATCCCGCTGGGAGTTGGGGTCCTAAAGAAGCTGACGACATGATGGCACCTGAAGGTAGAAGTTGGAGGAGATTATAAGATGAGTGAAACTCCTAGTTTGGATCTCAAGAGTATTGAACACGACCTGAAGGCTTCATGGGCCAGTGCAAGTCGCACGAGTGCGCTGGACGGCTCGATCTCCCGCGCCTGTTTGTCCAATGTCATCATTTATACAGAAGACCCCTCCGAAGAACCTCGGCTGCGGGAAATTGTAACACAGTTCATAGAAAAACACCCCTGCCGCACGATTGTGGTGATGGCCAACCCGGAATCCGGTGAATCTTCAATCCACGCGGAGGTGTCGAACCACATTTTTGAAACGGCCGGGAGACGACAAGTGTCTTGCGAGCAGATTAACCTGCACGTTAAAGGTGCTGGGTTACATCAGTTAGCCAGTGCGGTGCAGTCGTTGTTGGTGCCTGACCTTCCCATTTACTTGTGGTGGCGCGGGGTTTTTCTTAAACATCGGCATTTGTTTGAACAAATGATCACTTTCGTCGACAAGTTTATCTATGATGGCGTGGGCTGGAAAAACCTACATGACACCGTACCGGAAGTATCCGAGTTCATTGAGAAGTACCGGGCGCGGGTAGGTTTTACTAATTTTAATTGGTCGCGGCTGAGGCCGTGGCGTGAGTTTGCGGCTGATTTTTTCGATGCCGGACTCTATGAACGCGAGATCTGGGATTTAAATTTTGTCAGGGTCGAGTACATGTCTTTGGCCGGAACGGAAGAAGGCCAACAATTTCGGGCGCTTCTCTTTGTGTCATGGTTAGCCGTCCAACTTGAATGGCAGCCGGTTAAAGGAAAGGCAGGTCAGGATGAGGCGCGCATTCGATTCCTGAGCAAGAATGGCGAAATTGTGGATGCCGAACTTGCCTTAATCCCACAAACTTCGGACAAAGGTCAAAGTTTGCAAAAAATAACCATGGGAATTCGGCGTGAGGCTAACCCAGTGGAGTTTGTGATTCAGCGGGACCATGGCGACCATTTGATGACCCTCCAGTGTACCAAGAACGAAAATTGTCAGATTTTGAGGCGAGTTCCACATTTTGATTCAAGCGAGGCAGAATTACTTTTTCGGGAGCTTGGACGGCGGACACGGAACCGTGTTTTTGAAAAATCGTTTAAGATGGCTTCTGACCTCATGCAAATGATATAAGAGATCAGATGGAAAAAGTGCATTGGGAAGATAAAATTCAGCAAGGGATGGAGCGTGCCTTTGATTTTATTGGTGTCCGCCATGTTCCTAGGGTCCGAAAAGTCCTCACAAGTGTCATTGGGTTCGGAGTCCTTGCTATCGGTATGGCTGGTGTTTTGTTGCCATTAGTCCCTGCGTTTATTTTAATTCCTGCTGGTTTATTGATACTTGCAAGTGAATACGAATGGGCTCGTAAAGCGATTCAAGCGTTCCGAGAAAGGTTTCAAAAAGCTCGAGCTAAGAACCACTCGGAATCAGTGAATCCTGCGGAAGGTAAAAGCGACCAAGAAGACAAAAAAGACCAGTGAGGAGTGTCTTTTTGCATGGTCCTCCTTCAATTTCACACTGTCACGAATCGACTCTACTCTTCGATCATAACGGGGGTGCCCACCTTAATCATTTTGAGCAGTTTACTTGCGTTCCAGTTGGCTAAACGGAAACAACCGTGTGATTCGGTGTGCCCAATATCCTCGGGGTTTGGAGTGCCGTGCATGCCGTAACCGGGGAGATTGAGACCTACCCACGCTGAACCGACAGGGTTGTTGGGTCCAGGAGGGATGATGAGTTTGCCATTAATTGTTTTTGCCTCCTCCGACTCTGGAAACACCTTTGGATCGAATGTGTAATTTGGACCAGGCGAATAGTTCAAGACCTTAAGATCCCCGACCGGCCTTTTTTCTTTGTGTTGGGCAATAGAACAAGGAAAAACCCCTATGACGCCATTGGTTTCATCCAGCGCCCAGACTGTTTTTCGTGACAGACTGACTTTAATTCTAGCCGCCTTTTTGAGCGGAGGACGTTCGATCGAAGGGACGATAATCTGACTGTTCGCAGGTGGGTTTGGCCATGGCAGGGAGGGGTTTAACCGTTCTATAGCCTTTTTGGTGGCATGGAATTTTTCTGCAACCATTTCGAGGGTGGTCACGTATGGCAGTGTGGAAAGGGCCGCTTTCTCTTTCCATAGATCCGGAACTCTTCCCAAGCCTTGAATATCCTGCTCAGTAAGCGTGTAGCTCGATAAGGTCATAAGGGGATCGCCCAAGGCAGATAAAGTTTCAGAGGTGAGTTCACCGCTAGGAAAAAAGCCTTTTGCTTTTTGGAATGCCAAGACGGCCTCCTTAGTCTGTCGGCCATATTCCCCGTCGATACAATTGACAGAGAAGTTTAATCGGTCCAATAAAACTTGAGCCGCCACGACTTCCTTAAAGGTGAACTTGGCCATTTGTTCAGGCCACTTCGAAGGCGACAAAGATTTGGGATCCACTGTCGGTACAAGGTCGTTAATGGACGGACCTGCCGGAGCGTTGGAGATAAGAGGTTTTTCCTCAACCGGTGACACATCGGAATTTGTGACAATGACGT
>JAWXCD010000009.1:0-4230 GCA_034440535.1 Verrucomicrobiota bacterium | reverse complement strand
TGTCCATTTTGCTCGGGGATGTCGTATGGGTTGGGCGATGTTGTGATGGCATTGGTGACCTCAGGTTTATCTTTTGGCTTTTTGAGATGGATAATCACCTCAAATGTATGGACATTTAAATAACTTATCACGTAGCCGTGGCTATGGGATAAGTTGTATTTTTGGGCCGTATGGCTTGGAGAGTAACCGGATTGGCGGCGACGGGTTATTTGGTGGGATCCGGTGGAGGCGAAGTGGAATTGGGGTGATTGGGGAGGAAGTCTGAATCGCTGCGCCAGTGGGGTTGGAGTAGAACGCGGTTGACTTGTTTTAAATCGACGCATTTGGATTGGTCACGGACGGCTTCCAGAAGGCAGGCTAAGGAGAGGTTACGTGCACGACGCAGGACTCCGTCACTGGAGCGGACGAGAAGCGCTAAGGCTTCTTCGGAGAAAGTATGATGAGGGAGGCGGAGGTAATCGAGTTCTGCGAGCAGGAATGCTTGAACCTGATCGGGGTTGAGGCGTTTAAGGATGACTGAAAAAGTGACCCGCGATTTGATGTCACAAATAGGCTATAAAAAAGGACCCGTTTTTTGGTGGGCGTCATGATTTAATGATAATCAGCATTAATGCATAATCAAGCCACGGCTTCAAAAGCATGAAGCTCTAAATTCTCTTGGCATTCACCACCTTTAAAACTCCAATCTGCACACTGTTAATATCTCAAATCTTAGCCTGACCTTGCCAGGCACTTCCTCTTTTGTTCATTTTTCAATCATCATTGGCAACTGTCCTTGCACTCTCCAATACATCGTGGAATTTAATCGAAGACCAAATAAACGGAGTATGCTACATTCCCAGCTTTTAGATTTGAATTATGTCAGTAACCATTTCCAATACGGATCCTCTCGCTGTGCCACTCGAGGTGTTAGCCAAGATGAACCATCAGACCCGGTTTCTGGCGTTGTGCATGACTTTGTGCAACGAAACTGCTGCCCGGTTTAAGGCAACGCGCGTGTCGTTATCATGGGTGACGGACAGGTATCTGCGCGTACAGGCCATAAGCCACATGGACAGGTTTGAAAAAACCATGGAAGCCGTGAAAGTTTTGGAATCATTGATGGAAGAATGTCGGGATCAGGACGACGAAATTTTATATCCAAACACTGGCGCAACGGTGACCCGGTTCCACGAAAAGTATGCGCGCATGGAAACGGTGCCCTATCTCCTTTCTATTCCGCTCAAGGTTGGACCTGAAATTCAGGGGGTCCTGACCCTCGAACGCGAGCGCTCATTTTCCGAGACTGAAATTCGGACTCTCCGCCTTTTAGTCGATCTCGTTTCCCGCAGACTTGCTGAAGTTCGTGAACGCGACTTGTCGCTCACACGACGCGTGAAGGAAAGTCTGGGCGGTTATTTTAAGAAACATTTCGGTCCAGAGCGAACATGGGAAAAGGCATTCGCGATCCTAGGTGCGATCCTGCTGATCACCATGCTTGTTCCATGGCCCTACAAAGTTTCAGCTCCCTTTACACTACGCTCTACATCCCTCGTTCATGTCCCAGCGCCTTTCGATGCGTTTATTCTCGAGCCCAAAGCCGTTGCTGGGGATGCGGTGAAAAAAGACCAAGTGTTGGCTATGCTCGATGACCGCGATTTGAAAGTGATGGAACTCGAAGCCATAGCCGAGATGTCCGAGCATCGTAGTCAGGCGAACCAAGCCCAACTCGATAACAAACTTGGCGAAATGTGGATTGCTTCAGCCCCCCTTGAACAAGCAAGAGCCAAGCTCCAGCGGATCCGGTATCATATGGAACTCACCACAGTCAAAGCGCCGTTTGATGGATTAGTCGTGTCGGGCGATCTTCGGGAGAAGATTGGGGCGCCGATCAAAAAAGGTGATATCCTCTTTAAAGTTGCGCAAATCGAAAACCTGTATGTTGAAGTGCGCGTGAGCGAACGCGACATCCACGAGATTAAAGAAAAAGCCTTAGGCAAAATGGCTTTCACCGCGCAACCGGGGAAAAGGTTTTCCTTTGCCGTCGATAAGATTGAACCCGCTGCTATCGTTGATGAAAAAAGCAACGTGTTCATCATCCGCGCCCATACCCTAACGGGAGCCGAAGACTGGTGGCGCCCCGGAATGACAGGCACAGCCAAAATTCGGTCGGGCTGGCGACCGATCATCTGGATTGTGACGCACAGATCCGTGGATTTCCTGCGGATGAAACTCTGGATTTAAATTTTTAGGCCATGGGGGAATCACTTTTCAGCGAATCTTGGTATCGAGTGTCCCGCCAGCACGTTGCGTTACGTCCGGGCGTGGACATGCAGAAACAATATTTCCGTGGTGAAACGTGGTACGTTCTATCGAGTCGATTTAATAATCAATTTTACCGAATACCTCCGGAAGCGTACGCGATTGTTGTCAGACTTGATGGCCGCAAAACCATTGAAACAATCTGGAAAGAAGTACTCTCCCACGATCCCGACAACGCGCCCGGTCAGGAGGAAGTAATTCAATTACTCAGTGCATTGTACCAGGCCAATTTCATTCAAGCCGACCTCCCCGCCGACAGCACCCGATTGTTCGAGAAATACACCAAACAGAAAAAAAATGAACTCCAGAGCCAAATTTTTAATTTTCTGTTTCTCAAATTCCCACTCTGGGACCCCGACCGCTTTCTTCAAAAGACCCTCCCGATCATTGGCAGATGCATGAGCAGCGTGGGCGTATTGGTTTGGATGGTTGTCATTGGACTCGCGTTAAAAATCGTGATCGACAACTTCGACTTGGCCCGGGAACAGTCCGAAGGATTTCTCGCGCCGCAGAATTGGCTTTTGTTATATATCTCGACTGTATTCCTCAAAACGATCCATGAGTTTGGGCATGCCTACGCCTGTCGCAAAAACGGGGGGGAAGTACACACCATGGGCATCATGCTTGTGCTGATGACCCCCATGCCTTACGTAGATGCCTCATCGAGTTGGGCGTTTCAGAACAAATTTAAACGCGCATTCGTCGGAGCCGCAGGAATGATCTGCGAGTTTTTCGTCGCCGGATTAGCCACGATGGTTTGGATTAATACTCAACCCGGAATCGTGCACAGTTTGTCGTACAACATGATGGTCGCAGCCTCCATCAGCACGCTGATTTTTAACATCAACCCGCTCCTTAAGTTTGACGGGTACTACATTTTTTCGGATCTGATGGAACTGCCGAATCTCCAAGAACGCGCCATGGGCCAAGTTAAATATTATTTTGAAACCATCGGGTTGCATTTAACCGATTCTTGGAGCCCCGCATCGACAGGACGCGAAGCGGCTTGGCTTGTGACCTTTGGAGTTTCGAGCGGGGTGTACAAGGTTTTTGTCCTGACGAGTATTCTCTTCCTTTTGGCAAATCAATTTCTCGGCATAGGATTCTTCCTCGCGCTCATATTCAGTGTCGTTTGGCTGGGAATGCCCATTTACAAACTCGGCAAATATATTGTGACCGATCCACGACTCGAAAAAAAGCGGACCCGAGCCGTAGGCTTAGTTTACGGCACGACCGGCGCGTTGCTCCTCTTCTTTGGGCTGGTGCCGTGGTCCAACAGCATTACCGCCCCTGGATTAGTTGAAACAGTAGACGCCGGAAAACTGTTCAGCGCCGTACCCGGTTATTACAGGGCGACTCTGACCCCTTCGGGCACATTCGTCACTAATGGACAACCCTTGATCCAGCTTGAAAACAAGGAACTCGAAATGGAAATAGAAGGCAACCAAGCCGTCCTCAAAAAAGTGCGCGCCAAACAGCAGGTCGCTATGACGGGTCAATACTCAAGCCTTGCCGCACTGAGAAACCAGGTCGATACCGTGGATCGCCAACTTGAACGGCTCGCCGAACAAAAACATAATCTCACGATCCTAGCCCCCCGCGCAGGCATTTGGGTATCACCTCGAATTGATGAAATGCGTGGATTTTATTTTGAACGAGGGATGCCCGTAGGTGAGGTGTTAAATCAAAAGAGCTTCCGGTTTTCAGCAGTCATTTCCCAGCAACAAGCCGACTACCTCTATAACCAACCATTAAAAGGAGCATCGGTCAGAATCATTGGCCAAGCGGGGTTAAAATTAAAAGTTGAAAAACTCGTCGTGGTCCAAGGACAACAGGAAACCTTACCCTCCTCAAGCCTAGGCTGGATGGCGGGTGGTCCCATAGAAGTGAGCCAAGATCCATCGGGCACCCAAGCAAAAGAACCCTTCT
>JAWXCD010000008.1:0-27369 GCA_034440535.1 Verrucomicrobiota bacterium | reverse complement strand
TTTTCCTTCTATTTCCGAATACCATTCAGGGTGTTCCGCAAAAAATTTAGTGGGGGGAACAAAAGTAAAAAAGGAATGAACAAAGACGCCAAACCTGACCTGACCCCCATGCTTTTCTTGGAGTGGGGTGAGCGCACTATTTAATCGATTCCGCGCGGCCCAATCAGGGTCAATCGCAGAGTGGATGTACACCTCGCGATAGGCAAAAGTGGGGTTTCTTTTAACTTTAAGGGCTGGGATGAAAAGCTCTTTGCGTTTCGGAACATGATGAAAATCTGAGGAGTACCAGCGACATCCCATGAATTCATCCAAAAAACTATACACTGCATATAATGTTCCCCGGCCCGGACCACCAGCGAGAATCAAGCTGGAACCTTTGGTAGCAACGACCGATTCCTCCGCTTCAAGTAAGATTAATTTTAATTCCGGCATTACCTGGGAAAGTTCAGGGGAGTTCCCAATGAAAATCAGGTTCTCCTTTTTTCCTGGGTTCGAACTAATTTCGAGTTTTTGACCTGAAGCCTCAGCGAAAAATCGTTGGAACTCTTCAGCAGCATATTTTTCGGATTCCGTGGCTCCTTGGCTGATGACGATAGTATAATCAGATTTCCCGCCCCGCAACAAAGGCAGACCTTCACCGGCAATGGCGATCGAAGATGCGAAAAGAAAAACAGCGAAAATCCGCACCCAATTAGGCGCGAGGCAGGTCAGCACTATGAAGTTGTTTAATTTCGCCGTCATGATATCCCGGAGTCGCGTTATTTTGGAGCAAGAGTTCCTGTGGTGTTTCCTGCGTTCCAGCGAGATAATAACCAGCCTGAAACTGATAAGGAAGGAGTAACTGCATGAGCGCTTCCTTCCATGTGCCTTCGACCACAAACGGGTCACGGGCAAATTCGCCATCTGTTGTGAACACAGACCAAAACCAGGTATAGCTTTCTACGTCTTTCCCGATAAACCCACCCTGTTGAGCTACAACCAACTGCAGTTCCTGATCGGGAATAGCCTGCATTTGGACAATCAGATCACCCCCATCTTTTAATTTCCAGCGCAGGTCCCAGTAGGTATGGGTTTCATCTGACCACGTTGAACCATTTCGTTGGACGAGACCTACTAACACGCGGGCAAACTGTTTCCACTCCAGCTCGTTCCAGACCGGTGGCTGAATAATAGCTTGAACGCGATTCAGTCGAACACGCCATTCATTAAGAATGCGCCGGACCTCTACTACCGAGATCAATTCGCGCGATCCTTTCGACCTTCCAGTGCGTGTAACCTGACACTCAGTTTCGTGGAAATTTCTTCGAAAAACTTCCGATCATTCTTCACCTGGGTCTGTGCCGCGGCTAACTGCTGGCGCGTGGTAATCAGCTGTTCGTTCTGAGCTTTAAGCAATCTGTCTGTCGTCGCTAATTCTTCCCGCGTCTTGACCAATGTTTCGTTCAAGTCTGCCAGTTGATTATCTGTGCTCGCCTGAAGATTTTCAATCGTGACCGATTGATTCCGGATTTGTTTATACAAAACATAACCTCCAAACCCCGCACATAAAGCGACAAAGGTCACAACCACAAGAAGGCTAAGGCCCACGCCGGAAAGGAGTGTCCCCACTGCTTTTTGTTCGCGCGACTGGCGTTCAATATTCTTTGTATAACTTGATAACGGTGTGGTGGGTGATGTGGGCATGGTGTTCTTGGGTTTGGAGTTTAAGGAATCAGTTGCATCATATTCCCGGACAGTGGCGTTCTCCACTGACCGAGCGTGGGTTTTAGAAGTGGTTGAACCGGTTGCCCCTTCCTTAGTGCGGAATAGAGGTGACTTGGAGCTGTCCGCTTTTGATGATTCAGGTAAAACAGTTTTTGAAATCCGTACATTTTCCATAAAAGAAGGTTTTTCGACAGGTTCAGTTACTGATTCATGCGTGTCATCAGTTCCTTCCGCTGGGTTTAAAATTTGTTGTTTCATACTTTCCGAAGCAAATTCATCCGTTTCAGAAATGACAATCCGCGGGGCTCGCGCTGGAGCAACCGACTTGGGTTGAACCTCTGGAATCACGTTTTCAATTTCTGGTGTAGAGGCCTTAGTCGAAAGGGGCGCGACGTGATCACTCTCCACCTCATTCAGATCTAATGGCTTTCCCGTGGTAAATGAAATGATCTCGCTTTTTTCAACGGCTTCTTGAATTGCCGCTTCTTCTTGTTTTTTAATATTCGAAGGCCTGACTTCTTTGTTTTCTGATGCCGATTCCTTTACAGGATCTGCCGGTTTTGTGGGTTCCGTATTCAAAGTCGTGGGTGCATCGAAAATAAATTCGACGTTTTCAAATTTCTTTTTTTTGGTCGGACCAGCCATACATTTATTGGAGCAGACTTTTTCTTGACTCCCTAAAAGTTAAAGCAAACACCTTAAGGAAGCTTCTGAGAACTTCAACAAAAATATACCGTATTTAGTGTATATAGTGCCGCCAACCACAATTACTAGTATTTTTTGTCTTTTGCGTAAAAACCAAGGTTTCAGGTTGCCATGAGTCGAATGGGAGTCTTCAATAAGGTCCCATGATGCGTTTTCGTCGTTTCGGTCGTACTGGTCTTTCAATCCCTGTCTTCTCATGCGGGGGAATGCGGTATCAACACTCTTGGCAAGACCTTGCGGATTCCGAAATCCCAGCAGATAATCAGAAAAATCTTGAAGCGACCATCCATCGATCCCTTGAGGTTGGAATAAACCATATTGAAACGGCACGTGGATACGGTACTAGCGAAATCCAACTCGGCAAGGTGCTTCCCTCATTTTCTCGTGATAAAATTATTGTTCAAACCAAGGTGGGTGTGACCGCAACCGGCGCGGAATTTCGTACGCAGTTCAATGAATCCATGAAGAAGTTGCAGCTTGATCATGTCGATTTACTTTCCGTGCATGGGATCAACAATGAGGAACTCCTCAACCAGACCCTTGCAAAGGGTGGGTGCCTCGAAGAAGCCCGAAAAATTCAGAAAGAGGGGCGTGCGCGCTTCATAGGGTTTAGCACGCATGGGACATGTTCGGAAATCACACGTGCCATTGACACTGGGGAGTTTGATTACGTCAACCTGCATTGGTACTTTGTAAATCATCTCAACTGGCCGGCCATTGAGGCCGCGAGTCGGCAGGATATGGGAGTTTTTATTATCAGTCCCAACGACAAAGGCGGGAAGCTTTATGAACCGCCCCAGCGCTTGGTAGAACTATGCGCCCCCTTGACGCCCATGCAGTTTAATGACCTCTACTGTTTGTCTCGCCCTGAGGTGCACACACTGAGTTTGGGTGCCGCTAAACCTTCTGATTTTGACGAGCACATCAAAGCTTTAGATCACTACGAAAATGCCGAAAAAGTAGTCAAGCCGATTGAAGAGCGCCTACGGAGCCGATTGCGCGAAGTGTGGGGAGAAGACTGGATGAACCGATGGCCTGAAGGGTTGCCGGATTACGCGCAGACCCCCTCTGAGGTTAATCTCCCGGAAATTCTGAGACTTTACACCTATGCAAAGGGCCTCGACCTCGTTGCATGGGGCCAAATGCGTTACAACTTACTGGGTCAAGCCGGGCATTGGTTTCCGGGCCAGCACATTGGCAAGTTGGGATCTATGACGGAGTTAGATCCAGCATTAGCCCGCAGCCCGTTCAAAGATAAAATCCCCATGCTCCTTCAAGAAGCCCACGAGCTTCTCCTAGACAAACCAGTGGAACGCATCAGTAAGAGCTGATAACCAACCCACAAAGTTTAGGAGCCCGCCTGTGGTTCGCTTGGTATTACCGCAGCTTTAGCCTCATCGGCTTTCTTTTTCTTTTCAAGTTGCGCGCGAATCTTGGCATTGACTGCTTTACCCTCCGTTGGGTGGATCTCCTCATAATATTCGGAGGACTTAAGCAAATCTTCTTTGTGTTTTAACTGATCTTCAAACCGATTAAAGCTGGAGAGCTCATAAACTTGATCCATCTTGATGGCCTCAAAGGGACAAACTTCGACGCAAATTTGGCATCCCATGCACACCGTAAAATCGATATCAAACACTCGAGGCCGACGCTGAGCTTTCCCCTTAACTTCCTTGTCCTCAATGATGTAAATACATTGTGGGGGACATTCCTTTTCGCAAATTTTACAGGCTACGCATCTAAGTTGATCCGGACTTTCATCGTACACGAGGAACGGAAAGTTCCTGTACGCTTCCTGAACTTTAATCTTTTCCTCCGGGTATTGGACCGTCGTCAACCCATCGCCTCCCTGAAAACTCTCTAGGAAGTTTTTTCCTGTAACCGCCAAACCTGAAATAAGACCTTTTCCTGGAAAATCCATAATACTTCCTTATCGATCAACTTCTCCCAACACAATGTCAATGCTGCCTAATATAACCACAGCATCAGCAATTTTTTGCCCAAGACACATATCCTCTAACACCGTCAGATTTACAAACGACGGGCCTCGGACATGATACCGATGAGGACGAGTCGAGCCGTCGCTGATCACATAAAACCCGAGCTCGCCCTTGGGCGATTCGATCCGGCTATAAGCTTCCCCCGCAGCAGGCTTAAAATTTCTAATCTTAATATCGGCTGAAACCGGGCCTTCAGGAATTTTATCGAGTGCCTGCTTTAAGATTTTCAAGCTCTCACGCATTTCCAGAAGTCGGATAAAATAACGATCATAACAATCCCCCACATCTCCCAATGGAATCCTGAAATCGAATTGAGAATAAATACCGTAAGGGGCGTGTTTTCTCAGATCATATGCAACCCCTGAAGCGCGCAACATCGGACCGGTCATGCTGGAGTTGACCGCCAAAGCCGGAGATAGAGTTCCCACCCCTTGCGTGCGGGCCATAATGATCTCGTTACCGCAGATGAGCTTTTCGAACTCGTCAAGGAACGCTGGGTACTCATCGACGATTTTACGTGCTTGGTCGAGCCAACCCGCGGGAACATCCACCCGACACCCTCCAAACCGCATGTAATTACACATCATCCTCGCCCCGCTGGCAGCTTCAAACAAATCCAAGATCTTTTCACGTTCACGAAACGCATACAAAAGCGGAGTTCCCCATGCGCCCAAGTCATTGATGAAAAAACCTACCAGACAGGTATGATTCACTATGCGAGTCAGTTCCGCCATGATCACCCGAAGATATTCCGCGCGCTCAGGGACTTGTATACCAGCCAGCTTTTCGACGGCCAACGCGTACCCCCAGTTGTTGGACATAGAACAAAAATAGTCCAACCTATCCGTATAAGGCATAGTGCCCAGCCACGTCGTGCTCTCTGCAATTTTTTCGTGATTCCTGTGCAAATACCCGAAGACGGGTTTTAGTTTAATGACCGTCTCGCCATCCACCACAATATCCATACGGAAAACGCCGTGCGTACTCGGGTGTTGTGGCCCTAACGAAATCTCCAACGTCTGAAGTCCCTCGTCCGAAGGAGTCACCGTGTACGCCCTAGGACCACCCGGACTTTCAAGAACTGTGGGGTCAGGTTGATTATTCATGTTTGGTTAGGATAATGTTTCTGGGCCTTCTCTAAAACGGCGTCATGTGGCGTGGGCTCATATTCGTAATCGTCCGACTCCACATAATCTTTGCGCATTGGAAAATCCTTAAACTCGTCCCACATAAAAATTCTCCGCAAATCAGGGTGCCCCTCGAAAACGATCCCGTACAAATCAAAGGCTTCGCGCTCCTGAAATTCGCATCCACGCCACACGGGAGTCAGAGACGGAACAACAGGGTTCTCCCGCGTCGTTTGAAGGCGAATGACCAAGGGCCCTTTCCTTTTTTCAACTGAAATCAGGTGATAAACCACTTCCATTAACCCAGGCTTGTTTTCTGAAACTTCACTTTCAACCTGTTCAACGACACCCTCAGCATTCGTGACGCTCGTTTTTACTTTCTTTTTGATAACCTGTGGGAGCCAATCAACCCCCGCAACGTTCGTCGCCATGTCCAGCCGATAGGCAGCGTCATCCCTTAAATAATTCGCCACTTCGAGTGCAATCGATAAAGGCAGTACATACGATCCAGTCGCGGTATCAAAGGTCACAGATGGAAAACGTATGGTCAACGGGTCGGTCATCTATTCGGTCCTTTTAATTGCAGTTGGATGAAATACGAGCGGGTTATGCGTCGGAACAAGGTCATGTTCCCCAAACCGTGGAATGAGATATTCCTCCGACCGATCGTTATAAGCGCGATTAGTCACCGCCTCGGGTTTACCTATCGAGCGTTGCGAATCAATCTTACGTTGAAGCGTCATCAGCGCATGCAATAAAGCTTCCGGTCGTGGCGGGCATCCGGGAATATGGACATCCACAGGTATAAACCGGTCGATACCTTTTAATACGTTGTACCCCTGCTTAAAAGGCCCGCCGGATATCGCGCAGGCTCCCATTGCGATGACGTATTTGGGTTCCGGCATTTGATTATAAAGACGCACGACTTGCGGAGTCATTTTTTTAGTCACAGTCCCCGCAACGATCATTAAGTCAGCTTGACGCGGGGAAGGACGAAAAACTTCGGCGCCAAAACGCGCCAGATCAAAACGTGAAGCCGCAGTGGCAATCATTTCAATGGCGCAACACGCGAGGCCAAACTGCAACGGCCAAATCGAACTTTTCCTGCCCCAGTTATAGATGTCCTCAATCGTGGTCGTGAAAATACCCGCTTTGGACAGTTCAGATTTTAATGCTTCGTCCACTGCCATATTTATTTCCATTCCAAAACACCCTTACGCCATGCATAAACAAGTCCGATTCCGAGTATCACTAAAAAAATCCCCATCTCGACCAAGGCAAATATTCCAAGCTTTTTTGAGGCCACCGCCCAAGGATACAAAAACACGGTTTCGACGGCGAAAATAACAAACATTAAAGCGTAAACATAATATTGAATCCGGAATTGGCCCCACGCCTCACCCTTGGACTCAAGGCCGCACTCGTAAATGTCCTGTTTGCTCAACGACGGTTTGCGGGGCGCAATGACCCGAGCAATGATCAATGGCATTACGGCAAAGCCGATAGCCATGATCACGAGTATTCCTAGAATGATGAAGTTCCATTCGTAGGACGTCTGGAAAAGTGATGGCATCGACGGTTAAACTAAAGAGCCCACGTTCAAAAGTCAACGCCCGCCCGTTTTCCCTCCTGTGCGTTGCGCCGCCGCGCGCTTCAGAGAATTTTATTACTTAGCGGCATCTTCCACCCGGGTATCGGCCCGGATATCAATAAGGCGCCAAACGCCCTGGGGTTTGTAATACGTCAACTTCCAGCGGATAGGATAATTCTCACTGTAACTAATATAAGAAAGCACCAAATAGCGGGAGCTATAAAACTTCGACTCGTAAAGTTCGTAACCCAGAACTTTGCCAAAATCGGCAAGCAACGTTGTTGTTTTCGACTTTAGATCTGTGACCTCACTCTCGCGGTCTTTGACCTTTGTATTGGCCAAAATACCGTCGAACGCACTACTCACTTGATCCTTCTTCAATAGGTCAAAGAATTGATCGACCTGTTTTTTAATCTCATCGGCGGGATCTGCTACTTGGATAGAAAATTTAGCAGAAGGTATTGGCAGAGGAGATGGCGCAATTTCTTTCTTAGTGGGCTCCGCAGACAGTTGAAGCGCCAGGATAAAAAAAGTGAGAGGTAGAATAAAACGGGTCATAGGGAGAATTAACCCCATGTTGGTGATGAAGGCAAACAAACACCTTCACCACCTGCGGTCATCCGTACTAAGTAATAACCTGCCCTGATTCAACGGCTGCTTTAAATTGTTGCAAGTCGCTCCTAATTTCCGTGGCGGCATCGACATGGAACAACCGAGCTACAGCCGCGCCTAAGCGCCCTGCTGGAGGCAAGTAATGCATATCTACTTTGAGCAAAGTTTGGTCTTCCCCAACCTTCCAAAACACGACACTCCCGGACAGTTCAACCGAGGACCCAGGAACCGAACGCCAATCTAATTTTTCTCCTACTCTATCAACTGTAGTGATGGCATCCCATTCTACGGTTGTTCCTACGATCGATTTCGCTACCCAATGGGACCTTTTATCATCGATAAGTTTTACTTCCTTTAAATGACTCATGACCGAGGGAAGGTTTTCAACGTTATGCCAAAATTTGAATAACTTTTCGCGAGGCATCGCTATTTGGATTTCCTCATGGACGAGGATCCCATCTTTATCGATCAAAGCCGGGTGAAGCGAATTTATCTTCAAGGAATCGTACAATTCGCACTTTCCTGAAATACCCCGTTTGAGAAGCCCACCTGCCGTAGATATAAATAACACCCTTTTAAGTCCGCGCGCTTTAAAACCTAATATACCTAAAATAGTGGCGGCAGCAATGGACCCCACCCGCTCTAGCTTGCCGACATTTTGATTCTCGAATAAACCTGCAAAATTCATAATAAACTCCTTTTCAATCAAGAGAGCGTGTCCCGTGCCTCGGAGCCGTTATAAAGATAAAAAAAAGCCCCGGTCACACGACCGGGGCAACCACTAACCCATGGAGGTTGACTAAACTAAAACCGCAAAATACCGGAAACACCCACCCCAGTGTCCATTTTTTCGTAATCAGCAACGAATGGTCCTGAGGAATCACGGGTTTCATAACTCCAATACCCTCTGATGGAGGCATATTGATTGAAGTAATAATTAAGACCAAGACCCACGGTATTGGTTAAATCGTCACGCTCGGCGTCTTCAATAAATCCGGTATATTTGAAACGGTAAAAGAGGCGTGCGAAAAGATTTTGCACAATCTCTGTCGAGACCGCACCAGTGAATGATTGATCAGTACGATCCAAAATATCTGATTGCCCACCGAAGAAGGTCACCGTTTCAGCGGCATGATAATTTCCGTCGTATGAGAAGGTAAGGTAAGTATCTTCA
This sequence comes from Verrucomicrobiota bacterium, assembly GCA_034440535.1. Taxonomy (GTDB): domain Bacteria; phylum Verrucomicrobiota; class Verrucomicrobiia; order JAWXBN01; family JAWXCD01; genus JAWXCD01. Next base: position 18,456 of record JAWXCD010000008.1, on the reverse strand, counting down.
AAGTTGAGAGGGATAGACTTTTGAATCCCCCAGTTTGGCAAAATTTCATTATAAAATTCGCCTATCCCATTTTCATCTGTGACGAGTCTAGTATATTCGATTCCGAAATGCGCGATGGCCATTTCACCAAACGCATATTCCAACTTTCCAAATGCGGTCTGCGCATAAAAATCCAAATCATCGAGTCTATCCGCTTGGGCGCTATCCTCGGTCAATCCATAAAAATACCATTGCTGACGAAATCCAATTTTCGGGAATAACATACCGTACCAAGCTTCTATTCCTGGGTTTGGCGAAAATGAAGCTTCAACAGCTTGCACGAGAACCGAGGTATCCACTTCTCCACTCCCTGCGGATTCCGACAAAAAGACATTCGACGTATGAAAGAAGTCGGTATCTGCCCGACCTTCGACCCATGTTTGTTTGCGGATTTGCGAGCGCAAAACATATTGGGGGCCGGTATCAGGGTTATCAACTTCTTCCTGAGTCACCACACGTCCTGCCTCGGTTTCCTCCTCAATACCCTTAACACGGGCTTCTCGGGTATCGTTGAGCCGTTCATATTGCAGGACATTCTGCTGCTGACCATAAGACCAGGTCAAACAGTGGGTCATAATAATGATAATCAGGGGGATGACTTTTTTCATAAATCGTTATTGGATCGTTATTGGTAAACCAGCACCTGTCTGAGTTTCTGCAGCGGCACCATTATACAGGACGTTATTAATGTAATTAACCCTGAACGGGACAGACGCAGCCCCTGTATTGGGAAAATCAGCCAGAAGTCCGTCCCGAGAATCAAGCGTCACAGTAGAACCCATAGGAAAGTTAACATCCGTTAAATTGATCGTGGCTGCGCTCATGATAATGCTCACAGTCGCGGCAGAAAAGTCTGCACCGTTTCCAGTGTAGTTTAATGTTCCTGTAGTTGGATTTGCTGCCATTGTAACGCTTACCCCATTGAAGTCGGCGGTGGTCATGTTAAGGTCAGCTCCAGAAATAATCGCGGCTGTGTTATCAAAGCGAACCGAAGTAGCAGTCAAATTACCTCCAGAACTCATTGTGCCCGCCCCAACGAAACGAGTACTTGTCGCGGTCATCGCACCTCCGGAAGATAAGGATCCCGAACCGGAAAAGGTACTACTGGTGTCAGTTAAAGTTCCCCCAGCACTTACGCTTGCAGTGGTGCCAAAGGCGACCGAAGACATAGTAACGTTACCGCCCCCAGAAAATGTTCCTCCCGAACCAAATGAACTACTTGTAAGCGACAAATCTCCGCTCGCTCCAAGCGTGAATGAAGTTAGTCCTGCGCCCACTGTCATTGATGTCACCACAGCATTACGACCTGCGCTCCCACTGAATGTCTCAATTTGAGAAAAGCTTGAAACAGAAGTGAGGGTTAAATCTCGAGTAGCCGTAACAGTCATGTTGTCTGCTCCGTTAAGGCTGTCCCCGCTAAATGTCGTGCCAGATAGCGTAATATCCCGTCCGGTGTACGTAGGCGCTGGAGCGTGTTTAATGGTGGCACCAGAGATACTCAAATCATTTCCGGCCGCCATAGTAAACGTATTACCTGCGAGCACGCCGCCCACCACCGTAATGTTGTCAGAAGCGGTAACGGAAAGAACTCCCGTATCCGTTTGATCATACGATTGTAAATTAACACCGGTCAACGTCACAGAGCCATTAACAGCCTTAATGACAATAGAAGTAATCGTCGGAGCTGCCTCTGGGCTAATGAGTGTTCCGCCCGTGATCGAAACATTACCGCCCGCATTAATGGTTACTGTCTTGTCGGCTTTAAGTAAAAAGTTTAATGACGACCCGCTCACGGTAAAGTCTCCGCCAAAACTGCCCACGAAATTTGTGGATGTAACTGTGGCACCACCCGTTAATGAAAAGTCGCCACCCACACCAAAAGTCAAGTTATCTGCATTGATCGTTGTGGCTGCTCCGGAGATCAATAAATCATCGGTAGCCAAAAAGGAAAGCGTTTTGCTGGCAACGGTCGATCCATTGCGGACAAAAATATCATCTGCCGACTTAAAAGTAATGCGTGAGTCGGTTTGGGCAGAGTTGTTGAAATTTGCCATATCTAAATCAATCGTTCGCCCACTTTCAAAATACATTTGACGGGAGGTGAAAGCTTGAAGACTAAAATCAAGCGCCCCTTTGGTGATGATTTGCAATGAATCCGGTGTATTAAACGTTGAGGTTGTAATTGAAATATCGTTAACAGCCTCCATCTTAAAACTTGAGGCATTGATAGTGGCATTAATGAAATTTAGGGCTTTTCCCGCATTAAGTTCCATGGTCGTGGCATTATACGTCCCGTTTATTATAGATATGTTCCCAGGACTCGTCACCTCCGCGTGTGTGGTCTGAAATCCTGAATTAATTAAACGTATATCTTCTGCTGCGAATAATGTGACAACCGGCGATACTAAGGTGGTATTCTCCAGGTCTGCCTTCCCGCGAGTGATTACCGCGAGTTGACCCGAATTATTGATGAGAACGACATTTTTTAGTTCTAAATCTTCAATTGTCCCAAAATAAGTCTGATTTGAATTGGCTGTGATAACGCTACCCTCGGCGATTTTCAAGACTTGACTCAGGATCCACAAACTTTGATTGGGATTCAGCCCTGAAAACACTGAGCTTTGGTCAATGTACAAGGCTTCAAAGGCCGCGATGAAAAAGGTTTCTATAAATGAATACCCACTCAAATCCACATGTGGCGATTGAATCCGGATGTTTTGTCCAATCACACCATTAATATCCCTATCATTTATAAAGACCCGCTGGTTTGTCACTCGATCAACATAATAGGTTCTATATAATCCAAGAATATCCGCCTCTTCCCGTTGAAAATGACCACTTGTTGTGTCAAAAACAAATGCGGGATTAAAGGTGCTTTTGTTTACGACTAAATCTGTCGCCCGCGCCTGGTCGTGAGTCAAGTGATAAGACCCCGGGTTGATTTGTGAATTTGGTGATTTTCGGTCAAGGGTTGTAAATTGGTTTACCCTGGTTGAGGCATCGGCTACCTGAAATTCCTCTTTTTCTTTGGCATCACCCAAAACGTAATTTGTGTATGTTTTTTCTCCAAAATCCAAAGCTGTCGTTTGTACTTCACGATAAGTTTCGATATCCGATTCAGAGGGCAACGCTTGTTTAAAACCACGCACTAAATTTGACTTAACCACGAGCCGGTTCAAATCGAAATCGATGGCACCAGGAAAACGTTTGGCTGTCGGAACGACGTACGTCATCTGCCCAGCCTCCAAGCTTTGCTTAATTCCGGTCTGAAGTTTTACGTGACTACGCCCCTCCAAGACCATGAGTTTCAATCCGCCGTTACTGGTGGTATCAAGTAAAACTGTTCCTCCACCCGTTATGACTGATTTCCCATCTGCCGTTCTGACGATACCCACTCCACCTTCGTGTGGGGCATAAACAAGCAAACTTCCCTTTTGCAAATTGATCTGTCTTGAATTACTCTCCATTGAAAAGTTGGCATTCGAACCTGCGCGAACAATGGTTTCATCACCGGCTTCCAATGCTATTCGAGAATTTGCCCCTGTTTTGACTACGGCTGGCGCCAATACAATATCATTTTTTTCAGCGGTTCTTTCAACGCCATCAGCACCCACTATCTTAACGTCTCCAATGACTTCTTTTACCTTGGAGACCTTATAAGCCTGACTAAACCCAGGCATGACAAGCACAAGCAATGTGAAGCAGGTTATTATTTTTACGCGCTGATACATTTTTACATCCTTATATATAAAATGTACTGATGTGTCCAGTACTTATAGCGCAAATTTAAAAACATTTTTACAAAAAGCAATGTAATAAGTGTAATGTGTAGGTTATATTTTGAATCAATTTAATGGATAGCATAAGAGTTTTAGTCGTGCTTACTAACCAAAAAAACAGTTGTCCATGAATGATTTACATAAATTTTTAAGTTAATCCTCACCACTCTAGCTTATTCTAAAGCCTTGCTCGATCGAACAATCCAGTTAAGGTCGTAAAAAAGCAGAGGGGGCAATTGGAATCACATTCAAAAATAGGCATTTCGGGGCTGGGCACAGCGTATCCTGAATTCAGTATCGATCAGCTTGATGCCGCCACTCATGCGGTTCATTTCGCCACAGCAGAAGGTCTTGCTGCCGAACGTATTAGAACTTGCTATTCGAACACAGGCATTTCTAAAAGGCACTCAGTTCTCTTTTCCCCAGATAAGCTTCAGGACCCCTTTTTACCTATTAATAATAGCAATCATTCTAAAACAACCGCCAACCGAATGGAAATCTTCTCGCGTGAGGCCCCACGCTTAGCTACCCAATCTGCCACCCGTGCTCTAGACCAAGCTCAATGTGATCCCACATCCATAACGCACTTGATCTCTGTTTCCTGTACCGGCTTTGATTCACCTGGTTTTGATATTTCACTCTTCGAAACATTGGGGCTGAATCCAACCACCACCCGTTTACACGTTGGGTTCATGGGATGCCATGGAGGATTTAATGCTTTGCATACAGCTCAATCGATTGTCCTAGGGAACCCCTCGTCCAAGGTCCTGATTGTATCGGTGGAATTATGCAGCCTCCACCTCCAATATGGCAATAGACCCGACGACGTGATCGCGAACTCACTCTTTGCCGATGGATCAGGAGCTGCAATTGTTCAGGTCCTCGGCACTTCGAAGCATGAAATTCCCCTTGTTTCTTTCCTCAGTTATTTAATCCCAAGATCCGCTAAATACATGGGATGGCATGTCACCAATGATGGATTTCGAATGGACCTGACCCGAGAAGTGCCGGTGGCTATTAGAAAACACAGTCGGAGTGTAGTACAAAAATGGTTGGAAACAAATGAGTTGGCAATCGAAGACATCCATGGTTGGGCCATCCATCCCGGCGGGCCTAAAATCTTGGAGGCCGTCACCGACGCCCTAGGTTTGCCAGATTCCGTCACGTGGCCTTCACGTCATATCCTGAAGGACCATGGAAACATGTCATCATCGACCGTTTTTTTCCTCCTTCAGAAGTTGGCACAACGACAGAACGATTTACCTTGGTGCGCCATCGGCTTTGGCCCAGGCCTCACACTTGAAGCCATGTTGATTGGCAAGTAGAAGAATGATACCTTCTCAATTCCTCCCTCATTTCCCACAATTCCCTTTATTCAATGAGCAGCATCCGGCAAAAGGAGAGAGTGCCGACGTTCAAACTTTTAATTGCTTATGATGGGAAACCATTTGCTGGGTGGCAATCGCAGGAGAATTCGGTAGCGATTCAGGATCTTCTTGAAAAAGCGCTCGCGGAAATTTACTCAACACGAGTTGTCCTCCATGGCTCAGGGCGCACCGATGCGGGTGTCCACGCGCTAGGCCAGGTCGCGTCGTTCCAACCGCCTAGCGAAAATCCCCGGCTCACCTGCGACCAGCTTGTTAAAGCGATCAATACCCGCATCCCGAGGGAAATAAGAATCATGAGTGCTACTCAGGTTGCGGAGGGGTTCCATGCGCGATTTGATGCGATAGGTAAAGAGTACCATTTCCATGTAGTCGCTGCTCAAACGTTACACCCTTTGCTCTTAAACCGGGCATGGTTAGTTCGCGGCCCGTTGAACATAGAAGCGATGCGTGAAGCTGCGGGGTATATGCTGGGAACACACGACTTCGCTTCGTTTGCAGCCAATCGTGGACATGAACCTGAGGACACGATCCGGACTTTGTCGAAGGTCAACGTTCGGGAACAACAACCTTTCACACCCAACACGGCGGGTGAGGACACTCAAAAATTAATCGTCTTTGAAGTCGCTGGTGATGGATTTCTTTACAAGATGGTTCGCACAATCTCAGGCACCCTCGTCGCGGTTGGCCAAGGAAAAATCAAAGCCTCAGAGGTCATCACGATTATCAATGCGAAGTCCCGCTCCGAAGCACCCATGACCGCCCCTGCCGATGGGCTTTATTTGGTCAGGGTAAACTATAAAGACTAAACCAATTTCTCGAACTTCTATTCTGCTGCACGCAAGGCGCGAATGGGAGAGAGACGTGAAGCCAAATAAGCCGGAACAATCCCCGCCGCGGTGCAAATGAAAACGGCTATGAGAGAAATCGTTAAAAGATCCGAAGGGCTAATGACCGCTGGAATTTCCGTGAGGACATACACTTGTTGGGGGAAAATTTCGTAGCCGGACACCGTGGCGATGAGGTCTTTAATTTTGTTTCGGAATTGTAGGACGAACAAACCCGCGCCGAGTCCGCAGAGTGTTCCGGTCAGCCCGACAATAAAACCCTGAAAGACAAAGATCATGGTGACTTCCTTATTGCGTGCCCCCAACGCCTTCAGCAGTCCAATCTCGCGGGTTTTCTGTACAGCCACTGTAATCAAGGTGTTCATAATCCCAAAAGCCGCGACTAGAACAATAAACATGAGCAGGAAAAACATGATGACTTTTTCGCTCGCGATAGCTTGAAAGCGAATGCGATTCTGGTCGATCCATGTTTCAGCCACGAGTGGCGGGGGGAGCTGTGCGTTGAGTCGTTGTTGCAATGGTTCGACTGCAAGGGGATCACGCGTCTTAAGCACGATGCCGTGTACCCCAGAGCCCAAACCGTACAAACGTTGAGCCGTTCCCAAATCGACCATAGCAAAACTCACATCGTAGTCGTAAACGCCAGTGCTAAATATGCCAACGACTTCCATTTCGCTCGGCAGATAAATCTCGTCATCTTTCGACACCTGCGCTTTTCCGTTCTTGGTCCGAAGTCGGGCAAGCAATTGCGACATGTTGCGAGGCGAAAAAACGGTCACTTTATCACCTACAATGATGCCGATCTCCGCAGCTAACCGATCACCCAAAACAATTTCGTCGTCTCCCGCATCCATGCGGCCTTGGACGAGAAATTTATCAATTTCGAGTACTTTCTTTTCCTGTTCAATATCGATCCCACGGATAAACGGTGTCATGTACCGGTTATTAAATTCCATCAGAATGGGCCCGGTGACAAATGGAGCTGCGCCGGTGATTTCCTTATCGGCCCGAACAGTTTTAATAACGTCTTGATAATCCTGGATGATGGAACCATTACTAATTGTGATCTCCGGTGTCATTGTCAGGATTTGTTTCCGGATTTGTTCCCGAAACCCGGTCATCACCGAGATAACAACAATCAATACCGCCACACCCAATGTCACGCCGATGACTGAAATCATCGTGATGATTGAAATGAACGTCCGCTTGGGGCGCAGGTATCGTAACGCAAGGAAAAGGGGATAAGGCAGGTTCATACGTTTTCCCTTAATTGTCGTGCGTTAACCTTTTGGTTTTAACAATGGAAACAGGATCACGTCCCTGATGGATTCGGAACCTGTCAGCATCATGACGAGCCGATCTATACCGATCCCAATTCCCCCGGCTGGCGGCATTCCTTGCGCGAGGGCATTTAGGAAATCCTCATCGAGGTCCTGTTTTTCTTCGCCCGCCTGGTGTTCCAGTCGTTCACGTTGAACGATGGAGTCATTGAGCTCCGAGTAACCGGGACAAATTTCTTGGCCATTAATGACGAGTTCAAAGACATCGACAAGGTCAGGGTTTTCTTTGTTCTGTCGGGCCAACGGAACTAATTCTTTGGGAAGATGCGTGTAAAAAACGGGGTTTAAAGTGACCGCTTCCACTTTCTTTTCGAATACTTGGTTAGTTATCTCGAACTCAACCATGTGCTCAGATAGTTCAATGCCCCATCCCGAACAGCGTTCTTTCCGCTCATCATGCGAAATGGTAAACCAATCATTACCCGCCACATTTTTAATGGCGTCATTATAACGCACCCTTGGCCAAGGCCGGGTCAGGTCGATTTTTTTAATCACAACCCCATTCTCGTCTTTGGTCTCAAGAACCAGCGACCCTATCACATCCTGCGCCAGGTGCGTGATCAGCTCTTCTACCAAATCCGCCATCAGTTCAAAATCTGCATAGGCCCAATATGCTTCGAGCATGGTGAACTCAGGATTATGTTTGCGTGAAATCCCTTCGTTCCGGAAGTTTCTATTGATTTCGAAAATTTTGTCGAACCCGCCCACAAGCAACCGCTTAAGGTACAACTCAGGGGCTATGCGCAAGAAAAGGTCGATCCCTAGGGCGTTGTGATGAGTTTGGAAAGGACGAGCCGCTGCGCCTCCGGCGATAGATTGCATCATGGGAGTTTCGACCTCCATAAAACCTCGCTCTTCCAAGTACCTGCGGGTTTTTGAAACGATCAAACTCCGTTTGCGGAACGTATCGCGAACACCGTCGTTAACGATCAGGTCCAAGTAGCGCTGGCGATACCGAATTTCCGTATCCGCCAAGCCGTGCCATTTGTCTGGAAGCGGATGAATAGCCTTGCTCAGGACCTTGTACGATATGACTTTGAGGCTGGGTTCCTTGGTTTTAGTAATAAACAAAGAAGCGGTCACACCAATAATATCGCCCAGATCAAGAAGTGATTTAAAAACTTCAAACTGTTCGTCGCCAATGACATTTTTCTGGATGTAAAGTTGCATCCTCCCAGAACTGTCTTTGCAATCGGCGAACTGACTTTTTCCCATGTCCCGCCGGGTCATCAAACGACCAGCTACGGTGACTTGGATTCCTGCCAGTTGCTCCTCCGTTTTGCCTTCAAACATACACCGCACAGCCTCAATGAGGTGCGTCACCAAAAACCGTCCTCCAAAGGGATCAATTCCCTTTTCGCGCAAGGCGTTCAGCTTTTCGACTCGTTGTAGGGTCAATGAATTTTCTTCCATAACTTTCTCCGGGAAATGAGCCGCAAAGCATAACGATTGAGATTTTAAAGGCAAAGGGAAAGGTAGTGTTCTTAATAGGCGTCCGATTATTCGCTGGATTCGAAAACTCCCCTTCACCCCCCACGCCCCCATTCATTGCCGTTTTATTCTCAACCGTGGAAAAAGAATTTGGATTGCCTCAAGAAACTCTTTACAACACCATCCAGCTAAATTGTAACGAAAGCCCTGACCCATCCCAGTCATGCACCCCAACCCGTTTAATCAAGATCCCCTTTCAATTGTAGACACATACGAACACGTTCTTCCTCGTCCCGCCCAGGAATGGACTGACGGCCACGTGCTTGGGAACGGGGATATCGGCGCAGTGGTGTGGGGAAATGCTGACCGCATTTCTCTCGGTCTTTCGAAACATAACGTCTGGGAACTCACCCACATCTCTGAGGTCGGGAATCGGTGGGCCCTCGATTACCCTGACGCCGTAAGACGTGTCATGAAGGGGGAGCGTGAATTTCTGTGGAATATTAAAAACAAAGGTACACCCCCTTATCCAAACACTGACCAGATTTTTCAACTTGCCTGCGGGGCTCTGGATATCGATCTGCTGAGGGGTCAACCTTCCATTCGTTTTGATCAACGCCTTTCTTACTCGCGTGGCCAATGTGAAATCTTAGCTGAGCCTTCTCCCTGTGGAAACTGGTGGGGCATGGATTATCGGCCCATCTCGATTAAAACCTATGTACACGCCGATGCGAATGCCTTGATTGTTGAGCTCTCCAGCACAGGGGCTCAATGCCTTAAATGGCAGTATGCACGTCCATCGGGAATGTCGAAGCTTCCGGTTCCAACTTATTCTATTGAAGAATTCGATTTGGGTGTGCGCGCGGTCATGCATCACAAGTTAAACCCCACAGACCACTACAGCGTTGAAATCTCAGCTGAATCCGGGTTTGAGGCTTCTGCAAGTCCTCACGGTTTGTCGGGCACATTGGCTTTCGGAGGGGAGAAAGGCCCTGCCCGGCTCATTGTCAAAATGTACGCCGCACGCGACTCCAAATCGGTTGCTCAAGTGACAAAAACTCATGCTCTTGATGAACAATCGCACATCGAATGGTGGCGCAGTTTCTGGAGCAAATGTTGGATTGATTACGCTAACAAAGATTTTGGGAGGCTCTGGTATTTCGGAACCTACGCGCTAGCTTGCGCCACTCGTCCGCATACTTCCCCGGCGCATCTTCAAGGGATTTGGAATCAATTCGAAATTCCACCCTGGCACACCGACTATCATTTTAATGTGAACGTTCAGGAAAGTCATTGGTCAGCGACCAGGGCCAACCATCCAGAGCTTCAGGCCGCGTTGGTCCGATGCCTGATCCACGATTGGCGGGAGCAACTCCGTCGTTTTGCGAAAGAAGAATTTTCAGCAGACGGCGTCGCGATATCTTTTGCGGTTGATTGGCTGGGACGGTCCCTTGGGGGCTGGGCTTTCGACGTTGAAGTAAGTTGTATTGCATGGGCGGCACAATCAGTTTGGTGGCATTATGAAGCCACATGCGATGAACAGTATCTTCGCGATGACGCGTTTCCATTCCTGTTAGAATGCTGCGCTTTTTATAAGTCCATCATGGTCGTCGATAATAACCAAATTTATAATATTGAGCTGAGTCACGCGCCCGAGCAACTGGCTGAAGCACAAGGTGGAGTGGTTGTTCCGGGACGCAATCCGGCCGTCGATGTGGCCTTCATTCGGGACTTACTTGATCATACTTTAGAAGCGGCGCGCCATTTAAAAATATGGGACGCAGAGATTGACGGTTTGGAATATATGCGGGAGCACTTGCCCCAGCTCCCGACTCTCGATGGAGTGCTTATAGACCATCAAATCAGTTTCTTCCCCCATGGTGATCAGCCAGGTCAGTTTAAATGGTGTCATCGGCATGCCAGCCGGTTATCCGCCATTTTTCCATGCGAACAGCTTCATCTCAACAGCAACGCAGAGGATTTGGAATTGGCCCGCCGTTCTTTACGCGAGTTCTGGAGTTATGGTGACGAACTCTTCACCGGATGGTCCCTTGCATGGCAGGTGCCTTTGTGTGCGAGGGTCGGGTTCGCTGAGGAAGCAGAAAAAATTCTGGCCGATTATCTGGCTCACTATACTTACCTTGGGCTTATCTCGAGTCACAACCACACGGGTAAGAAGGAAGGGCCTCTCTTCCAAGGCGAAGCGATGCTTGGCATTCCGGCGGGCCTTCAAGAAATGATGCTTCAGTTTACGTCCGGTATCCTACGGCTGTTTCCTGCTGTCCCTTTAACAAGGTCCGCTCGGTTCCATCAATTCAGGCTTCCAGGGGGAATATTGGTTTCCGCAGCAAAATCAAAACTACGGGTCGATTTGCACATTCAAGCAAAGAAGCAGGGTTCACTTCGGATTCATGACTCTTGGTCGAAGTTGAAGCTAAGCTTAACCCGGGACGATGGCGTTATCGCTCACTTTGATGCTAAAAATCATCTTTTTGAGGTGCCCTTAGAAGCTGGGGAAAAGTGGTCGGGGCATTTTGATATTTAGAATACCGATTGCCCGCCCGTACCCATGAGGCAATCACTCATTTGGCCTTTAACTTTGAATCATCCCTGTGCTTGCACGAAACGGGATTCTCACTTACTTATTACATCCCTTGAAGCGTAAACCGTTATTTGAATTTGACTCCATTGAATCAGTCATTGCAGACATTCGTGTCGGGAAGATGGTGATTGTGACTGATGACGCCGACCGCGAGAACGAAGGTGACCTCGTTATGGCTGCGGAAAAAGTGACCGCGTCATCCATTAACTTTATGGCTCGGTATGGCCGGGGTTTGATTTGTGCCCCCATCACTGAGGATCAGGCAAAGCTGCTTAACCTTCCTTCCATGGTGGCAGAAAACCGGGAATCGTTCCGAACACATTTCACGGTGTCAGTCGATGCGGCATTGGGCATCGGAACGGGGATAAGTGCTGCGGACCGGGCGAAAACGATCAAGATCATTTCCAGTGCAAAATCAGTCGCGAACGACCTTGTACAGCCCGGGCATGTTTTTCCATTACAAGCAAAACCCGGCGGAGTGCTTCAACGCGCGGGGCACACTGAAGCGGCCATCGATCTGGCGCGCCTCGCGGGTCTTAAATCTGCCGGGGTTATTTGCGAAATTTTGAAGGACGACGGTGAAATGGCACGGTTACCTGACCTGCTCGAGTTTAAAAAAGTGCACAAACTCAAAATGTGCACGATCGAGTCACTCATCAAATATCGTCGCACCAAAGAAAAGTTAGTTGAAAAGATCGAGGAAGTGGAGTTGCCCACGGACTACGGTAACTTTGACCTGCACCTTTACCGGTCTGTGACTGATAACGCATACCACCTCGCTTTAGTGAAAGGCAAAATTTCAAAATCAAAACCGACTCTTGTTCGGGTACACAGTGAATGTCTGACAGGGGATGTTTTTGGTTCGCAGCGGTGCGATTGTGGGAATCAACTGCACGATGCGATGTCGATGATTGCACGGGAGAAATCAGGCGTTCTTTTGTACATGCGCCAAGAAGGACGCGGGATTGGGTTGCCGGGAAAGATCAAGGCCTACAAACTTCAGCAAAAAGGTCTCGATACAGTTGAAGCCAATCTAAAACTTGGTTTTCCCGCTGACCTTCGGGATTACGGGTTGGGCGCACAAATCCTTCACGACTTAGGGGTCAGAAAACTGCGACTCATGACCAACAATCCCAAAAAGGTTGTGGGCCTCCAAGGGTACCAACTTGAGATTGTCGAACAGGTTCCGATTCGAACAAAACCCCAGAAGCACAACAGGAATTATCTCCTTACCAAACGGAACAAAATGGGGCACTGGCTTTAGGACTAAGGAAACCTCATTCTCGGACAGCCACTAAACTTGACCGGATATCTAGACACACCAATCTAACACGAACTCTTAAACCCTAATAAATACGCATGAAAGAAATCACCTTTAATGGTTGGAATGCCGTCGAGCTTTCCAATGAACATTTGCAATTGATCGTCACAAAATCAGTGGGGCCACGGCTCATTTCCTTGAAAGGTAAAGAGGGCCGCGAGTTCATGTTTCATCATCCCGACCAAAAGGGAGTTAAGGGTGGCGAGAAATGGAATATCTTCGGCGGACATCGCCTGTGGCACTCGCCAGAGGTTGAACCCCGGACTTACGCGCCCGATAATGATCCGGTTGAAATCATTCCTTTAAATGGAGGAATTGTCGCACGTCAAGCGGTCGAAAAGTCGACTGGGTTACGCAAAGAAATCGAGATCATCGTGCATCCTACTCAGCCCGTGATTGAACTCGTTCATCGGACGTACAACGACAATCCGTGGGATGTAGAATTTTCTAATTGGTGCCTGACCGTACTTGCGGCAGGGGGCAAGGCTTATGTCCCTTTTGAAGGGCGCATTCGTACCAACAAATATTTAAATGATCGCGTGATGACCGTATGGCCTTATACCGACCTGTCAGATAAGCGCGGTTTTTTTGCCAAAGACTTTGTAACGATCAAACAGGAAACACAATGTAATGGCCCCTATAAGCTGGGGTTTAGCGCAAATGCAGGTTGGGCGGCTTATGCGTTGGGCAACGAAGTTTTGATTAAGAACGTTTCTCCCCAGACATTGGGAGCGGAAGTGTACCCGGACGATAACTCTGGTTTAGAAATTTATACGTGCGACATGTTCTTAGAACTTGAAACGCTCAGTCCATTAAAAAAAGTAGCGCCCGGGTTCGCTCTCGTTCACAAAGAAACGTGGACGGTATTGCCACTCAGCTCATCCGACCCACGGGTGAAAGCTGTGAACGCGGCTCTTTAATCAACATATGAAACCACTACGTTATGTTTGCCTAGGGGCGGGCGGAATCGCGACTCAGCACACATCAAAGTTTGCAGAGGAACCGAATGTCTCCGTGGTCGGGTTTCAGGATGTATCCCCTAAAGGGTTGCAAAGTTGGAAACAAAAATTCCCTGCGGCTGAAATTGATACCGACCCCGTCGCACTCCTTACCAAAACAAAACCTGATTTTGCAATCATTTGCAGTCCGAATATCGCGCACATTGACCTTACAAAAAAAGCCCTAGCTGCTGGGTGTCATGTGTTGTGCGAAAAACCGATGGCCATGACCCTCGACGAAGCACTCGACATGGAGAAGGCGCGACGGAAGGCCAATAAATTTGGATTCATTAATTTTTCGTATCGCTACTTTACCGCCTTTCGATTTGCGCGCGAGATCGTGCGCTTGGGAGAACTGGGTCGAATTCAGCGGATGAACATTTCTTATCTTCAAAGTTTTCTGGGGGCCGAGGCCACTCCCTACACGTGGCGTAACGATGTCACCTTGGCCGGGTTTGGCGCCATGGGTGACTTGGGTGTGCATATGATTGATGCGGCTTCTTATATTACGGACGAAAAACCGCTCCGACTCGTTGGGGTTGCTCAAACGCTGATTCCGACAAAAAAAGATATCAAGGGAAAACAGCAAAAAGTGACCACTGATACTAACGCTTCGTTCCTAATCCAATACGAGTCAGGCGCTATCGGAACGTTTGAAACAAGCCAGGTGATTCCTGGTTACGGGAACAACTTTCATATTGAAATCTCGGGTGACCGGGGAGTGCTCCGTGTCTGCTCTGAAACAGGGGATCATATTTCTCTGTACGCAGGCAAAAGTCTGAGTTTCTACGATACATGGAACATTGAAAACTTCCCTCAAATCTCCATTCCTTCAGGTTTTAAAAATCGGCAACCGAAATCAACCCAGGAAGTTTTTGCTCGATTGTTGCGCGGAGAAAAAATCGAGTATCCTTCCTTTGACGACGGAATCCTTGCCCAGCGCTGTTTGAACGGCTTATTAGATTCAATGAAAGATAAAGCCTGGGCTAACATTTAATTACCCGAAAATTCATAATCATATGCCTAAGCTCAAACACATTGCCAATCTCTGGTCGTTTGGAAACTATCCTACCGCCTCCACCATGTGGTCCCGTGAACGTCAATTGGAGGCCGTAAAAGAAGCGGGGTTTGATGGCATTACTTTCATTTTGGATGAGGAGACCCAACGCATCTGTGACCGGTTGGAGTTATCATTAGTTGGTTACTTTTCGACGGCAAATTATAAGAACATCCGTGAGAACCTTAAAAGGAACAAAGACCTGGGTGCGTACCATATCAACGTCCAATTGGGCGATGAAAACACGCCCACCGAAATTATGGTGCCGCTCGCCGTAAAACTTATCGAAGAGGCCAAAGCATTAAACGTTGAGGCGGCGGTCGAGGTGCATCGTGACACGGGAACTGAAACTCCCGAAAAAACGTACGCCCTTGCTGATGCCTATTTTCGTGTAACGGGCGAGCTATTGCCTATCACTTGGGATTTCTCGCATCTCGCGGTCATTAAACATTTATTCCCTCCTTTTTGGCAACGGCTTCTGCTTCGCCCTGACCTTGTAGAGCGTGCGCAACAGTTTCATCTGAGACCGTTTAATGGTCAGCATTGTCAAGTGCCGGTCACCGATGGTAAGGGAAACCTTTCTTTGGAGATGACCGAGTGGCTCCCTTTCCTTGAAAAAACCTTGGAGATGTGGTGGGCGGGAAATAAAACCAACCCTGACCGCGAACTTTTTGTTGTCCCTGAAATGGGGCCCATTCCGGGAGGATACGGCCTGTCGTGTTTCCCGCCAAGTTGGGAGGACGCTGTGCATCTGCGCAAAGAAATCCAATTGAGTTGGGAAAAAGTCACCAAGCTGTGATTTCATAGTCATGCGGCTTGTTGATCATTTTCCAAAGACCCGACCAGTCCTTATTCTTGCGCCTATGCAGGATGTCACGGACCTGGCTTTTTGGAAGGTCATGCAGGTTTACGGGGGGCCTGATGTCTATTTTACGGAGTACTTACGCGTCCACATCGATTCAAGACCCGAACGTCATATCCTAAAAGCCATCCGCGAAAATCCTACGGGCAAACCAGTCATCGCGCAAATGATTGGGAGAGATATCCCTTCCCTTTTACGCACAGCGAAGTTGTTGGAGAAAGAAAATGTAACGGGAATTGATCTGAACCTTGGTTGTCCCGCGCCCATTGTTTGCAGTAAAAAAGCGGGAGGCGGTCTTCTTAAATTTCCTCATGAAATTAAGGAAATTCTTAAAGCGTTAAGAGAAAACGTGGCTTCATTTACTGTCAAAACACGTTTGGGTTCGGAATCGATCGCGGAATTCCCAGGCTTACTGAGTCTGTATCACGAGTGTGGCCCGGATATGCTTACGGTTCATGGAAGGACGGTATTGGAAATGTATCGGACCGAAGTCCATTACGAGGAGATTAAGTCGGCAGTTGAGACCATGGCTTGTCCCGTGATTGCCAACGGAAACGTCGTCTCAGTCGATGCAGCTCTCGATACGATGTCTCGCACAGGTGCGGCGGGGCTCATGATCGGCAGGGGCGCGATTCGTAACCCTTGGATTTTTAAACAAATTACCGAATTTTACGAGAGTGGCCACGTGTCGACCCGACCCACATTGCGTGATCTCCATTCATACGTCCATGTCTTGTATAAGGAAACAGTCATCGAAGAACTACCCGAGACGTCACACGTTGCAAAGATGAAAAAATATATGAACTTCATCGCGCAGGGGATCGACCAAAATGATGCTTTTCTCCACGAAATGCGGCGTGCGGTCACTGAATCAGATTTCTTTAAAGTTCTCGACAACCACTTACTCAGCGACGCTCTCATGCCCTCTGAACCTCCGGCCGGAGCTTTTTTCTGCAAACGCAGTGCACAATTGGAACAATCCAAGAAAAGTGTGTAAGTCTTTTGTTAAGTGTAGAAACTTAAATAGTTACACCGTACGCGAAAATTTCGCTTCCGCGTTTTTTTTCAAATAAGTGTCAAAAGCCATCGCGATGTTACGGACCAAGAGTCGTCCGACTGGAGTCACCTCTAACACGCTTCCTTTCTCAATCAAGAGTCCATCAGCTATTAACTCATTGATTTCACGCTGGGCATCTACGAAATATTCGTCAAAAGCAATACCTGAGCTCTTTTCGAATGCAGCCTTATCGACCATGAAAGAGCATAACAATGTCATAATGACTTCGCGCCGAATGAGGTCATCTGCGGAAAGACTTATTCCGCGCTGGACTGGGATATGACCAGCTGAGACAGCCTTCTCATAATCGTGGATGTTCTTATAATTCTGCGAATAGGTGTTCCCCACTTGACTGATCGACGAAACCCCGAAGGCATACAAATCACAGCCCGCATGCGTTGAGTAACCTTGAAAGTTTCGATAGAGTTGCGCGTTATCCTGCGCGACGCACATTTCGTCGGTAGGTTTGGCGAAATGATCCATCCCAATATAACGATACCCTGCTGAGGTGAGGGTTAAGATGGCATGGTTCAATATAGTCATCTTTGCCTGACTCGATGGCAAAGCATCCGATTTAATGGCCTTTTGATGACGTATCATTTCTGGCAAGTACGCAAAGTTAAAAAGAGCAATGCGGTCTGGGCTCAAATCGATAATCGTATGGATTGTACGCTCAAAAGTTTCTGGAGTCTGGTAAGGTAATCCGTAGATAAGATCGACGTTGATACTGGTAAACCCTAAGTCCCTTGCTTCCTTAATTGTGGAGCGGGTCAAAGACTCAGGTTGAATCCGGTTAACGGCTTCTTGAACCTGTGCGTCAAAATCCTGGACGCCCATAGAAAGTCGGTTAAACCCACACGTAGAAAGGGTTTTTAGGTGTGCGGCCGTTGTTTCTCTTGGATCAATTTCAACCCCGACTTCGGCATTCTTATCTAACTCAAATCGCGCGCGAATTTCGCCAAACAATTGGGCCAATTCGGGAGGCGCAAAAAATGTGGGAGTCCCTCCTCCCCAATGCAGTTGAACGACCTTTCGACCAGGCTTCATGTGTCGAAGGACAAGGTCCATTTCCTGCAGAAGCAATTGGATATAAGGCGCGGGGCGTTTGCGGTCGCTTGTGAACGTCACGTTACATCCGCAAAAAAAACAGACTGATTTGCAAAAGGGTAAATGAAAATATAACGAAACCGGAGCCTGATGTTGCGCGGCATTTGTACGCTGGACTTCGGCGATAAATGAATCCTCCGTAAACCCCTCATGAAACTGAGGCGCCGTCGGGTAACTCGTATACCGAGGACCCGACTTAGCATATTTTACCAGCAAAGATTCATTTAAAACAGGTACCACCGCATCATTCATGGTCTACAAGAATGACACCTGTCATCTCTTAATGCAAATGCATGTTTAACCGGTATTTTTGTTTCCCACGATCAGTCAATCGCGTCCTCCTCCAACCCCACTGGCGCAGCGATTCAGACTTTCTCCCTAATCACCCAAATTCCACTTCACCTCCACCGGATCCAGCCAAATAACCCGTCGACGCCAATCCCGTTACTCTCCAAGTCATACGGCCCAAAAATACAACTTATCCCATAGCCACGGCTACAGAATAAGTTGTTTAAGTGTCCATACCTTTGCGGTGATTATCCATCTCAAAAAGCCAAAAGATAAACCTGAGGTCACCAATGCCATCACAACATCGCCCAACCCATACGACATCCCCGAGCAAAATGGACA
>JAWXCD010000007.1:0-10448 GCA_034440535.1 Verrucomicrobiota bacterium | reverse complement strand
TTTGATTTGGACCGCCACCGCAGAGGATATTCTGGAAAAAGTGAAACGCGGCCGCGCAAAACTCGATAAGTTACGTCACTTATGACGGACTACACTAGCAGGTTTTAGATTTTACCAAGCTAGGTTTGATCTTCTCAATGGTTCTGAGCACAATCCATTCATGTCAGATGACGATCTTTATGTTGGTTTTGGGGTGGGAGGTAATCTCGAAGATTCTATCGGGGAAGTGCTCAAGGCTTTGGATTTTTTACACGGTTTGAAGGGGTTTTCAAATTGGAGGGGTTCAGCTTTGTATCGATCGTCTCCCATTGATTGCCCACCAGGTTCGCCCGATTTCGTGAACGCAGTTGCCGTTGCATTAGTTGACCCCAACATGGAGCCGACAAAAGTCCTTATCACATTGCAGGAATACGAAAAACAACGCGGCAGGCCTGAAGTCAGGGATCGCAATTCTCCTCGGCCTGTTGATTTGGATATTCTTTTCTGGGGCCAGCAGCAGAGGGTAAGTACGCTGTTGACCCTCCCGCATCCTCGAATGATGTTGCGTCGATTTGTTCTTGAACCGTTGGTGGAAGTTCTGCCCGACTACGTTGATCCGGTGACACAACAAATGGCGGTTGATATTCTTTTTAAAATTCCGGTTGACCCATTGTTAAAAAGGATTGAGATAAAGGAACCCTAAATCCCCCCTTTATGACCCGTTTTTCTGAATGCCCCCTCATTTCATTTAAACAGTCTCGAACCTCTTTTGGCTTGCTCGGCATGCTGAAGTCGATCGTGATTCTGTTTGGACTGTTGCAGAGTAGTTTGACTTTAAATGCATCGGAGGTGGCGGGCGCATCTGTCGCTGCACGTGCGAGTGCTGGATTGCCTTCAACGGTGTGGCCGCGGTATTTGGATATTCAATTTAAGGATGGTCGTGCGCAACGGGTGTTCTTATTCGAAGCCTCTCGGCAATTGTGGTTTTACGACAGGGATCATGGGTCGCGCCGGTTGTTTGTGGGAAAAGATTCTAAACCCATCATCATGGCGGGGATTATCGTTGATAACGTGAAGTCCGCTAAGCTTGTCCCAATACCCGCTGAAAAGGGATCCAGCGCTTCCCTTCGAATCAGCCCGGCCAATGATTGTCTGCTCATGGCATTGTCGGACCAAGCTCGTTTGAAGATGGACAAAACGGTCAAGTGGACACGATTGTTGCAAGTAGGCAATGACATGGATAACCATGCGGTTTTGGCTTACGAGAAAGATCGGAAAATATATGTTTCGAGCAACGGATTTTCAAAATCAGTCCAGCCTCAGGATATAACGGCGATAGGGATCGCAAAAGCTTTCGATTGTTTCGCCTCCCGCGCTTGCTGGCTCGATGCTCCTGGAAAACCTAAAGCCATGGCGGTGGCCGCCGGAAAATCGGTTTATTTTATATCTTATTCCTCCAGTCAAAATGTCGCTAAACAGGATTATAAATTTAACCCGACTTCCACGCGCTCTTTAATAAACAAAAGGAACTGACGATTGAATCCTCATTGCCTTATCCGGTGGCTTGAGTCTAAATCCTTCTGAATTATAAAATGGAATCATTTGGAATAATAGCCGGCAATGGATTGTATCCGATACTAATGGCGCGTGCCGCAAAAGCCCAAGGTGTCCGGCGCGTTGTCGTAGCTGCCTTTGAGGGTGAAACCGATCCGAGCATCTCGGCGGTCGCCGATGAAGTTGTGTGGATCAGGGTGGGCCAATTGGGAAAGATGATCAAAATTTTCACCAGCCGGAACGTCACCGAAGTGGCGATGGTGGGACAAATCAGCCTTCAAAATTTATGGGACGTACGGCCTGATTTCCGAGCTTTAGCTGCACTGATCAAAATGAAGGAGCGGAATGCAGAAACCATTTTTGGCGGGACGGTCAATGAGTTGCAAAAAGACGGCGTCACTGTCGTGCCTGCAACAAGGTTTCTAGAGGACCATTTAGCAAAACTGGGCCTTATCGCGGGGCCTTCTCTTTCCGGTTCTGAAAAGGAAGATGTGATTTTTGGTGCGCGTATTGCGAAATCGGTGAGTGCAATGGAAATTGGCCAAACTGTCGTAGTTAAGAAAGGGACGGTTCTTGCGGTCGAAGCTTTTGAGAGCACAAACGATGCGATGCTGCGCGGAGGCAAGATTGGCAAAGGTAAGGTCGTCCTAGTTAAGGTAAGTAAACCAAATCACGATTTTCGATATGACGTGCCGGTCATGGGAATGAAAACGATGGATATTGCGTTAGAGTCGGGCGTCAGAGTTTTGGCTATGGAATCGGGTAAAACGTTGTTGCTGGAAAAAGACGAGATGTTTGGGTTCGCCCGGAAACATGGGATCAGCCTTTACGCGTTTGAGGTCAATGCACAAGGGGATGCCATTGTCAGTTAAGGTGTTTCTCATTGCGGGAGAAACAAGCGGCGACCAGTTGGGGGCCGACGTGGTTCGGGCTATTCATACCCTTGATTCATCCATCGAAGTCCTTGGGGCGGGCGGGACAGCCTTAAAACTCGCGGGGCAGAATCAGTGTCTCGACCTTGTCCCGCATGCGATCATGGGTTTCGTCGAGGTCGCGAAGCAGTTTGCCAAGTTTAAAGGTTTTTTCGATTTTTTATTGGAAGAAGTGAAAAAATCCAAGCCTGATGCGCTCATGCTTATTGATTATCCCGGGTTTAATTTGCGGTTTATGAAGGCCGTGAAACGATTGTTCCCAGAGATGAAAATCATCTATTTTATCGCGCCTATGGTGTGGGCGTGGAAACCAAAACGCGCATTAGCGATGGAGAAGCATCTCGACCTGTTGCTGACGGTGTACCACTTCGAAAAGGAGTGGTTTGCAAATTACACCCCAAAGTTACGTGTGGAGTTCGTGGGTCATCCGATGATGGATAAAATATCAACGCTTCCCGAATCGGTGAGGTCGGGGAAGACGCTCGCCATATTGCCCGGAAGTCGGCGCACCGAAATTCAGAAAAATTTAAAAGTGATGCTGGGTGCTTTTGAAAAGATATCGGTTCGCGTACCTGAAGTGCAGGCTTCCATATCCGCCGTGTCCGAGAACACAGCGCTTCAGATTGAAGGTATTCTCGCAACATTTCCGCAGCTTAAAGACCGTTGCCGAGTCGTTACTGGGGATGTCTATCAAGTGATTAGGCAAAGTTTCGCTGGGATTGTCGTTTCTGGAACTGTTTCTACTGAGTGTGCTGCCTTAGGATTGCCGATAGTGATTGTTTATAGGATGAACCCGGTCACCTACTGGATCGCGAAATTATTGGTAAAGCTGCCGTATTATTCGATGGTGAACTTATTAGGTCAGAGGCAAGTGGTCAGAGAATTACAGCATCACGATGTGACGGTTGAAGGAATATCAAAGGAAATCCTGCAACTTTTTGAAGACCCTGTATATTATAGTGAAGTGTGTAAAGGTTTGAGCGAAGTTAAATTAAAACTAGGTGAACCTGGAGCAGCCGGACGCGCGGCACACGCTGTTTTACATGTGCTAAATAAATGATATAACCATACAAATGAGTGACCCCCGAATTAAAGAGCTCCAAAAATTATTGATCCATTTTTACGAGGTTTCCGGAACAGGCCAGACGTCTGCTGTAGGCATAGCAGACGCATTAAGAGCCATTGACAGTTTCAAGGAAACCCATGCGGGGCAATTAGATAGCCAGCTGGAACATTATCTTCAAAGGCGGAGTTACGACAAAGCCCTTGCCTGGATTTCAAACCCTGACATGCCCCATACCCCATGAAAATATACACCCCCTTCATTTGGCTTCTGATGCTTCTAACTCTTGGCGCTCAGACCCCGAGCGCGAAACCCATGAGCCCCACGTTGAGTAAGGTTTTCCCCATTTTTCAATCGAAGGAAGGTGTTCAATTGTTTCAAACGATTTTGATCGGCGACAATCTCGTGCTGGAGCGGGGGACCACACTCCGGAATCTTTACGCAGCACCGCTCTCAGGTGACCGGGATGTGCGCATTGTCGCCGCTGAAAAACAAATGGAACAGGCCTACACCAGTAACAAAAATAAAATTAAAACAAAAAAGGATGCCTTAACTCCTAAGGAACAGGCCACCAAACGACGCATGGAAGAGGTGGTGTGGACTGATAAAAAAATATTTCTCGAAGCCTTGGACCATAGCCACGATCAGTCGCTCGATTTGAGTTACATTGATCTTGCTTCTAAAGAGGTGCGTAGCGTCCCCTTTAATTTTTTTGAAGGATTACTCCTCGCTCAACAAGGCGATATCGTCACCATCCTCGCCATTGACACGGATGGCCGTGCTGCTGGTGCTGGACTTAAGTCCGGAGATAAAATATTGGCCATCAATGGGAAAAATCTGAACGGTGACCTTAAAAACTTTGCCGAATTCTATGCTAAAGCCACCGCGAGTTCAGGGATCGAGCGACCCAAAATTGAGTTCAACGTCTTCCGCAACGGCAAACAAGAGTTGATCACCTTCAAGCCCCCCGTCTCCCTCAATGGCAGCTTTTTTTAAGAGCTGAGCCATACCCACACGTCTTCGGGACTTCGCCGCGAAAAGGTGCAAAAGGGACTAAGGAACCGCAGATTCACGCAGATTTTAGGGTAAGAAGCACGAGCAGGTAGTAATGCCACATTGGCGGCAGGCCTCTGAGGGGGCGGGTTAAAGCGTGGAAAATTGCTTTTAAAAAATTAATAACTTGTCTGTCCCCTTTAAGCTTTAACTTTTCCCTCTTTAACCTTCGTGCCTTCGTGTGAGACAAAAATTCATCAGAATCCGAAAATCCGAAGGGACGCACAAATTCAAAGGACGGACCAATAATTTGTCCGTCCCCTTTAATCTTTAATCTCTCCGCGATCTCCGCGCCTCCGCGTGAAATTCTCTGTGTCCGTCCCCTTTAATCGACAGATTCACTTAGATTGAGGGGGGAAACACAGAAAAGATTGACTATTCCATGCTTGGAATACATTAGGATGGGGCATTTCAATTTGGTGCCGTACAAGTGATTTTTTGGTTAAAACATAGCAACTAAAGGAATCTTCGCCTTTATTGTACAAAAGGTTTGGCATGAAGGCATAATTCGTATGTAATGGATTTGGATTGTGGCATCCGGCTTGCTATCAGCGGGCTTTTTATAATCCTAAAAGGGTTCTTGAAAGTTTACGTCACTCGGTGGTGAGATAGCGCATCACCCTTGGAAACCAACTAAAACCATCCTAAATACTGAGAGTAGAGGGATCATGCAAAAGAATAATTCACGGAAAACAGCACCTAAAAAAGGCAATACGCCAGTGGCCGCAAAACGCGTTCAAACGCGGACTTCGGACCGAAGTTCGACAAAGAAGGCGACGGCAAAAGCTGCTGTGGGAGCCTTAAAAAAAGCGAATGCGTTCGATAAATTCGTTATCCCGCCCAACAACGATTACGACACTACGGCGCACAAATTTGCTCAGTCTGGTCAAACACCGCCACCTGATCACCAGTCGGAACCGATCTTTATTGAAGAAAACCTAGGAGAATTGCCGGATTCCTATGGTACAAAAAAATTATTTTTAGCGTCTCGTGATCCCTATTGGGTCTTTGCATATTGGGATCTCAATACTGACCAATACCGTGAATTCGTTGGCCGTGCGCACGATGGGAAAGTGTTCCTGAAGATTTACGAAATATCTGGGAACCTCCTCACTCAGAATCAAATACACGAAGGTTTGCGCAATCACTATTTCCACGCTCAACGCCCTAACACGACCTTTTACGCTGAGCTCGGTTATTATCGTCAGGGCGACCATATGTTCGAGGTGATTTCTCGATCTGGCTACACAACCACGCCACGGGACAACGTTTCGCCGAATACACGTGTGCGTTTTGCAACGATTCCCATGCATTTTACATTCCGCCAGTTGATGGACCTTGTAAAAGGACTCATTGAACAGGATGAAGAGTTGGCCGATGCGATCGCACGATTGCAGGAAACCGGTTATCCATTTCCATTTCGCGCCCAGGTCCTTGCCGGGCAGTGGAGCCCAGAACAGGAGCAAGCGCTCGTGGGTCTCTTGGGCAACGATCTCATGCGCAAGGTCTGGATGGGTTCATTTGAAATTACCGAATGGTTGCGTAAGCGTATCCTGACAGAAACTTCCAGCGGTCTTAACATGAGTAGCTGGTCAAGTCCCATGGGTGCCTCGTTTGGTGCGCCTACAGACCGTAATTTTTGGATGAACGTCAACGCTGAGTTGATCATTTACGGAGCCACCGATCCTAAAGCGCAGTTAAGGATTGCTGGTAAAGATATCGATATTCGCAAGGATGGAACTTTTTCGTTCCATTGGTCATTCCCTGAGGGACAATATCACATTCCTGTTGAAGCCACTTCGCCAGACAAGGTTGAGACACGGAGCGCACTTTTGTCCTTTTTACGAATGACTGATCTCAGTGGGGACGTGGGAACACACCCTCAAGATCCGAATTTCGAAAAGCCCGTTGGGAAACTAGCTTAATTCATGTTTTTATTCGTCAGCTGAAATTAATTTCATATGCCTAAAGGTTATCTTGCGTTAGTTCTCCATGCTCATCTTCCTTTCGTCCGTCATCCGGAGTATCCAGACTTCTTGGAGGAAGATTGGTTTTATGAGGCCATAACAGAAACGTACATTCCGCTCATCTCCATGATGGATGGGTTGGTCAAAGACGGGATCGACTTCCGTCTGACCATGTCGATTACGCCACCGTTGGCATCGATGCTTTTGGACCCTCTGTTACAAGAGCGTTATGTGAGGCATATCAATAAGCTTTTGGAACTGACTTGGAAAGAAACCGAGCGTACCCGTTTCGATAGAGCGCATAACGAACTTGCATGGTTTTATCACCGTAGATTTCTAGATTCCCGGCAAATTTTCATGGATCAGTATGGATGCAACCTCATCAGCGCATTCAAAAAGTTCCAAGACCTTGGGAAGCTGGAAATCATCACTTGCGGTGCGACGCACGGGTTCTTGCCTTTGATGCAAGAATACCCAGAGGCAGTCCGCGCGCAGATCATGCTTGCACGTGATCACTACGAAAAATGTTTTGGCATGGGACCTCGGGGCATATGGCTCCCGGAATGTGCGTATTACCCAGGCGTAGAAAAATTCCTTCAAGAAGCTGAGATCCGTTATTTTATCACGGATACACACGGGGTTATGTTTGCCGATCCACGTCCTCGTCATGGGATTTATGCCCCGATCTTTACGCGCTCAGGTCCCGCCGCTTTTGGGCGTGATGCGGAATCGAGTAAACAGGTGTGGAGCGCGGATGAAGGGTATCCGGGCGATGCGAACTATCGTGATTTCTATCGGGACATCGGGTTTGATTTGGATTTTGATTACATAAAACCGTACATCCAACCCGAAGGAATACGTAAGTTTACAGGGGTAAAATATTGTCGTATCACGGGACCCACACAAGCCAAAGAGCCTTACAATCCTTATGTGGCTCGGGACATTGCGGCGTCGCACGCGGCCAACTTCATGTTTAATCGTGAACGCCAAATTGAGCACTTGAATGGTGTGCTCGGTCGCGAACCTATCGTGATTTCTCCTTACGATGCTGAGCTTTTCGGGCATTGGTGGTTTGAAGGACCAGAGTTCCTTAATTTCTTTATTCGTAAATCGGTGTTTGATCAGCAGGTTTACCAGTTGACGACACCCGCCGATTACTTGCGCATTTACGATACCCACCAAGTCTCGACACCAAGCGCCTCGTCTTGGGGGAACAAAGGTTATTGGGAAGTGTGGCTCGAAGGATCGAACGCTTGGGTTTACCCGCATCTTCACGTCGCCGCGCAGCGCATGACAGAAGTGGCGCGCCAGTATCCAAACGCGTATGGTCAGATGGAACGCGCCCTGAAACAATTGACCCGTGAATTATTATTAGCTCAATCAAGTGACTGGGCGTTCCTGATGAAAACAGGCACTGCTCCGCATTACGCTACTAAACGCACTAAAGATCATATTCTCCGTTTCAACCGCCTTTACGAACAGATTAAGAGTAACAACATCGACGAGAAGTTCCTTCAAGGCCTCGAGTGGCGCGATAATATTTTCCCCGACGTGAATTGGCGCTATTACCAATAAGTTCGTAATGGCGCTTCGGCTTGAGGCTCACTCCTGTGCTTAGTTTTCAAACTTGCATGGGACTCGCATGTTCCATATAAAAAATGCCTCATTCATAGGAGGTAATGATCAAAAACAAGCATCCACTCAAAGCTAGTGTAGTCCGTCAAACAGAACGTAACTTATCAAATTTTGCACGGTCCGCGTTATTTCGATGAGGTTAATTGTAGGTGCAATCTTATGGCGCAACCCCTTTGGGGTTGCGCCTCAATTTAAAAGAGTTTGATGCCCACGAGTTCTTGCGACGCATCTCAGAGTTGCGGAGCTACCCCCGCGTTCATTCCCGATATGTTCCTAGATTTATGACGGATTACACTAGGAGGTCCATTTTCAAAAAAACGAACAAATGCCCATGAAAACGGGCCTTAATGTTTTTTAATTTCTTTGGACTCCACCTTCACCTCTGCGGTTGGTTTGTCGGTGAGCTTGAGGCCGACAATGCCTACAACAATCAAGGCGAGACAACAAATGCGAGCAGGGGAACTGGAATCACCATAAAAATAAATACCGATGATGGCAGCCCCCGTTGCGCCGATACCGGTCCAGATGGCATACGCTGTTCCCATGGGAATGGTGCGGAGTGAAAGGCTCATCAAATAAAACGCGACAGTCATGGACAGCAGTGTAAGTACTGTGGGCCAAAGGCGGGTGAAGCCATTCGACATTTTCATTCCGACAGGCCAAACAATTTCAAGCATCCCAGCTAATAATAAATAAACCCAACTCATATGTGAAACAATTAGCGGAGAGTCGCCCGCGATCAATAAGAATCGTCAACCGCCTTTGTCCTATGCGAACCACGAGGCGCGGTAAAAAATGGAATTTTTCATATTTTAGTCTTGCTTATATTCCTAGTGGATCATTTGATTATCACGTTCGGAATTGCTACCCCTGTACCCCACCTAAAAACCGGCCCGGCGGCTCTTTAAAATGTGCCATCGACGGGGCTGCAGCCGCCCAAAAGTTGAACTCCGATATGTTCAGGCTCCCAAATTTTTTGGAATAATACTTGTTATGGAAAAAGTTATAACGCCGAATCCAGTCCACCTAGGTATGCTCTTTTCAGATGGAACAATGACGCTCTCGAATGGCTTTCCCTTACCCGATCAAGGAGTCTGGGCGCACTTTGAATCATTTCTGCTTTTGTCAGCCATGAAAATCTTGCGTTTTAGACGTAACAATTTTATTTTGCGTTTCTTATCCATAAAAAACTTAACTAAGATAGGCAGAACTACATGTTAGGCGACTACGCACACTGACTCTCCAATGCCGCTCAAATTGCGCATTCTAGTCTTCACGACTCTCTGGCTTCTCGCCGGTCTTGTCTGGGCTATCTTCGCTGATTTCAGAGTCGAGGCAGGCGATAGCCAACTCGCAGCACAATCCAAGATGGTTTATCTGGCACCACTATGTGCCGCTCGTGGACTTGCTTTCGTGGTTGTTCCAGGAGGTTACAACTCATGGCCGGGCCGACAGACTTGGGAGGCAGTCAGCAGTTTCCTCTTTCTCGGCAGCTTCTTGGCGCACGCTGTAGTCACCCTTACCCGCAAGACTCGCCGAGCGTTTATCGTCTGGACCGTAGTGCAGATTGTCTTTCTCATAGCCAGCGTCGCGTCCGTCTTGTATTACTGGCACTGGGATGCCCTTCACATGCATGGCTAACTCGAATCCAACGTCGCCTAACTTTTAAAGGAATCTAGAGAACGGGGGATGCGGCAGCATCCTCCGTTCTTTGCATTCAGTGTTGAACAACGCCGGGGGGAAGAGGTCGATGTTACGTTCGGGCCGAGTCCCAATACCTCTTTGCGGAAAGTATTTTATTTCCTGCTCTCACTTCAATCGGGAGCGGTGTTTTCTGTGGATGGGGACGCCACGAGTCACGCCCCTTTAACATTTTCGATGGGGGATTGGGGATGGCTCAGTCTTGCTGAAAGTTTTGGTTCACACGAAGGCACGAAGCCACGAAGGTTGAGGGGAAAAGGGAACCGTAGATTAAAACAGATTTACGCAAATTTAAGGAAAGCGCAGGAAAACAGAATCTGCGAGGAGAGATAAGGTCGTACGGGCTACTCGCCCGAAAAAGAGGACAGACAGGGCCCTTGGTTCACGCGGAGGCGCGGAGACGCGGAGAGAAAATCACGGAATTCAGAGGGGATGGACAACCTAATTCCACGCCCGATTTCCATGTAAATCTTTATTGCTGCATCAACGATGACTCCGATGATGTCATCCTGTACTCTTCCTCCGCGCCCTCCGTGCATCCGCGTGAAATCATCTTTTCTTCTG
>JAWXCD010000006.1:0-38630 GCA_034440535.1 Verrucomicrobiota bacterium | reverse complement strand
CAACAGGAATTCCCTTTGCGTGGGCAAGGGCCGCATGATAGGCATCAATATAATCTATATTGTGATCCCGATAACGTTGCAATGCGTCAAGGCTGATAGTTTTATGAGTGACTTGTAAGCCGGGTGAATCAACGATCAACGTCAGCCATTGAGCAATTTGAGAGCGATCGATCTTGTAGAATGACTTAGATTCTGAAGGGACAGACAAACTATTCGACTTAATGATCGAATTTCGGTCATAGGGCTCATAGATCGTACAAATACGAGAAACGTAGAAAGTGGCTTTTAAATGACGAATAATTTGTCTGTCCCTTTGGACGGTCTGTCCCTTTGGACGTGTCCCTTTGGACGGTCCCTTTGGACGGTCCCTTCGGACAGTGTTCCCTTTTCCCCACCTTCGTGTCTTCGTGTGAGATTTCCTTTTTTTCTGCATGCCTCAAATCTGCGTGAATCAGTAAAAGGACGCGCGTCCTGTGCTAGGGTTGGTTCCACTACAGAAGGGCGTCGGCAATTCGGGCGGGGCCAAAGTGATAATCGCGGAGGAAGGTTTCCGAGTATTCGGGAGGGAACCTTACCGAAAGAAGCTTGCGGCCGGGGGAATGCACGAAATGGTGCTTTTTGTAGTTAAGGACCGTTTTGTGCTCGCAGTTGGGGGTATCAGATTTCTGAAAGGGAACGATAAATTGTTCTACATAAACGGCGAGAGTCTTTTGGAAAAAGGCGCGAAGGCGCGGGAGTTCAGATTCACCACACGCGGAAAACAAATTCCAAGGTGTACAAATCTCTTTAAACCAGTTGGGTTGTTCATCAAGCTGCTTGAAGCTCACGCCAAGATCCATTCGGAAAGGCGTAAAAACGGCACCCGTCCTCTCGCTAAGTTCAGGATCCAACGGCTCCACGTCCCAGACAACAGGCTGGATGCGGGAACCCAAACAAACCCATTCAGCAGCAAAAACCGGGATTTTATCAGGGCTACCGATGGGATATATCATCGCTGTCACGATATCAATTTTGGGCGAGTGGAATCGGGTGTACCTGATGTTGCAGCATCCACTTTTAGCAATCCAGCCATCAGAACTCACTTCTAGATCTGCGCTTTTATAATGCCGAAAAATATCCTCACGGGGCTCCCGACAAAGTTCGAATCCGGAAAAAGCATTCTTTAGATCGGGGAGCATCCATTCAAAGGATGTGAGCATATTATTCTCCTTTAAATTTCCGGACGGTATCCCGCAATTCCGGCCATTCTTTTAGCCTGCGCAACACCGCCGGTCGGGAAATTCCTAGGGATTGAGCACTCCGACTGATGTTTCCTCGAAAAAAGAGGAGCGTGTCTTGAATGAGCTTTTTTTCCATGAGCGCAACAGAAACGGGTGGGCCTGATGACTCAGAAGACTGATGAGTCATGGTTGAAGGCGGGTCGATAGATTCGCCCCGTTGCATCTTTAAAAAAGCACTTTCCCGTGGAGTAAAAATCACGCTGCGTTCGATCAGGTTGCGCAGTTCCCGGATATTTCCCTTAAAGGGTTGGGTCGTCATCCAATCCATATCTGGATTTCGAAACAATAAGGGGGGTCGGTTATAACGGTCGCAAAGCTGATTAAGAAACATTCGGGCCAGAGCAGGGATATCTTCTTTCCGTTCCCGCAAAGGGGCCAGAAATATTTGTACAACTCCGAGTCGATAATAAAGATCTTCCCTAAACTTCCCCTCTTGCACCTGATTGACCAAAGGCTCTCGGGCCGCAGCAATGACCCGCGCGGAAAAGGATAAATCTTCGTTCCCGCCCAGACGCCGGAACCGTCGTGATTCCAACAAACGAAGCAACGTCGCTTGAAGTCCTAGTGGGAAATCAATAATTTCATCTAGGAAAAGAGTCCCCCGTCCCGCCTCTTCGGCACGCCCGACTTTGCGTTGGTAAGCACCTGTAAAGGAGCCTTTCTCAGCCCCGAAAAGCTCTGCGGCAACCAAGGTTTCCGGCAACGAAGAGCAATCAAAAACAGCCGGATTTCCCGGGGCTTGCGAAAGGCGATGTAAAATGCGAGCGACGAGATCCTTTCCCGTCCCCGTTTCACCAATAATTAGAACCGTGGCGTCTTTATGATGCGCCAGAAATTCCAGCTTTTCACGAACGTCGCGGGAGGATCGACTTTCCCCCAATAAATCCTCAAGACCAACCCGGTAAAAGGGATCATTACCTAGATGACTACTTTCATCCCCCGCAGGTTTTGTTTGATCCATAAATTACTAATTGTCCAAGCCAGAGATAAAACGATTCGTATCTAATAGTACGTTTAGATATAACGAAACAATTCAATATAGCAAACATCGATCTTAAATAGTTACCATAAAACACTCATAATACTGTAGTTGCGCAAGTTATAAAATAAATCTCAATTGGCACAACACAAGCTAAAGCTCACGGGAAAAATTAAGGAATTACCTGTGCATGTAGTATTACTTATTGATGATGACCGCATCTATCTGGAATCCATGAAAGATTGGATGGAAGCTACTTTTCCCGGCATCGTTGAATGTGTGTTGGCCTCGAGCGCAGGAAAGGCGTTAAAAATCCTTAAAACAACCAGTCCTGAGCTCATCATTCTTGATCTGGATATGCCAGTCATGGACGGACAACAACTCGTAAAACTTTTACACCTGCGTTATCCCCAACTCAAAAAAGTGGTAATGACCGGTATGGATCTCGATAGGGATCATCTAGAAGCTCTTCAAGCCATTGGCGCTTTGTTAGTCCTGCAGAAACCAGTGCATCCTGACGACTTTGAAACGGTGCACCACGTCCTCGCCACGATGCTGGAAAAAGATCCCCAGGACAGTGGGTTCCACGCGACCTTACAAAAGGTTGGACTCCCCGACGTGATCCAAATGCAGTGCTCAGGTCTCGCATCCTGTGTTTTCATGATCACATCCGGGTCCGCTCAAGGAACAATCTTTATAACCAACGGAAAAGTCGTTCACGCCACCTATGCGGACCTTGAAGGGGATCAGGCTTTCTACAGGATCGTTGGGTTAAGTGGCGGCAAGATGGAGATCCTGGAATTCGTTCCCCCCGAATACACCACCATCGAGCTCCCCTGGCAGCACCTTCTCATGGAAGCGGCGCGACTCAAAGACGAGCAAAGCCAAGAAGAGTCGGTACCCGCCGGCTTTGAAGTCACTAAAGCTAGTCAGACCGTTTATGAAAACCTGACCGGCATAATGCATGAATCTGAGGTGTCATTCCTGAGCCGGTACACCGACTTTAAAGAAACCCAACCCAAGGAAAGCGCCCTATGAAAACCGTCAACCTCGAGCCCCTCAACGATACCGTGATTGTTAAAACGGAAACTCTCCTTCTCGACACGCTCTTGGCGCGACAAGTCAACGTCGCCATGGCATGCGGCGGTCAGGGGATGTGCGCAACGTGTCATATTTTTGTGAAGGAGGGTCTTGAGAGCCTAACTCCCATGACACAACGCGAACAGGAAACTCTCTCCTTTTTGACCGGCGTAAAATCCTGCTCGCGACTCTCATGCCAAGCTCGCGTGATGGGCGACGGCATAGTTGTGGAGATTCCGGAGGGCATGTTCCTTAACCAAATATCTGACATAGAAACCCTCGTGGGACGCCGGGCAGAAATTAATATTCTGCATCCAAGAGACGGGCGGACCTTGATCGAAAAAGGAAAGATTATCACTCGCTCCCGCATTCTGGAACTCGCCCAAGAAAACCAAAACGTCCTTGAACTCAGGTCCAAAAGTCACATCACACGTTAACCTTTTTTATTATGTCAAAGATATCCCCCGCCGATGGTGGCCACCGAAGCACTCATAATTATTACACGCCGGAAGATTATTTTTCCAGAGACGAAAACCACGGGTTGAAGCTGCGTGACGGACAGCGAGGGGTCTTTGCGACGGAGGATTTTGTTGTGGGCCTTCATCAGGGTCTCGACGAAGAAGTCGGTGAGGCCGGGAGCCTGATCATGTATAAATGTGGATACGAATGGGGCGTTCAGGACATGAAACGATTCGCTGAACGGATGCGCCATGAATTTGGTGGCGGAAAATTGGACATATGGCAGATGAACCCCAAGTTTGTTTTTGAGACGTGGTGGTGGCCCCTGACCATACAGGGCTGGGGCAGTTGGACGATCGATACGAGTTTTCAAAAGCAGGGCATGCTTTTTCTCACCATTCATAACTCAGCCGTGGCGCAATCGCTGGAACAGGTCGGCAAACCCGTCTGCCACATGTACGCAGGAATGTTTGCCGGAGTTTTTAGTGTGTTCGATCGCCAACAACGCAACGCCATTGAAATTCAATGTTATTCCATGGGCAACGACTGCTGCAAATTCCTCATAGGTGACGAAAAGAGGGTGAACTCCGCCGAGTTCTGGAGACGCGAAGGAGCCAATGCAGGGGAAATCAAAGATAAACTTTTGACCTGATATGAGCACCTATTTCACAGAAAACCATCTGGACCTGTTTCGGCGCTTTTCAAACGCGTTTGGGATAACCTCCGCCCAACCCGATCCGAGCATCCCTCCGAACGAGGAAGCGCCATCCGAAAGTATCAACCATGATACTCGCTCGATCTCCTCGTTTCTTTTTACGCTCCCTTGGAACAAAGCCCAAGCATCTGTCTCATCACAACCGGGAGAGAAGGTCTCCACACCTCCCGCTGATATAAACAATTTTATGAGCGCCGGTCTTGCTGATGCCCAGCGCCAATCACGTCAAATTAAATTAAACCCCGTGCAAGACTTGGATATGGCCCCGCTTTCGTCGCCTAAAAATGAAGGCTCCATTACCCAATTCCTTAAAAGCGTTCCGTGGAGCGCGAAAGAAGCCGCCCTATGAGTTCACATTTCTCCGAACACCCCCAGAACCCGCGTAAGCACCCCGCGCTTAAAGAGATGATTTTGGAAGCGGCCAACCGGCACCTTACCGACGAAAATCTAGCTTTAATACAACAGCACTACCCTGATCTCGCGCCCCGACTGGAAGCCGCTAAAGAGATCCGCGAATCTGACATGGCAGTCATTAAATCTGTGGTCACGGAAGTCTTCGCGCAGTATCCGTATGAAAAATTCCACGACTTAGCGAACCCGAAGTGTCTGCGGGACGTGCGTTATGTGGTTTCGTACGCCACGGTGAGCATGGTCTGCAACGACCCCGCGTGGTTGGATGATAAATTACTGATTTGGTTAAAAACCATTCTCCAGGCTTTTGATTTCCCCGATCGCGATAAAAAGGCGGCATCATTCTCTCTCCCCGATCCCGAGCTAGACAAAATCCTCACCACACTTCCCGTCAAAACCAAATCCATTTACCACTGCTATTATCGGCTCCGTCGGGAGATGGAAAGCCATGTGACGCCGCAGACTTTTGCGCTGATAAACCCCTTCCTTGATCAGGCGCTGACTTGCCTGACGGAGAAATATTAATTTATGATTGAACCTCCTGTTGATCTTTCAAGATTCTTCGATGAAGACCTTTTCTCCTTTGACTTGGTTAAAGGTGTTGCCACCAATCCAGCACGCAACCGCATTTGTGTCCTATCCACAGATATGCTGCGAGGAATACACAACGCAGTCGTCGAAGAATCCGGCGAAGCTTCCCCCCTGGTGTTTAAAAAATGCGGTCACCTTTGGGGGAAAAGACTAATGACCCGATTAAACGCGGAGTGTGAACTGTTCTCTAGTCCTCATCTATCTTCCATGCCCGTTTCTGACTTTCTCACATTCCTGTCCGATTACATGTTGTTTCAAGGCTGGGGCAAATTGACCTTTGACCTTTCGGAATCAAAGTCGCGCGGGATAATCCAAGTGCAATTGGAGCACTCGATCCTTTGTGAAGTGATGCATGATTCCAACCAACGTGTTCACCCCCTGATTTGCGGGATTCTTTCAGGCATCTTTTCGGCTCTAAGCGCACAGGATCTTGACTGCCTTGAAACAGAGTGTTTGCAAACCGGCCACACCGCGAACCGGTTCGTCATCACCGCCCGCGAAAGACTAGAACCGTTTGATCGGGTGATCGGCACCGTTGATCATATCGAAGTCATGAAAAACCTTTAGCGTATGGATTCCCGCAAACCCGAACTCCCTTATGTTGCCGAGCGCTACCGTGCTTTAAAAGTGCTGGGGGGCGGAATGGCTGGGACAGTCTACCTGGCCTTGGACGAACAGTCCGGGGAAGATGTCGCCCTTAAAGAATTTTTCATCCAAGAGGGCGTGAGCATGAAGTTTCTTCAGGAGCTCTCAAACATCATCGCCCTCGACCACCCCAACCTGGTCAAATGCATCGATGTCATTTACGGGCATCAAACCAAAAACTACCTCGTCTACGATTTGATTGAAGGAGGTCACCTGAGATCCCAGCTTGCCGTGGGCGAAAAGTGGCCACTCGAAAAGGCTATTATCGTGGTCTCCGATATCGCGCGCGGGCTGGATTACGCACATTCGCGTCAGTTTATACATCGCGACTTAAAGCCCGAAAACGTACTGGTGTCGCCACTTGAAGGTTCGATAGTTTACAAGATTTCTGATTTTGGAATAGCTCGATACCTAGGTGATCAACTTTACGCCACCACCCATTATGGGTCCCCAGCTTACATGGCACCGGAACAGTTTTACGACGAGTACAGTTATGCCGTTGACCTATACTCACTTGGAATAATGTTTTACGAACTGATGGCCGGCCAGCTTCCTTTCCGCGGCCCACCCGCAAAAATGATGATGGCTCACCTGCGTTTGGAACCTGATCTGACTCTCATTCATGACTTGCGTTGCCGAGAACTGATTAGGAGGCTTCTTTCGAAAAATCCGAAAAACCGCCCTTCATCCGCTCGACACGTTCTCGACGAACTCCAGATCCTAGCTCAAGCAACACCAGACATTTCAATTGAACATCTGGACCTTGAGCTGAAGTCCCTTCCAAAACAAACTTCTCTTCCCCATGCCTTTCCGGATCTTATTTCCTGCCCGCCGAGCAGGGACATATACCTTCATCCGCAGGAGTTCCCGCGGCATATTGTCGTGTGCGCTAATGATCGCGTTGAGGAATATGACTTGGTCACTGGTACCTGGAAAAGCCCCCTTTTACACCAGCCTGCATTGGCTGTTTGTAATTACGGGTCTTTGAGCGGCGTCCTTTTTGCAACGAGTAAAGAAGTCCTGTGGGCTAAAGCCGATAAAACCCTCACTCCGCTTTTTTCACTTCCGGGGAAAATTCAGGCAATGGCGGTATCCAATGATGCCCGACACATTGCACTCGCCACCGGCCGCCAGATTCTGATTCGCGACCTTGACCAATCGACCTTCAAAGCTGCCGACATTCGTAATTACACGGTGCGCCCTTCTCTCGTTTGGCTAACCGATCACACGCTCGCCATTTCCTCGGGGCCGGTGAAACCGAGGTTGCACCTTCTCAATCGTGATGCCAAACCCTTGGGCGAAGTGAGTTTACCGGGACCCGCGTCGTGTTTATGGGAGCGAGATGGTGAGATCAATTGTCTCGCGCTGTCCTTATCGGCCGACTCTCCCTCCCAAGTCCTCGCCTGGGATCGAAAGGGGGTCCGGGTAAAAGCCACCCTGCGTAAAGGGATTTATCAGGCATTTCATTCACCGGGGATTCTTATTACAGCAAGCATTGACCACGTCATAGAGGTCTTTGACGAAAATCTCGACAAGCTAGCTGAATGTTATCTTCCCGATGTGCAAATCCTCTCAGCCGGTTTCGCCGCTTTGCAAGATGCCGCGGCCCTACTCCTCGCCAATGAGAACGAATTTTCCATTAAATTTTTACAACTGAACCGACAATTAGCCTCCATGGTAATTGATTCTAAATAGGACATAATATGAGCGGTCGTTATCACATACGGTGCGGAAAAAATCTTTTGGATCTGGTGCGCCTAGCCGTCTTGGAAGGCGAACAGACAAAACGCTCTTTATCCCTGATTCTTTGCGAAGGGAGTTCGGACCTACTGTTCTGGCTCGGGCAAAACGTTCCGCCCATTTTTCCGGGTGCCTTAAACCTCCTTCGCTATCCGTTCGAAAAAGTTTCAACACCAGTTTCTTTCGGAGCCGTGTCTCACAAAATCCTTTATCCTCCCGGTTCCGGACACGCTAACTCCAATCTACGCTCGATTTTAGACGGAGCCCGTGAGCGCTTTACGGAAGGAACGACGATCGACTTGATCATGTCTTTCGACTCCATGGCCCGGCACATTCCCCCACTCATTTCCGAAGACGCTGTCTCCTGCTTTTGGGAAATTCGCGACCTCCCGCATCCCGAATTACCCCTCCAAGCAGAAAATCTCGCGGGTGAAGTGCTGAGTGTAGGCGCCTCTTTTAACGGGCTTCGACTCTACTCCCGGAAGCGTATTTCTGACATCGAACTTAATGAGCGGGAACAATCGATCCGCCTCGCATGTCCAGTTGTTTCGCAGGATGCAGTCACCATTTTAGAATAGGTTGCACTATGAAAAATCTTGTCGCAAACAATCCCACGGCAGTGAAAACCGGATGGTGCCCTTATCATTCCGTGATTAATCTTCTGAATTGGCTGGGTTACTCGAAAAAGTCTGCCACCGCATCCGACCCCTTAAATGTTATCTCACAACCGCGTTGTCCGTATGCTAGGACCAAGAGCGACCTCACGACCAATGTGGACTCCCTTTCTATGACCACTCAAGCAGGTGACCCGGCGGCCAATCAACTCCTAGATCAAACTAGGGCCAAAATTTACCATTGGCCGGAGTCCTTTTCCGGATTCTCCGCAAGGGTCATGCTCCGGTCTCTCTCTGGGGATACGACGGTACCTTTCCAAGTCTCACGCACGGGCAAGGTTGAAGCTATCTGGCCAAATTCTGATGAAGGTAAATGGCTCAAAGACCAAGTCGGAGAAATCGTTTCGCACCGAATTGCTCCTACACATGCGGAAGTGAACAAAAAGGGAGTGGCATTTGACGGACCGGAAAACGATCCAATGGGAACAAAAATCAAGTTTGTAGACGACCGAATGCAGAGCTTTTATCGGATCAAGAACGAGCGCCTCGTCGAGATAGGGCGCTGTTACCCTGGAACCCGGTTTGTCGTCAGCATCTTTGATCATCATCGAATGGACGATAAATTCTGTGCTCGGGGATATTCCGTCCACTATTGGAATATCGAATCCAAGGCATTGATTAAAGCAGAGGCCTACGTGGATGATTACGTTGAGCGTGAAGGATTTTTTCTGCCCTCACGCCGAATCTACACACAAGCCGACGGCGATGGGTTAACCACACGCGAACTGCTTTTTTCTTACGAAAAATAGAAACGGGCACCGCCGATCCGCGATGATGCGCTGGGGTTTTCCCGTTGGCGCAGTCGCCTTCTGGTTTGTGCTTCCGGAATAGCTTTAGTATTCAGAGCACGCAGACCCAGCATCGATTGATCGCGTTGGGTCGACGAAACCGCGTTCTAACGTTCGAAGGGACCGTTCGAAGGGACAGACAAACTATTATCCTCCGATTATAGCGACCATATGATCATTCGAATACGAGAAGCGTAGAAAACGGGATTAAATGACCGATAGTTTGTTTGGCGCCTTTGACTTTCAGGTGTCAAAATTGCTGAGGATGCAGGGGAACATTTTGACACATACCGGTTGGGAATGGTAGCTTGGAACGTGCGTACGAACGTTATGACGGAACCAGAGGCGATAAAACCAAGAAGAGCTGTAGGGGATCGTGCGCAAAATCTAGTCAGTCTTTATTTTCAGAATCAAAGAGCGACCTTTGCTGGGTCTGAGTATGAGTTAACAGAGCGCGGGCTCCGGATGTTTGGAAAGAGCGAGTTTGAGATTGGGACAGAACTCGAAGTTGAGATTCAGGTCACCAAAGGTCATGCCGAGGTTGGGCATCGGGTGAAATGTGTCGGGATTGTCGTCGCTTGTGAGAAGCGGGACGCGGATGGGGATGTATACGAGACACAACTATTTTTTCTAGAGTTGCCCACGGAGACCAAGGAAAATATCAACAAAACGATACCCTACTTCACTTCCCCTCGGCTGAGGGATTGAAGATTGCCTTTTGAAAGAATGACATGGATTACTTTCATCAGATTTTGGAAGGCGCAGTTGAATCAAAAGCTTCCGATATACACCTTAAAGCTAACGCACCCATTTTTTTCAGAATAAGCGGGAACATGGTTCCACTTCAGGAAGAAATCCTGACCCAAGAAAGCGCGAAGGCCATTGCCAAGTTTCTAGTGCCTACGCACATGGAAGCTCAGTTTCAGAAGGATAAGGAAGCGGATTTCTCTTACTACGCGCCTGAAATTGGTCGTTTCAGAGTTAATGTGTTTTATCAGCGCGGTGAACTGAGCTTCGCCCTGCGACATGTTAAAACAAACATTCCCACAATTGAATCAGTAAGCCTGCCGCCCACGCTTAAAACCCTAGCCGAAGCCAATGACGGGATCATTCTCGTCTGCGGGAGTACGGGCTCAGGTAAATCAACGACACTTGCGGCTATGTTAGATTATGTGAACACCTCCAAGAGGGCCCACATCATTACTTTGGAAGATCCCATTGAGTTTGTATTTGAGGATAAACTGTCGGTAATCAACCAGCGCGAGATCGGACTCGACACGACATCCTTCAAACGCGCTCTCACTTATGTTCTTCGGCAGGACCCAGACATCATAATGATCGGGGAAATGCGTGAATCCGAAAGTGTGACCGCTGCTGTATCCGCTGCTGAGACAGGCCATCTCGTGATGAGTACTCTCCATAGTTCGACTGCCTCACAATCTATATCGCGGTTACTTGATTTTTTTAAGGCTGACGAGCGGGACTATACGCGCAGTCAATTGGCGACGACCCTGCGTGCTGTCATTTGTCAGAAGCTGGTGCCCGCCGCATCTGGGGAAGGGGTTTATCCAGCCGTTGAAATTCTGGTTAACAGCCCATCGGTTCGTAAACTTTTAGAACAAAACAAACTGGAGAAACTTCCCATGGCTATTGAATCTGGGAAGGACGAAGGCATGCAGAGCTTTAATCAATCGCTTTTGGGACTTTTTGAGCGAGGGCTGATCACTGATGAAGCCGCGTTAGAACAATCGCCTAACCCTGATGCTTTGAAAATGAATCTTAAAGGGATCTTTTTAAACGAAAGTGGCGGCATTCTTGGATAAGAAGCCGCCACAGTTCGAAAAAGCTTTTAGTTTTTATTGTGCGTAACGACCGCGGTGCCCACCTTGGTTACGGTGAGTCCATTGGTCTTGTTGGAACAGATACAATACTGCAAGCAAAACGAAAGAAGCCAACGCACCGACCGCCATAATGGCAACCATCTTCGCGGCGGACATACCTAAAGCCGACTCTTCCGTCGAAGGCACAACCGAGGTTGTTTCTACACTAGGAGTACTTGGGACCGATACAATTTGGGCCGAAAGGGCTGCCGTATCTAAAGAAGCATAAACGTCGTGAGAATCTTCAGAGTATAAATTGTTATAAGCAACCAGCTGAACCTCAGCGAAGGAGGCAGTAGTCAGGCTGACAAAAGTGAGGAGGGAAAGGGCTATATATTTCATGATACCCATTATAGCCGCTGCCGTGCCAAGTTTTATAAAGCTCAGATATGGGAGGTTCATTTGTACTAATTCCTTCGCTTCTAGTGTATGCCGTCATGAATTTAGTAACTTATATGGAATCAGCCACAAAGCATGACGGTCTACATTTGGGGTAGCTCGGCAATTCTAAGATTGAGGCGGAATCCTTTTGGGATTCGTCGCGAGAACTCGCGAGGGGCCATTTCCGAAATATCCCGAAGGGATTTTGTCTCTAGAAAGATGAGATTATTAGCACCTGGAAGAGGGGTGGTGACCCTCTTATTTCAGGATGGCTTCAGCCGCAATGGTGATTTCAACCTCGTCACCGAGCATGGAAGCGCCTTCAACCATCTTGTTGTATTTGATCCCGAAATCTTGGCGGTTAACTTTTGTTGAAGCTTCCCAACCTGAACGGAACCCACCCCAAGCATCCTTACCTTTACCAGTGAACTTGGTTTTCAACACAACTTCCTTCGTCACGCCGTGCATTGTGAGATCACCTGTGACGTCGGCTTCGTTCTCGCCGGTCTTTTTCACCGATTTACTTTTGAAAGTAATAACAGGGTGTTTAGCCGCATCGAAGAAATCTTCACCCTTCAAGTGTTTGTCGCGGTCAGCGTTATCCGTATTAATGCTGGCAGTCTGAATCGTTACGTTAACCGAGGAAGCATCCGCTTTAGCGCCGTCGTAACTGATATCGCCTTGAAAATCTGTGAACCGACCGGAGACCTTTGAAAAGAGGTGCCGAATTTTGAAAGTGATATCTGAGTGGGTTTTGTCGATAGAATGGGTTTCTGGCGCCGCCGTGACAGAATTAATAAAAATAATGATGGAGCAGCTGAAAAAGGTGAGAAATTTGTTCATAACGATGAAATATCTTGGTGTTTTGGGAATCATGCAACCCTTTTTAGGGTCGAGTTTACTCTCATTGCTATTTAGCCAACATGAATTGGAATGAAGAGGGAGAATGAACTCCCTTTCCCTAGCGTTGATTCCACCTCAATAAAACCTCTGTGATGCTCGATTATTTTATGAACGATGGCGAGGCCGATCCCCGTGCCCTTAGGTTTAGTTGTGAGGAAAGGTTGAAAAAGGGCAGCGCGCACTCGCTCGACCATACCTTCACCCGTGTCGGCGACCGTCAAAGCCGCGTAAGTTTTTCCCCTTTTTTGAACCAGTCTCGAAGAGAGTGTCAGAGTTCCACCTTGGGGCATGGCTTGGACCGCGTTTAAAATCAAGTTGAGCAAGGCTTGTTCAATCTGGGCTTTATCGGCAGGAACTTCGGGAACATTTTCTCCATGGTGAACGACTAACTTTACATCGTGGCTGGTCAGTTTATGACGAACAAGAAGTTGCAAGTCCTCAAAAATGGACGGGACAGAACGTGGCTCGATCGTGGGTTCCGTGGACCGGGCATAGGATAAAATTTGGTCCACGATCGAGTTCATGTGTTTCATTTTAGCCGCAATGATTTCAGCGTCCTTACGGCGAGCGGGGTCGTTTTCAAAGGCATGCTCGAAAGGATAAAAAAGCATTTGCATGACCGCCAGTGGGTTACGAATCTCGTGTGCGATTTCCGCGGCGAGTAAGCCAAGAGCGGAAAGCCTTTCGTTTGTTCTCAGAAGTTCCTCTACTTCAAGCACCCGCGAGTAAAGCCGTGCTTTTTCAATCGCAATCGCGGAAAGGCTGGCAAGAGCGGATAGGATTTTAATTTCGTCATTCGAAAACCGGTGCCTCACGCGTGTGTAAACACTGAGGGCGCCCACTGTTTCCGTACCGTAAATCAAGGGAACAGAAAGCAGGGAAACCAGTTTCTCCCGTTTCGCCAGTTCGAGATGGTGATACCTCTGACTTTCTCGGACATCCAGAATCGCTAATGGTTTTTTTCTCGTTATGACCACGCCCAGAAGACTCTCCTTTATCGGGAGATTCGGTTTGTGAGAATACTGACGGCTTGCCCCGTGCGAGGCAGCAAGTTTCAACTCCTGCCCGCCTGACGTCAGAAGCATGATGGAACACATCGGGGTGCGGGTGAGTTTACAGGCTTTCTCAGTCACAATGCGGAGCACTTCCTCGACGCTCACCGCTGAAACAATCGTTTGACCCACATTAAAGAGAGTTTCCAGTTGAGCGGCTTTGTCACGCAACTGCGAAACAAGCCAGACATTTTGTAAAACGCGCGCCGATTGTGCAGCGAGCGCTTCAAGAAGTTCTTGATCAACCGCAGAGAATGCGTCTAGGCGGTCACTGTCCACATTGATTACCCCAATCAAATTGCCGCGGATGACCACCGGTACGGCCATTTCAGAGCGGGTTCCTGCGATAGCTCGAATGTAACGCGGCTCATTTTTAACATCAGCTACTCGCAAGGGTTTGGCATGAGCGGCGACCCAGCCAGTGATACCTTCGCCAAGTTTGAGTTTGATGCGTTGGGCTTTATTCGTCAGGCCCATTGACGCTTCGATATCTAGAAGTCCGGAATTGGGGTCGATCAAGATGAATGAACCAGACCTGGCTTTCATCAGTTTGACCGCTTCGCTCAGAATTTTATTTAAAACATCCTTCGGCTCGGAGGATGAGTCCATGACGCTCGTGACACGATAGAGAGCCTGCAGGTGCGAGTATTTTTCTTTAAGAGGCTTCGATGATTTCGCCATGGGTAAGCACCTGTTTTAAGCGGGACCGTATTTCCGAAAGCATGGATTCATCAACAATCTTTTGCCCGGATTTGTCGACAACGTAAAGAGTGTCGAGTGCCGCGCCCTTT
Source organism: Verrucomicrobiota bacterium (assembly GCA_034440535.1). Taxonomy (GTDB): domain Bacteria; phylum Verrucomicrobiota; class Verrucomicrobiia; order JAWXBN01; family JAWXCD01; genus JAWXCD01. The sequence goes on along the minus strand of JAWXCD010000006.1, from coordinate 24,261 downwards.
TCGGTAGCGATTTTGGCAAGACCGATGTTGAAATTAAGTTCACTCAGGACTTGGAGCACATCAAAGAGCAATCCAAGGCGGTCGGCCGTTTGAATTTCGATCATCGTATAGGTCGAAGACGCATCGTTATCGATGATCAGTTTTTGAGGAAACCGTTCAGGGAGAGGTTCAGGAAGGGGTTGTTTTGTTTTCATTTCCCTGATCCGGGCACTCAAAATGAAGTCTTCATCTGTGAGAGCACGGACAAGAGTTCCTTCCATTAAACTTATATCGCGCTGGTCAGAGACCGATTCGAACCGAGTCGTGCAAACCCGGAAGATATCGATGACCACGTTATCGGGTCTCGTGTAAATAGCCGCGCTGAGAATGTTTAGTTCTGCCAGCGTCATAGCCCCAGAGATTTTCTCGAAAAGGTTTTGGCGGTCCCAAGTACACACCGTGACCATTGAATGCCCTTGGTCTGGATAATGTTGCCAAGCACAAAGGGGGAAAAGAGGATTTTCTTCGTCGATTTGGCGTTGCACAAAAGTTTTAACAAGTGCCAAGTCCCGCAGAACATCTTCAGGAGATCTCGTGTAAACATAGCGCCCTGACAAAAGGGAGAAGTGCGTATCGAGTTCGTCGATTCGTTCTTGACCAGGGTTTCGCATGAGTTTCATAACCCGTTCGCGAAGTTCGATTCGGGCTTCGTCGATCTTTGAACGTTCTGGAGCACCCGTAAGTTTATCGCGCGTGCGGTCAAATAACTGCCTCTGAAGCATGTCCTTCCAATCAAGGCCACTCAGTCCACCCACAGCTTGGCTATCAGCGAAAGAAAGCAAATGCAGGGCGTACAAAATTTGTTCGTCCCGGACGATTCGCGCAAACTCCTCAATAACCGTGGGATCGTGCAGATCCCGTTTGCGACAGAAATCGCCCATGGTCAGATGATGATCTACCAGTAAAACTAAACTGCTTTTTTCCGTGGGGCTGAGGTGGAAACGACGCGCGAGATGCATCGCGTTCTTAGCGCTCACGTCAGAGTGGTTCCGAGAGTTGTCGGCCCGGCCCGTGTCGTGGACAAGTAGCGCCAAGTAGAGGATAAACGGTTGTTCCAAGTCATGGAAAACGTCGCTGTACCGCGAGAAGGGGGTTTCCGTAGCGTCGATAACTTGATCAAGTTTTTCAACACACTGAAGTGTGTGTTCATCCGCAGTGTACCGATGAAAAAATTCGTGTTGAACGAGACACGTGATCGCGCCGAATTCTGGCATAAACTTTCCTAAAAAATCGAGTTCATGCATAGACCGGAGGATTTTGCCTACTTGGCCTTTATTTTCCAGGATAGCGCGGAAAGTTTCCCTGGAACCTTTGCTGTAAATGAACGCACGATTGACCAAGCCCAATGACGCGCGGATCTGCGACTTTAACTCGGGCGATAATTCGGCCTGACGCTGTTGGGTATAGAGAAAAACTTTGAGCAATCGTAGGGGATCTTCTTTGAACACCAGGGGACTCTCAGAAAACAAAACACCTTCTTTAAGGGTAAATCCATCGAAGTGTTCTACCTTTTTCTGCATCCGTGCCAAAAAAGTAAAATAACGTTTCCCCGTTTTTTCAACCGGAAACGCGAGACGCTGCGCAAGAGTTTCAGTTATGACAAAGATATTCCGGGCGTGCGTGTAGTAATCCCTCATAAACACCTCGATACGACGAAGCATGGTCTTTTGAGGATAATTAAACGCGTCAGCAATACGCCCTTGGATATTGAGATTGATGACATCATTGGCGCGCTCGGACCGGAAATGAAGTTCGTTCCGGACGCGCATGAGGAAGTCGTAGGCTTTTTCGAGTTGTTTACGTTCCGTCGCCGTCAGCCATCCGCGCTCCTGCATTTCGAGGGTCGTCCGAATGCCCCATTTAAAATAAGTCATCCAGCACAAGTTCTGGTAATCACGCAATCCGCCGCACCCCTGCTTAATATTGGGTTCTTGGAGGAAAACGGTATTGCCATACTTTGCGTGTCGCTCGCGCTGATCCAGAATGCGGTACTTCAGATAAGCTTCAACATAAGGAGTCACGCATTTTTTATTTAGTTCCAGTTGAAACTCGGCGAAAAGGGATTCGTCGCCGGCGAGGCACCGCGATTCGATAAGAGCTGTCTTGGATTGATTATCTTCATTGGCGTGTGAGATGGATTCCGAGATGGAACGGCTGGCGTGCCCTACCTTAAATCCGACGTCCCAGAGCATGTAGAGGATTTGTTGAATAACGTCTTCAATATAGGGATGACGCTGTTTGCCTGACTGCTCGTAGAGAAACATGACGTCCACATCGCTGAAAGGATTCAGTTCGCCCCGTCCGTAACCACCCACTGCAAGGACAGCAAAACGCGGGGGTTTGATTACCTTATGTTTTTCTTTGCAAAACCCGGTAGCCCCCTCGTGGATATGCTGAAGGACGACATCGATAAGTTGGGCCCGCCCATGGCAGATTTCCTTTCCTGACGCGTCGGCCTTATGTTTGAGGCGGAGGCGGTGCTGCTCCATTCGAAGGAATTGTTGGTAAAGCGCCAGAATATCCGAAGGTTTTGTGTTCGGACGTCGGATGAGTCTGCCCTCGGCGTGTCGAAGAATTTTGTCCAGGTAGTTGGCCATGTGAAGCAGAATGAAGATAGAGGGAACGACGATTCATTTGCAAGGGGGAAGGAACGCTGGGGCCGAAACACAGTGGCTTGGGATCGGTATATGGCGGAGCTGATATTTCTCTGGGATGGGGATAAGCGAAAACCAAGCCATGCCTCTCGGGATCAGCAGCAATAAATTGCTACATTGTGGGGGATTTTCACATGAGTAAGCGTAAATAAATCATTGACTTTTTAGGGTTGGGATGGAAGATACTAGATAGTCACTTAAATTAACTCAGATCATTGTCACCCTTATGAAAAACCGTTCTAAAAGCTCAGCTTTTACTCTCATTGAACTTCTCGTCGTTATTGCGATCATCGGCATATTGGCCGGAATTGCCATTCCCGCTGTGCTTAAAGTCAAAGTCAAGGGGAACCAAGCCAAGAGCCTGAGTAACCTCAAACAAATCGGGCTTGCCTGCAAAATGTACGCTGGCGATAATGAAGAAGCATACCCAACGACGACGGGCGCAGTCTCAAATACTCATTTTGACCTACTTCTATCAGGAAATTACCTTCCAAAAAACATTTTTCAGGCTCCAGGCGATGGAAACCTTAATACTGGAATCACATTTACTAACTCGGTGTTAGCAGCCAAAGAAAATAGCTATAATTATGTGAAAGGCTTGACTGATTCTGCCAACACAGCATTTGCCCTTCTGGCCTGTGAACATATGGGCACAACCGCATTTAACTTAGGTAATGCGAACACGCCTGCACAGGCCATGTGGAGTGCTGACGGCGTCAACGCTCTTTATCTTGACGGCAGCGTGAAGTACATCAAAGCTGTAGGCGGAGTTGTCACTAAACTTTACCAAACTATTGATGATGGTTCGACTAACGGCGCCGTGCCTACCCGTGTGAACTAGTCTTATATTCAACTTTTCTCCTCGAACCCGCCCCTTCCATAAGGCGGGTTTTTTATTGCCACCCAAGGACTTTCGAGGAGGAGGTGCGTCCCAAGTAGGTAGAGCACATGGAGTTCGGTTATTTAGATCACTAGAAAATTTACATCTTCTTTGTCCGCCGCAGGTAATCCATCTGCCTGTGCATCACATCGTCATGCGCTACAAACCCAGGGTAAATGTATCTGAAAATACGTTTGGTATCCGGGCTCAGTTTCATTGATTCATCAAGGCTCAGTTCCACTCTCTGACCTCGGAGCATTTTTAATAAAAGATCCTTCTCCCAATTCACGGCTTGGCGTTGATCAGCGTTCAAGGTCTTGTTTAGGTCAGACGCCTCTTTAAATTTTCCAGAAGCTTCGAGAAGAACCATGAAGTGTTTAATCATTGCAGGGTTTGCAGGGTATTGTCTGAGACCAAGATCGATAATCTCAAGAGCCTGCTGTTTATTTCCCGCGCGCCATGAAGCATAGGCTGAATAGAGGTTGTAATATCCGTTTTGGTACCCCTTTAATCTGGCGTCGTTATAATAAGGTGCCGCTTCAGTAAGGTGCCCATCTGTGGAAGTCATGAGTGCAATCGAAGCGTAACTCATGGGGAGGCCCGGCGATTTTAAAAGTGCATACTCATATAACTCGAGAAGGTGATTTGCATCAGGTGCTGCAGTGGAGTTCAGTAATGTATTGGCCTTATTAATGGTCCGAACCGCCATAAACTCGTTGATTTTGTACCAAGCCGTAAACAGAAGGACCGGACATAAAATAATCCAAGGATACGGCCGCTGGATCTGATATTTTTTCCCGCTTCTGAACAATTGCCCGGCGAAGATAAACCATAAGAACGATTCAATGATGAGCCGTGGTCCGAAGGAACTCGCCAAACTACTGATGGAAAATGCTACCAATCCAGCGCCAATGGCCGCGTTGCTTAGATGACCTCTGAATCCTTGGAAAAAGGCAAAGGCCGGAACTCCAAATAAGAGGGAGGCCCAGAGCAAAAACCCAATCAGTCCCGTTTCTCCTAGTTGTTGAGCAGGTTCGCAATGGGCACGGAATAGGATGGCTTCCCAAGTCAGATAAGCCAAAGAATGGTTTTTGGGGTTATCCATGAACTTCGCACGAAACGTCTCGTGCACAATTGGAAAAGAGCCGGCCCCCGTTCCGGTAATCGGTGCTGACTTCCATTGTTCAAGGGCAATGCCTATCCCTAAAGCCCGGTAATCGGCGGATTCACTTGATTGTGTGATGTTAAAAACCCGCGAAGAAAGATCACCCGGATTTTCCGCATTAAAATACCGAGGACCGAAACTCACAAGTAGAGGCAAAAAAATAATAATGCCGCACCAAATGAAAATTTTAGTTCTAAATTTTCCACGATAAAGGAGGATTAAAATCAGAACAGTTAATCCTGCCCATAAACCATACAACGGAGCGCGCTGACCAAGCATCACGATGGCGGTATAACTTAAAAAGGCGGTCACAAAACAGGCTTTTGATATCAGGGGTTTGCCAATTCTGATTGAGTTCCACATGAGGAACGGAGTGATAACAATAAGGCATTCTCCAGCGATGGACCTGTTTAAACCCAGCCCCAAATAAGGAACATACTGGCCGTTGGCGAAGTATAAATAAATCGTAGGAACAAAAATAATCGTAGCCCAAACCAGCGCGCAGAGGAGTAACCACCGCCTCACCTTTAAAAACAATGCCGAAATGGCTAAAATTCCAACAAAATGCGACCATAATACGATTTGAAGCAAAGTATGGTAACTCGACGCAGACCAGAAATAGGTGAGAGCCAACCAACTCAGATATCCTAACACGAGGGCCGCGACGCCCACCTGATTTTTGCTGAGCGTATTAAATCCTGATAAAAAATTACCTAAAAGGAATAAGAGAGAGAGAAAGGCGATTCCGCAGAAGGAGACGATTTCGGAATTGATACTGCCATCGTATAAGGTCGTTCCTGGGCCTGTGGTCCAACGGCTCCAGAACATGAGTGGGAAGAGAACCAGGACTAAGATAAAAATCAATTGGGCAAAACGCCGCGTCATTGTAGGTAAAGGTAACGTGGTAGTGCCGAATGAAAACAAAAAAGGCGGTCCCCGTTATGGGAACCACCTTGAATGTCGTAAGGTCGTTTAAATAAACTCGTTGATCAGATTCTCGAGAAACTCTTGGCGGCCGCTGCGATTCGTGGTGATTTCGCCTTTATCCAAGGTGTACTTTTCCAATTCCTCAAAGTTTGATTGGTTCTTTTCAATTTTAGAACCGATGCCCTGATCCCATGAGCTGTAACGATCCTTTATAAACTGGGCCAAACGTCCATCTGCCCTGATAGCGGCGGCAATCTTTAAGCCGCGCGCAAAGGCGTCCATGCCCCCAATGTGGGCGTGAAATAGGTCAATCGGTTCAAAACTTTCCCGCCGCACTTTGGCGTCAAAATTTAAACCACCCGTAGAAAAGCCACCGCTTTTGAGCAGGGAAAGCATGATCTGAGTGGTGAGGTAGATGTTGGTGGGGAATTGATCTGTATCCCAACCGATGAGTTCGTCACCGACGTTAGCGTCGATGGAGCCCAAGGCCCCGGCGGACGCAGCCACTTCCATTTCATGTTGCATGGTGTGCCCAGCGAGAGTGGCGTGGTTAGTTTCAAGGTTAAGTTTGAAGTGCTCCAGTAGTCCGAATTCGCGCAGGAAATTCAGGCACGCAGCTGCATCAGAGTCGTACTGGTGTTTGGTGGGTTCTTTTGGTTTGGGCTCTATATAAAAGGGACCCTGAAATCCTATCTTCTTCTTATATTCAACGGCCATGTGCAGGAATCGGCCCAAGTGTTCGATTTCCCGTTTTAGGTCTGTGTTCAATAAAGTGGAGTATCCTTCCCGACCACCCCAGAAAACGTATCCTGCGCCGTTAAGTTCATGAGTGACTTCCATGGCTTTCTTAACTTGAGCGGCCCCATAAGCAAAGACGTCAACGTTAGGGTTTGTCGCACCCCCTTGTGCGTAGCGCGGATGCGAGAACAAACACGCTGTGCCCCATAAAAGTTTAATGCCAGTGCGGGTTTGTTCTTCTTTTAGAACTTTTGTGACGGCATCAAGGTTGCGATTGCTTTCTGTGAGTGTTGCGCCTTCTGGAGCAACATCGCGATCGTGGAATGCATAAAAGGGAGCTTGCAACTTTTCCATCACTTCAAAAGCCACGCGCACTCGATTCTGAGCGTTTTCGACGGAAGGCGTTCCGTCATCCCATGGCCGGACGGCTGTGGCGCTTCCAAATGGATCCGACAACCCGTTGCGGAAGGTGTGCCAATAAACGACTGAGAACCGAAGTTGCTCTTTCATGGTCTTCCCTTCGATGACTTCAGCGGGGTTGTACCACTTGAAAGCGAGTGGATTCTTTGATTTCGGTCCTTCGTATTGAATAGTTTTAATTTCAGGAAACGCTTGTGTCATATAATCTTCTCAGTAAGGGTGACTCAATTGAGTCGTTGATTGTCATTCGTGTTCTAACCAAGTGAGGCGTGAATTCAATCCAAAACCGCATCAGGTGTTTTTGAATTTAACTTGTCAGATTGGGTCGCAGTAGCACTTTCGATCCCCATCAATAGGTGGGCCGCCGACACGGGCTTGGTTAATATGTCAGTTATGCCTAATTTATTAAGCTCATCCCGTTGGTTGTCAGTTATAAGGCCACTGACAAAAATAATCGGAATCGAGGGGAGACGCCCAGAAGATTTGATACGCCGAATGACGTCAATACCTGACACCTTTGGGAGGTTGATATCCGTAATAATAAAATTGAGTGGTGAGCCGTCGTTCTGGTCCACTAAATCGAGGGCTTGTTGACCATCGGAAGCATGGACCACTGTATGTCCCGCCTCTTCCAATAGGCCAATGAAGGCCAGGGCCACATTTGGGTTATCTTCAATAAGTAGGATATTGCGCGGAGCGAGTGACTTTTGGAAATGAGTCGCACTCAATTGTTCAGGTATGTTCGTGGTGAGGATGGAACCTGTTTCAGGAAAAAAAAGACGGAAGGTTGAACCTTCATTATTTATAGTTTCTACGTCTATCCAACCCCCCATGGAATCAAGGGCATTCCAAACCACGGCAAGTCCAAGACCCATGCCTTTGCCTGAGAGTTTGGTTGTGAAAAAAGGTTCAAAAAGTCTCTTTTGGACATCAGGGGTCATTCCCAGACCGTTATCGTAAACCTGTAACTCTTGAGCAGCACCGAAAGTGCCGGAGGGATATTTGATTTTCTCATGACGTCGAGTTTCCACAACAATCTTTGGGATGTAATTGGTGGACTTCAAGGTGAGGGCCTTGTCCAAAACCGCATCGCGCGCATTGTAACAGAGATTAAGGATGATTTGGAATACCGACGCTTTGGGAAGGACTAGGGGCGGTAGGTGAGTATCGCCTAAACATGTTAATTCAATTCGACGATCTATGGTTTTTCCAAAAAAAGCACAGGCATTTTCGGCTAGGTTGCTGAGCTGGACAGGTTCGGATGTGCGGGAGGATTTCCTGCCGAGTGAAAGGAATTGTTCCGTCAAATCCGACATTTGCAAAACAGCATCGCGCACAAGAAGCAGGTTCTTTTGTAATTCCATGTCTTGCCGATGGCGTTGAGCAATTAAATCCAGTTCAATTAATACAGGCGTTAGTAGATTATTAAATTCGTGTGCGACTCCGCTAGCCATCTCGCCAAGAGAACGCAACTTGCGGCCTTGTTGAATTTCTTCTTGGTTGGCTTGTAATTCTTTTTCAGCTTTGACTCGCTTTTGAAGATTTAACTCGTGAGTTTTTGCGAAATAAATGACTCCGGGTAACATCACAGCAAGACCAAGCATAAACAACAGGATCCCTCCGATTGAATGAAGGACTATTGAGTCGTCAGGCGCCAATCTACTAGTCATCAGCGCGGACAAATCGAATCCTAAATAGACGAAAAGAAAAGACCACACTGGACCAAGAAGAAAAATAAATCCAAGACCAAGGGAGACAAAGGGCCAAGAGGGTTTTTTGGGATGAGATGTTAAGTTCATTATTCGGGATGCATCGACGAGAATGCCCATGACAACGACTTCAGCCGACAAAAAAGCTCAACACCCGTTAGAACATTTTTATGAAAGCTTTTGCCTTAAGGGTGTCTATCCACTTTTGTTGCAGGCGCTGGCGCTCTTCATTAACAAGAGTTGTTTCGATTTGATCGCGTATTTGGCTTAGTGGAAGAATTTGGCCTTTTTTGAAATCGTACACTTGGAGGATATAATACCCTTCTTCAGCTGATATCACATGACTGTGTTGACCCGGGCGCAACCGAAAGGCGACATCCGATAACTCCTTACGAAGGGTTTTCCGATCGATCCAACCCCAGTCCCCTTGTTTGGTTTTGTGTTCCTCTTCAGAATAAATCGAGGCGAGACTCCCAAAATCTGACCCGGTGTTCAACTTGCGGACGATGTCATCGGCAAGTCGTTTTTGAGGATCATAGGTGTTTTCTTTTCCGTTTTTATCCTGCTCTTTTTCGGTAAATAATCCTTTTTTGAAGTGGATCATCCGCATTTTGATTTGGTCTTGCTGATAAAACGAATCGGCATTTTCTTGGTAAAATTTCTCAATTTTGTAGGGAGATATGACGATGTCTTTGTTCACGTTGAAATAACGCATTTGATAAACGATCATTTGCTTCTTTAAATCCCGCCTGAATTCTTCGATGGTCATGTTCTGGGCTTGAAGAGTTTTTACAAACGCGGCGCGGTTTCCATCGTACTGGTTATTGATAATTTCAGCGACGCGTTTATCGATTTCTTTATCGGGGAATGTGAAAGATTGTTTTTTGAACTCTTGAACGATGAGTTGACGTTCAATGAGGGCTTTGAGTGCGTCGAGGCGAAGGGCTTTGATTCGTTTGGCGAGTTCTTCTCCACCTTCGGGGAGGGCTTCTCGAAGTGACTTTTCTTGTTGATCAACTTGTGATTTGACTTCCGAGAACGTGATGACGTCGTCATTAACGATCGCTGCAATACCATCGACGACATCTTGAGCTTGGCACAGGGGCGTGAGCAGTAGTGCGAAAAGGAGGGCCAAAAAATATTTCATATCGATTTGTTCATTATGATGACGTCAAACTCGGTCTATTCTCATTGGATTTATACGTGGCCCCCAATAAGGATGGGAAAGCATCTAACCCGAAATCCGAAAATAAGTTAGAAAGATTTTAATCGAAAGTTATGAAAAAGCAAGTTTACGGTTTATCGGAAAGCGTGTAGGTGTTTGACAACCACCCCAGATTTGCTTTTTAGGGTCAGAGATTGACTATTTCTTAATACTGACTGGGGGTAAATAAAGCCCTATACTCGTGCGAGTCCACCATTGGCCCGTTTTTTTGCGCTCTTCGACGGTCGTAAATTCGTACTTGTACATTTGCATCCTCACATACTGCGGTGGTTTATCCGGGAATGGATTCGTCTCAAAAAGTTGGGTTGTCGGCGGGTCATTTGATAGCAGCCGAGCAGCTATATTCACGAGCCACGGATTGGATTTGATATCTCCTAAGGCCGCAAACCACATCTGCCAGTCGACTCTCGGTTGATGCGGTGCCACAAGTCCGGGAGCCCGATCCAGTTTCCCTGGTTTCCACTTAAATTCGTACTCCTTCCATTCAATCCCGTCCGCGCTTCCTTCAATGATAATTTCATTTCTAACGGTGGTCATCGCGGCAAATAAGCCATAACTGTTAATTGTTCTATTGGCTTGAAACGGATTTGTAACCGCGCGAAGGAATCCTGGTCCACCCAAGTATGAAATGATAATGCATCCAGAGATGAAAGTGGCAAAAACAGGAAAGGAAATCCGAAGGATTTGTTTCAATAGTGAGGGATTTAGACCTTTATTTACGGGGATTAAATTCCATCCGGGCGATTGAATAAAGATCCCATCATCTAACAGCCATAGACAGAGGAGGAGGGTGAGCAAGTTGAAATAAGTATAGTTTCCGGTCATCATGATGAGCAATTGCAGGCCGACGGTTGCCAACGCTGCGAATGATCGCATCCATCGGGTGCCCAGCATGAGAAATGGGACGCAGAGTTCGATTAAGAGGGTAGCGAGCGCGCCTGATTTTAAGATGAATTCAGGGGCATGGTGAAAATACCAAGCGATGGCATTGGGAAGGGGCTGAGTTTGAAAGTGATACTGGAGCGCTGTGAGATCCTGCCAAGGTTGACTTTGGCTTGCCAGTTTGACGAATCCTGAAAGGAACATGAGTTTGAAGAGAAGGAATCGAAAAGCATAAACGCCGAATTTAGAAACGGGATCGTCAGCAATAAGTTTTGGCCGTAATTTCCATGGAGCTATGAAGCATGCGAGAAGTCCTGTTTCTATGAGTAAGGCATCCCATTGGAACCCAAAAAAGGCTCCGCCGGCGCATACAAAGGATAAATAACTGAGGGTCAGTGTCATCAGACAGACAAAAGGGGCAACATTCAAAAGGAGCAGAAGGGAGCTTGCTATACCAATCAAAATGAATAATTGAAGTGTCGCATCCGAATGATTTATCAAGAAAACAGTTGGAAAATGCCAAGCTTTAACGAAAAAGGATGCTGATGAATCTGATAATGCCCCCATTGTGCCTGCAACAGGTGTCAATCCTTGGCCCCCAATGAGGGGGCGCCATTGAACTTGTAAAGAGCAAAAGGCAAACATAAACACGAGGGCAAGGCCCCTTAGAAAAAGCCAGCGTGTCATTTGATACTGCAAAGGAGCTATGGTCGAACCCCACAGAAATCGAGAGACCATCGAAAAAGAATACCTGTTCTCCGCTATAAACTCGTAGCCAGCTTCAGATACAGGCCGAAACAGCGGGATGGAACGATAACACCACAACAAACCGTGGTCCCCCTTGCCGCCCTTGCCGAGGCTCAGGGCAGTGAAAACGGCTTCAGCGCCTTTCAACACTTTTCCATCTTGCAATACGAGGTGCACAGATTTGCTAAGCGCCTCGCGCTCAATTCCAAACTGATCTGGATCAATCTCCTCTGAGGTTACATACTCTACTTGATCATTCGTTAACCGTTGCGCGTAACCTACCCACGCGCGACAGAACCGACAATCGCCATCCCAGATCAACAGGGGTTTTCGAAGTTTTGATGCGGCCATTGACATATGGGTTACCACTTAAGCGCGCGTATCTTTCAAAGGCAAGAAGCTACCAAGCCTGAATTAACTTGCGCCATGACATCTAAGGAGAAATATCAGATCATGGTAGAATGGAAAGGTCTAAGACTCGTTCCAAGAAAGGTCGTCAGTATCGTGCGGTTGGCGATGTGTCAAATTTACTTGGAACGATATTTTTGCAGGAGATCATCAGCTTGGGTGTGGGAGACGCCCTCGTAGAAGTCGTCGTTGATCATCATGACTGGGGCAGTACCGCACGAGGCGAGGCACTCCACATATTCGACCGTGTAGGTTCCATCACTCGAAGTCGCGGCATCGTGGGTATGATCGTCCATGCCCAGATTTTTTCGGATATGAAGGCAGAGTTCGTGGGCTCCACCGAGTGCACATGATAGCGTGCGGCAAATTTTAATATGATTCTTCCCGATGGGTGTTTGGCGGAACATCGGATAAAAGGTAACCAACTCCAAGATGTTGATGGGTTGTAACCCCAGTTTATCGGCGATCCAAACTGTGGCTTCCTCTGAAACGTATCCGAAATGTTCCTGAACCAGGTGCAGCAACGGGAGTGAAGCGCTCCTTTTCGAGACAGGATAATGGGAGATCACCTCATCGATTTTCTGAAGCAACAAAGGGGGAACCTGAAATGTCATATATTACAAATCTTTGGAAATTGAAACGACCTTTTCGTTCACAAAAGTAATGCTGACTTTTTTTGTGCCTTCTTCGTATTGATAAGTGGTCGTCGAAACACCAATGAGGGACGTGGAGTTCTCTTTTGTTGGCTTGCCTAAAAGCATTTTAACATCAGCGGCCGTGGAGCCTTCTTTAATTTTGTCCAAGTTATTCGAAGTTAACTTTGACCCACACGCTGCAACGAGGAGGAAGGCTGAAACAAACAGGACTTTTTTGATTGGGTGTAGGATATTATTCATATTTTTTGATTTTACCGGTCGCACTCGCCCATTACAAAGTCGAGGCTTCCAAGGATTGCGGTGAGATCACTGACCAAATGGCCTTTGGCCAGATGGGGTAGGATCGATAGATTGACAAATGATGGAGCACGGATTTTAAGTCGGTGAGGAGTCCCGCCTTTACGGCTGTTGATATAAAAACCAAGTTCGCCTTTTGGATTTTCTGCGCCGAAATAAATTTCACCTTCAGGGGCGTCGATACCTTCGGTTGACAAGATAAAATGATGAATGAGTTCTTCCATCTTGGAGAGAACCAAGTCCTTTCCTGGCGGCACGCTCTTGGCATCAGGTACAAAAATAGGGAATTGAGCAGGGTCACTGTTGGTATCTCCGCCAAAACTATCCAATCGTTTTAGGGCCTGAACAATAATTTTATGGCTCTGGCGCATCTCTTCCAAGCGGCACATGTACCGGTCGTAGCAATCACCGACGCTTCCAATGGGTACGTCGAATTCATAGTTTTCGTACCCGAGATAAGGATGTGCTTTGCGCAAATCAAAATCAATTCCTGAGGCGCGCAAACAAGGCCCGGTTATCCCATAGGAGATAGCGTCTGATTTTGAAATAACGCCCAAGTCCTTTGTTCGATCCACAAAAATTTTATTGCGAGACAGAAGGTTATCAATTTCATCAATTTTGGGCGGCAACTGACCAATAAAAGATTTAAGTGCTGGAATAAAGTCGACATGCAAATCGCGTGATAACCCGCCGATCCGAGTGTAACTAGTGGTAAAACGTGCGCCCGTAAGCAGTTCACTTAAGTTATAAATCTTTTCACGTTCTGTGAAGGTGTAGAGGAACACCGTCATGGCGCCTAAATCGAGAGCCATGGCTCCAATGCCCAGGAAATGGGACGAAATACGCGCCATTTCGCAACTGATAACTCGAATGATCTTAGTGCGTTCGGGCACATCCCAACCCATCAATTTTTCTACTGCCAAAGCGTAAGCGACGTTATTGGCTAAGGGCGCAAGGTAATCCAGACGATCTGTGTACGGGATGAATTGCGTGTAGGTCATGTTCTCGGCGATTTTTTCGTCGCCTCGGTGCAGATACCCTATATCCGGTGTGCAGCGCGTGACCCGTTCGCCGTCGAGTTCGAGCACGAGCCTGAGAACTCCGTGGGTGCTCGGGTGCTGAGGGCCCATGTTGAGAATCATTTTCTCGCCAAGAATATCCGCGCTACTTTCAAACGCGTTCGCGACCTTTGTGGCGTTATCCGGTGATTCAATTTCCTGTGTGGTAAAGTGAGTTGTCATAACGTGTCTGTTATTCTTTCACTTCCTCAAAAGTTTTTGCCCTAGGCTCGCGTTCATGGACCAAATCGTGCCCAGGCTCGGTGACGAAGGGGCCGCCTTCAAGAGGTGCAGGTTTTGAAAAGGCGACCTCCGGAAGGTCCGTCGTTTTTCCAGCCAAAGGGAAGTCTTTGCGTAATGGGTAGTAGGGGTATCCATCCCACATCAGGATGCGTCGCAAGTCCGGATGTTGGTCAAATTTAATCCCCAGCATGTCGTACACCTCGCGCTCATGCCAATCCGCCGTTTTCCAAATATCGCTGACGGTCGAAACAAGAGGTTTTTCTTCCGGTATCCGCACTTTGAGACGCAGATGAATGCGATGTGAGTATGAATAGAGTTCGTAAACCAGCTCAAACCTACCTTTGACTTCAAGCGGCGTGTTGAGGTTATCGACGCCCGATATATCGACTAGAAAATCGAACTTCAACGTGTCCCGTGCAAAAAGACAGACCTCATTGATTTTGTGCCGGTCGAGTTCCAAAGTGATCTCCCCCCTAAACTCACGAGGTTGGGCGGTCACATACATCGAAAACTTTTCAACAATCTGCTGGGCGGCTTCAAGGGAGGTTGTCATGGGGAGCTGATAGGTTTTAACGGGCCTTTTTTAGCTGCGCAAGTGACGGTTCATTCATGATGACGGAGTTCTGAAGCTTGATTAACCCCGCCAATAAAGCCTCGGGACGAGGGGGGCAACCAGAGACGTAAATATCCACTGGGATGATGGAATCCACTCCTTGGACAACGGCATAACTTCTGTACATTCCGCCGGTGGACGCGCAGGCGCCCATGGCGATAACCCATTTGGGTGAGGGCATCTGCTCGTAAAGGCGTTTAACAGAGAGGGCCATCTTGTAAGTCACTGTCCCCGCTACAATCATCACGTCACATTGGCGTGGAGAAAAACGCATCACTTCTGCGCCGAACCTGGCAATATCGAACCGTGCGCATGCCGTCGCCATTAATTCTATCCCGCAACAAGCTAAACCAAGGGGCATAGGCCAGAGCGAGTTTTTTCGAACCCAATTAATAGCCACGTCTAGTTTGGTGACCACAACTTGGCCTTCACCCTTTGAACTAAGAGTCGGCTCTGTAACGTGCGTAGTTTGACTGGGCATAATTGAGAGGTTCAACCTATCCGTAGAGGGTCGAAAATCAAGGACTAAGTGAAATTTTTCACAAGTGCTCGGGATTCCTCGCTTACCTCCGAGCAATAAGACTTTTCTGAGGTGCCTTGGAACGTTCGGAAAAAATGCCGCAATCTATATCGTCACGTTCGGATTTTGAACCGGGAGTTAAGGATCCGGAGTTAGTAATTTAACCCAACGTTTAACACTTGGATACCCTTTAGAACGTCAACCGCGCGTTGCAAAGATTGATCCTTCACAGGTTTTGCGGCTGGGGCTTGCCCTGTTTTTTCCCGGTTGTTGCGTTCAATCCAATTTTCAATTTCCGGGTTTTCGTTACGGACCAGCGCGGCCTCGTTTAAACGTCGGCGGGTATCTTTATCGACAACGAGATCGGTTGTGCCTGTTTCGGCAGCCTTTTGAAGGAGATTGATTTGTTCAGCCAAGTCCATGGACACAGTGATATCGGGAGCCAATCCTTTTGGGAAAATTTCAAAGCCGCTCGGGTATACCAGTCGTGCGTTTGTCAGACGCAGCATTCTACCTGTGCTCAAGGGGGTATCGATAAAACTAGCCCCACGACCGGATGTTTCGTTTCCTACAATAATCGCACGCGATTTTTCTTTTAAGGCGGCAGCCAGGGCTTCAGCACTTCCTGAAGTCTCGGAGTTTACGACCAAAACTAGCGGGACATCCAAATTTGGTGTGACTGACTTTGCGGTATTAAAAACCTGAATATCCTCGTTTTTAAGACCCCGAATTTTAAACAACGTCTGACCGTTTGCGAGGAAGCGAGCCGCGAAATCGGCCGTATGACTGTAATTAGAACCGGAAGCAAAGCGTAGATCGATAATGAGACCTTTTATGTTTTCGGGGAAGGCCGCAAGCGTTTTATCGAGTTTTCCTATCGTGTCATCGTTAAGCTCAGGGATCGTCATGTATCCAATATCGCCAGGAAGTATTTCCGTGCGTAATGGTAGTTTAAGTGTCACTGACTTTGCAGATAATTGAGTGGAATCAAGAATCTGAACAGAGGGAGACAGTTGTTTTAGGATCCCTTCAAGGGCCGCTGAACTTATCTGGGTTTCCGTTACTGTGGTGGAGTCACTGAACTTCGATTTCAGGATTTGTAACACTTCGTTAAATTCACTTTGTTGAACCACAGCCGCGCCGGTAGGTGTCGTAGTAGGGTTCGGAACTTTGGCATTAGGAGGGGTTATTTTTTTAAGCGAAATAGTCGCTTGAAGGTCCGTTTTTTTCGCAGGGACCGTTTCCGCAAAACAAATATAAGAGGCACTTACGCTGACCGTTATGCAGATGCTGAATACAGCTTTAATTACGAATCGCATATGTTGGCTCCTAGTATAATTCAGGATTACGATTCTACAACAGGCATTTTTTAAAATTTTACACCTAAATTAAGCGCCACCCTAGGTAAATCACCCCTCATTTTCATGAGTAATTCTTGACCGCGTCTATGAAGGCTCGCGCGTGTTCGACTGGAACATCGGGCAAAATGCCATGGCCAAGATTGGCGATCAGCTTACTCACCCCGTGGTCCGTGATCATTTTCCGAGTTTTGCGCTCAATGACTTCAGGTTTGGAATACAATAATGTGGGGTCTAGGTTGCCTTGAAGAACCGGAGCAGAGCCCACGATTTGTCTGACTTGGTCCAAAGGCATCCGCCAATCCACGGAAAGACCGTCGGCACCTGTTTCCAGCATGTTATTCAAATGGGGCGTGGACCCGTTCATGTAGAGAATAATCGGCACGCCCGCTTTTTGGATTTCTGTGATGACATGTTTTGTATGGGGATAAACGATTTGGCGGTATTCAGGGGAAGACATAATCCCTCCCCATGTGTCAAAAAGTTGAACAGCCCGCGCGCCAGATTTAATTTGGAAGTGAAGATGGGCAATAATCGCCTCGGCTAGATGGCTTAATAATTTTGAAAAGGCCTCAGGTTGTTCAATGAGGAATCGGCGAGTAATGGCAAATTCACGGCTCGTTTTGCCCTCGATAGCGTAGGCGGCCAACGTAAATGGGGCGCCGGCGAATCCTATGACAGGGACCGATCGCGGACGTAAAATGGCATCCACTTTACGAATGGCTTCCCCCACGTACGCAAGTTTACTCGGAGGTTCCGCCGGAACGAGTTTATCGATATCACTGGCGCTGCGGATGGGTTGACTAATACGAGGGCCGCCTTCGAGGTCAAAATAAAAGGGTACACCGATAGCGCCAAGGATGACCAAGATATCGGAGAAAATAACGGCCGCATCCACTCCCAACAGGTCCACCGGTTGCAAGGTCACCTCCGCAGCAAGGTCAGGGGTGGTGCATAGGGTTTCAAATGTTATTTTAGAACGGACGGCTCGGTATTCCGGCAAGTAACGTCCGGCTTGGCGCATCATCCACACGGGAGGCCTGGAGACGGCTTGTTTATTGAGTGCCTTGAGGAAGAGGGGTTCGGGAAGTTCAATCATGAGCAGGTTTTTGTCTTTTCTTTTTGAGCGCGCCACGGTAGGTGAAAAACTGGTAATTGTCATTATGAAATCATATCGCAAAGAATTGTTGATAACTTCACCCAAGCGTCGTCAGATCTTGAATATTACAGATCAAGTTGATGGAGCAGTCAGAGAGAGCTGTATTCAAGAAGGTTTGGTTTTAGTCAATGCCATGCACATCACAGCGAGTGTTTTTATAAATGATGACGAAAGCGGTTTGCATAGTGATTTTGAGAAATGGCTTGAAAAATTAGCCCCAGAAAAACCGTATGACCAATACGCACACAACGGCGCGGAGGACAATGCGGATGCCCACTTAAAAAGGACTATCATGGGCCGGGAAGTGGTGGTGGCTATTACTAAAGGCATGCTCGATTTTGGGCCTTGGGAACAAATTTTTTACGGTGAGTTTGACGGTAAACGTAAAAAAAGGGTTCTGATTAAAGTCATCGGCAAATAAGAAATAAAACCGAAATCCTCATTGCTTTTAGGCCGATCTTCATCTTTTTTTTTGATAGGCATGAACCCCGCGACTTTTAATAGACACCATTTTTATATTGCGATTTTTGCGATTCTTGATGATTAATTTGAATAGGAAGGCGCTAAAGTTAAGCCTAAAAAATGCTTGTTAAAAAAACCTTAAAGGAGAAATTATAAACATATGATTAAGAAATTTGTTATCTTGCCGGTCGCAGCTCTGAGCTTTGCTCTCGTGGGTTGCAGCAAAGAAGAAAGTACAACCTCAACAACGACAACTGAAAAAGCTGCTCCAGCGGCTCCGTCCACAACAACGATTGTGACCCCGATGGAAACCTCATCGTCCGTCAACAACACCAACACAGTTTCGACTACAAATTCGACAACTTCTGTTGATGGTACTGTGACTACCTCACCAGCGAACTAGCAGTTTAGTAGTGGTAAAATATTAAGAAGCGGGTCATGCGACCCGCTTTTTTTCTGCATTTTTTCGGGATTTGCACCGAAACATAGCATCACTGTCAAAAGTGATCGCTACGGTGTCGCCCTGAATTTGTGTGCCTTATGGCGTTTTCTGGGGAGGTAGGGGCACAAGGATTACCCCGTTGCCCCCATCGATGTATCCCTTCGGCAGTGGCAACTCCTCCCGAGCTCCTGCTTTGATCAAGAGGTCTTCAATTTCCTTGGCTTTTACTTCTCTGGCCATTTGGAGTAATACGTTTTTAGGTCGGCTCACATACAGATTCGTCTTCCCGTCGTAATCAATATCCGGAACAAGAAAACGTGATGATTTCCAGTACCCGAACACTTCTATAAGCGCCCCGCGTCCCATCAGGTATTTAGCCATCGCTGTATTTTTGTTCCGGATGGCCAATAGAAGCGGTGTTCCGTACCGAGTCTGCACGCTCACGTTTTGGCCTTGGCTGGCAAGGACCTCAACCTGTGCCGTGTTATTCTGAAGTGCTGCAAATAAAAGGGGTGGCATCAATTGAACATTTTCACGATCAATAAGGAGTTCAATGATAGCGGGATCCCTTACATCCATTGCCGCATCCAGTGCGGTTTTATAAAATGACCCGGCATTGGCTGCGCGTAAATCTGCGCCTGTCCCCAAAATCTGTTTCACGATTTCCTTATTCCCCGTGAGAACGGCGTCTGTGAGGTAGGTATGATAATAAAATATACTTTTATTATAGTAATTTTTCGATAACCCCCGGGCATCCTCCTGCCGGACATCAAGTTGTCGGTAATCGTTTAAAATCCGAGCAACGGCTCGTTGGTCGGCGGATTGAATTGCCACGCGTAATTCTTGCAACGGATACCGAAAATCAGCTCCTTGTGACCACGCCAACTTTGACGAGGCCATGTTCAACCCCATTAACACGACGCACAGTCCAATCGTTCGCATGCTCTGAGTGTGCACGGAAGAATGAAAAGGTTAAAGCGTAAAGCGGACAAACCTAAGGATGGGTCGGCCCAATTCCACTGAGCAAAGTCTGGTCTGGGTCAGTTGATCGACAGTGGATATCTCGTTACAGAGTAAAATCGAGGGGTTCACACTTCCTTGATTAGAAGGGAGTTTTTGCTGGAAAATTGATTCCGACACACGATACTACGGCTTAATCTTTCTGCGAATTGAGCGTATGTCATCATTTAATCGAATAGTCATAACTGGAGCTGCTGGTTTTATTGGCAGCGCATTAGCGCATGCCTTGGCGCAAGAGAATGTAGAGTTGATACTCGTAGATCATCCCTTGGTCGCTTCTAAATGTCCTAATTTTGTGGGTCTCAAAGAGTTTGCGTATCTGGGTCATGACCATTTTCTCCAAAAATTTAAAAGTGGAGAGATTAAAGCCGACGCAGTTTTCCACCTTGGCGCGTGCAGTTCGACAACGGAGTCGGACTGGAATTATCTTTTGAAGAATAACGTTGTTTATTCCCAAGAGCTTTGGAATGTCTGCGCCGAAAATGGCCTTTATTACGCCTATGCCTCCAGTGCGGCGACTTATGGTGACGGATCCCTCGGCTTTGACGATCGCACTCCGATTGAACAACTAAAACCCTTAAATCTCTATGGGAAATCAAAACAAGACTTTGATATTTGGGTGCTCGATCAGGTCCAGAAAGGGGCAAAAACGCCTGCTGGTTGGGCGGGATTAAAGTTCTTTAACGTTTACGGCCCTCGCGAAGGACATAAAGGCAGAATGGCTTCGGTTGTCTGGCAGTCCTATCATCAGATCAAACAACACGGCCAAGTTAAATTATTCAAATCCCACAGGCCAGAGTATCAACATGGAGGCCAACTTCGCGACTTTGTATATGTCGGGGATGTCGTGGCTCAAATGCGCTGGTTATGGAAGCATCCTGAGGTACGCGGGATTTTTAATGCAGGGACAAGCCAGGCGCGCTCCTTCAAAGATTTGGCCCTCGGGACTTTTTCGGCACTTGGCCACCCTCCAAACATTGAGTACATAGACATGCCTCTGGATATTCGCGACAAATACCAATACTACACTCAAGCGACAATGGCTAAAATCCGAGACGCCGGCTACAACCAACCCAGTACTAGCCTGGAAGCTGGCATTACCGATTATATCTCTTGGCTAAAAGCTCAAGGCTTTTAACTCAGGCGTACGAGAAAAGTAGGAAATGACTTTTAAACGGCAAATAGTTTGTCCGTCACCTTAACTCCAAAAAATTTGGTAAATCAGGATCGTTCCCACTGCAATAAAGATGAGGATGAGCCTGCCCATGAGATGAATAGAGAGATTATATTGATTTTTGGTTCTACTTTTTCTTAAGGACTTATGGCGTTTTCTCTGAAGAATTGTTTAACTCATGGATTATCTCCTTGGCTGGCAACTTGTTTTTTATGGGTGCAATAATATTTGCGATCTGTTTTAAACTGAAAAAGTAAGGAATAATCCAAAGGGATGGACAAACTATTATTGACAAATCAATGCCCGGCCAATACAAGATTTATACTGACGTGAGCATTGTGCAATTGCGCGAAGTCTACACGCGCACCCACCCGTCCAGCGTGCAATATCCCTGCGCTTCCCACTAAAATTTTACGCTTTTATTTTAGCCGCTCCTGCCAGTAACTTGGTGCCCAGTTCCATGGGCTACTTACTGTCAGACTCTCCCAAGAAGAAAAGCGAGCGCGGGCCAAAAAAACCGCGTCTGGAATTTTTTTCCATCTCCAATAAAAGTAATCGATTAAACCGTTTGCAAGTCGTTGAACCGCACCAAGAAAAAAAGGGTGAGGCTACGAAAACCGCGTCAGGTGTGACATATTACGAATACAGATTCTACAATCCACAAACGGGACGGTGGATATCCAGAGATCCCATTGCGGAGGATGGCGGGATTAATGTTTATTGCTTTGTAAATAATGACTCGGTGAACTTCTGGGACTTACTCGGCATGGTTTGCCCGGTGAAGATAACCCTCAGCGGTGCGTCGAACGGAAAAGTCTGCATTGCGCGGACTTACCCAGATCAAAACCACAAGGCGTATGAGGTTCCGGTTTCTACATTGACAGTGTCATGTGGCAATAAGGTGTCATGCGGCAAGCCATCAAAGTCCTGGGATGCTTTAAGGTTCATGCCGTATCTCAACACCGCTGGAGGTCATGGTTATACAACGAAGGCATCAGCCACTCCGATTATGACCGGGCTGGCTGATAAGCGGGAAGCGCCAAGTCCTCAATACAAAGCAAACTACGGTGTACCAAATCGGCCATCAAATGAGGATGGTGCAATCGTGATTACTGGCACATTTTACATCCACGCTGGTCCAACCTCGCTTACGGAATACAGCTGGGGTGCTGCCGGATGCACTGAGGTCGTTGGTTTTACCGCAATGAAAGCACACATCGCCGAACTCTCAGATCAGCCGGGCAAGTCGGTGGAAGAAGCGATCAAAGAGTTTGTTCGACAAAAAATGTTGATTATCAAACTTGAACAAGCCACGAGGCCAGCGCCCAAAGAGGTGCTTATGCCACCCGGTTATAGTTGGTGAACTGCAACAATCCCATGACTGCTCGAATGACTTTCAAGATGGCATCAGTTGCACTGTTTATTGCCGTGGTTTTTGGTTCCATAATCCATTGGAGTCAGGAAGCTACTCAGACGACACAGGTAGAACTGTGCAGGGCATATTTTAACCTTATAACTGAGGTGCCAGTTGTTCCCGGCGCGGTTGTCACAGAAAGCAAGAATCACTCATCGGATGCCAATTATGCAAAGCGTTCAGCGTCGTTGATACAAGGGACGATTGGCGGCAAGATCGCATTTGATCAGTTCCATCATTTGACCTTTGAGATCACAACTTCTGATCGTAAGGTTGAAGCGAACTTGTTTCGTTTTTCGTTTTGAGAGTGAAAGTAAACTAATTAATTATCTAAAAGAGCGACCTGATGGAGTAGTGGGCAAGCGCGGGATTTTGAAGGCTAAAGCCCCACAGCAGTTCAAAGTGCTGGCAAAGGGAGCTAGTCTGGTCGTGCTTGTCGTCAACGGTGCTCGTGTCGATGGGTTGGTGGACGAGTTGTTTGAGAGGTTGAACCGACTTGCAGAGACTAATCCGAAGGGACAACCTCTAGGACTTTAGATTCTTTGTCCCTCAGACGGTCAGTTGACGGACTGGAGAGCGCGGGAAGGTGCTGAAAACAAACGACAATCGGGTTGCTTTTAAGGTGACGTGGTGAAGGTTGGAATGAGTTGGCCGGATGGGTTTCCACGCATGCGAGATTTCATTTTTAGTCGTGCTGCTTCGAGCGTTTGCCTCTATCGCTCACGCCGCTTTCAAGAATTGATTCTTACGCGTACGGAGATGTCGAATAATTTGTCCGTCCCTTGACTCGGCTGGTCCCCTTTGGGTGGACATACCGGGTAAATGCCATTGAATATGGAGACCGTGTGGCGTAGGATGTAATGGAAATGACACCGGCTCAAAAAAAAAGAATGCTGCGGGCGGTCGAAAAACTGAAAAAAGTCCGCACACTCTCAGACGACGAAAGAATACTCTTCGCTTGGAGTCTGACAGCCACTCCCCAACAAAGATGGCAAAGACACAAAAACTTTCTCCACTCGCTCGGCTTATCCAAGAGCTCAAATCGGATCAAATCCGGTTTCAAATGGTAGGAATGGCTGCTGCGATATTACAAGGGGTGCCGGCCACCACGCTGGATACGGATCTGTGGATTGATCTCCCTGAGCGCCAGTATATGAGGATTAATAATCTCTGTTTGAAACTTGGTGCGACGATCTTGCGCCCTACAGTCGTAATGCTTAATGATGATTCATTGGTGAACTTCTGCTATCGCATTGATGGATTGGGGAATTTCGATACTGAATACTCCAAGGCATTAAGTCTGGACATCGAGAATCAAAAAGTCCCCGTCCTTCCGCTCAAATCAATCCTGAAAAGCAAACGGTTTATGATGCGGGAAAAGGATAAAATTCACATCCGCATGATCCGGGAAGTCATGAAATGCGCCCGTGTCATCAAAAAATGAGATCGGGTCCGAAGGGACGGACAACCTATCGAACTAATAGTGAGAAGGGGCCGAATAATTTGTCTGTCCCTTGGGAACGATGGCCGCCTATCTGAAGCTATGGGAAACATGCCCAGTTTCTTATTGTGCCGCCTCCTTTGTAATGCGATGAAAACGGTATGCTACATAATGTCGGTTATTTGTTTGCTTGGAAGTACAGTCACACTTGCGCCGGTGGTGCTCAGTGGTGCCTCGGTTGCAAAGCAATTGGTTTTCCAGTTTGACGTTAACTTTATGCGAGTTGTGGGTTTAATGGGTGCGTTAATTTTCATTATTTTTTCACTGCGTTACCACGATATGATTTAAAACAACGGTGTCCAAAATGCTTGAAATTATATCGATGAGGTAATGTGTTGTTGGGCCGAGAATGCCCTAGATTAAGCCTCTGGTTTTGGGTGTTCAAAACAGTCTCGATGAGGCCATGGACGCTTCAGACGCAAAATTAATGCACAAAGATCTTGCATTACGGCCATAAGTCGCAAAAAATTTTTATGCGACCAGAATTAGATTTCAATACTAACGTTTTTGAGCAGTTTTTCCTACCTCTTTCTCAGGAATTTGAGGGCTT
>JAWXCD010000005.1:0-9046 GCA_034440535.1 Verrucomicrobiota bacterium | reverse complement strand
GGGGTTGCGCCAAAAGATTGCGCCTGCAATTAACCTCATCGAAATAACGAGGCCGTACAAAACTTGATAAGTTACGTTCTGTTTGACGGACTACACTAGGTTATGCGTCACCGCAGATAAACACTTCGAGGCCGAGTTCTTTGAACATGGCTGCTTTTACGTAAAGAGCTTTACGTGCATCAGCTTTAGACGGCGCATATGCAACCTGAATATGATTTGATTTATGACGTGCCATCATTTGATCACGGCTCACTCCTTGAAGGACCGCATGCATAATAGGCCATTGTGGGGTTGTTTGTTCCCAGCGATCTTGGGTTTCCATCGCAGGTAATTTCACGACCTCCGCCATGCCCGTATCAAATTTCAACTTGCCATCTTCAATATATACTCGACTCCAAACGATCCAGCCTGGCTTACTGACGCCTTTAACGGTGCCTCCGCCCAAGCGAAAGTACATCGAGGGCTGGCGTTCGCTCGAAGTTCCTTTGTAACCATCAATAAAATGGGAAGGAGGCGCAGCGCCGGAAATAAGGAAAACCCACACGTAATCGTCGATGCCTTCGCCCTTATACTGACGGCCCCAACGGAGGTCATGCAAAGTATTATCTGACTGGTACCCTAGCTCATCCCAGACGATCTTTGTGATGAGCCCATCCAACCCGGCGCATTCGTCAACCTCGTTAAAATGGGGCAGGGGTTGTCCCGCATAAAGGACCTTTCCAGTTTTCTCATGTTTTACTGGAGGACGTTCAGTGCAGTTGAGCAAACCTTCCGCAAGATCGGAAGCAGGCGTGAGATCTTTGAGCCCTTGCTGGTATTGTATCCCAATGGTAGAGCAACCAAACTCATCGGCCAAACGCAGGGCCGCGATGTACATTTTGCACTGCTGAAGAACTTGGTTCTCTGTGAGTTCCTCTTCTTCTTTTGTACCTAAATTAAACTTCATCCCTTTGTTCGTAAGCCAACGATACACGTCATGTGCTTCTGAGTCGGGTACGGTAAGCATTTTTGCATAGAGAGCGGATTGGCTCATGCGTTCCTTGAAGACACCGGTAGCATGCAAGAGTTCGTCTGGAATCATAGCGTTGTACATGCCCATGCAACCTTCGTCGAAAACACCCATAATCGCCTTGCGACGTTTAAGGTCTGAGGCAAGTTTGCTTCCCACTTTTTCTAGTTTCCCGGGTATATCCGACTTGTTGTAAGACGTGACATGATCCGTCTCATGTTTGATTTTCCCTTTTTTCAACCATGACCGAAGTCCATTGAGGAAAAAATCATCTTCAAATTCTTCACTCCAAATTGAGCTGTATTTGATCCCAGCTTTAGTTAGGGAGCCGTTGAGATTGAGCATCCCTACTAATCCCGGCCATGTTCCACTCCAATTAGCAACGGTCAGAATTGGGCCTTCATGTGTGGATAGCCCTGGGAGAAGATGATGACTGTATTGCCACACACACTCAGCTATGATAAGAGGGGCGTCGGTGGGAATACTTTCAAAAACTTTTATCCCTGTCTTCTGGCTATCGATAAATCCGTGTCCTAATTCTTTATTAAAACCATGAGCGCGTTTGACCTGCCAGCCTTCCTTATTCAGGATGCGAATCAGAGTCTGCTCCATTTCATTCTGCTTTGGCCAGCATTTGGCGTTGGCTGTCGTTCTGAGATCACCGTTGGCGACCAAGTAAATCGTGTTGTTTTTACCCATAAATAAATCGGTTAAATAGTGTTTGTTCGAGTAGGTGATTACCAATTTATTGACCTATTGACAACTGTGGACTTTTTCAAGTTGCAATTGTTACAATCGTTTTGGCAGTTCTTTTGCTATTAAGGATGTCATGACTGCACTTGCTTTTCTAAAAAGGCTCTTGGTTCTGGTTCTCCTTTTTGGAACCACCGTTACCGCGGCTGATTTGAAAGTGGGCTCGCTCACTTACCGCAATGTGTCGGTTCATTCCGTTGAGCCTGATGCTATCATGTTGTTACATTCTGAGGGTGTGGCTCGTATTCCTATGGAAAAACTACCCCTGAGTTGGCGTCAACGTTACGGTTTTGATCCAACCGCTGCGAAAGAATTCCGGGGGCAACAAAAGATCAAAGAAGCTCAGCTCCAAAAAACTTACAAAAATAGGGCTTTGATTGAAAATAAACGCGTCCTTGTTCAGGGCAACGTTCTGCAGACGACGAGTAAAGGTGCGTACATGCGTTATAATGCGATTAAAAAGACCAGTGAACACGACTCAACCGGTGAACCCATTTACAAGAAAATTGTGCACAACACACCTATTTTTGTTGTTGGATTGAATGCGGTTCAAGGTACTGAGTGGACAGGTTATTTGTATCCTGCCGGGCACCATAAATACAAAGGGGCGGATGGTCATCAGGT
Source organism: Verrucomicrobiota bacterium (assembly GCA_034440535.1). Classification (GTDB taxonomy): domain Bacteria; phylum Verrucomicrobiota; class Verrucomicrobiia; order JAWXBN01; family JAWXCD01; genus JAWXCD01. The sequence continues at coordinate 6,660 of JAWXCD010000005.1, read as the reverse complement.
CGAATTAACGAAGTGGGCGTTAAGTTCATACGACGCAGCTGAAATGCTTTAGGCAGAAATATTAAATGGGGTCTGATGTTTCAAAAGTCGTTTTACAAATTCATTTGCCTCTCGAGTAAAATAAATTTAACGTCTTCTTTTTTATGGCCTCAAAAACGATCATTGATAACATTCCCGAAGAAGTCGAAGTCTCGCATCATAATGATCAGGGTTGCTTCGGCGCATTCCTGACCTTTCCTGAAAAGCTACTCAAGAAGGGTTATGTGTCTGACATTAAACTGCAAGATATGACCGAGTTTCTTGCGATCGAACGATACAGACCTTGGTGGGTTCGCCCTGCTTTCGGGAAGGTGGAAAGCGCCATTCCTAAAGAAACTCAATACCTCCTTTGGAGACGGAGCGACGGCATGTATGGGATCATCTTGCCCCTGATAGAAAACGATATTCGCGCGACAATTGAAGGTGAAGCAGACGGGTTCCGAGTTGTGTTCGACGGAGCGCATGGGGTGTTTCCAAAAAAAGCTGTCATGCTTTTCGCTGGGCTGGGTGAAGATCCCTACGCATTGACCCGATGGGCTGTGACGGCCGTTGCTGATGTGTTGAAAACTTTCCACCTGCGTATCGAAAAAAACGTTCCCGCTTTTGTCGATTACGTGGGTTGGTGTACATGGGATGCCTTTTATACGGAAGTTGACGAAGAAAAGGTCCTCGCGGGTTTGCAATCATTTAAGAAAGCCGGGTTCGTTCCTCCGTTCTTAATTCTCGACGACGGTTGGCAGGATACCGTTGAGCGGTACCTCAACGACTTTACGCCCAACAAAAAATTCCCAAAGGGCCTTGAACCTCTCATCAAAAAAGCCAAGGAAAAATACGGCGTAAAAATATTTGGAGTGTGGCATGCCTTGGTAGGTTATTGGAACGGGGTCCATCCGGCTTCGCCACTAATGAAACGGTACCGGACTGTAACGAGCGAGAATCAACAAGTCATTTTTGATCAGAAACCGACTCAGCGCCACATGGTGCACCCGGACGATATCTACCGCTTTTATCAGGAGTGGTACGCAGACTTGCGTCAACAGGGTGTTGATATGGTGAAGGTGGATAACCAGTCATCCTTAGAAACATTTTCTTTGGGTCAAATGGCTCGGGTTTCGACCATGAAAAATTACCAATACGCGTTGCAAGGTGCAGCGGAAGTCCATTTCGGGGGAAACCTTTTGCATTGTATGTCAAATGGATCTGACGTGGCGTATCATATGTCAGCGGGCAACGTCTGGAGGAACTCGGACGACTTTTATCCCAATGCCCCCGATAGTCACGCTTTCCATATTCATACGAACGCAATGAATAACATGTGGTCCAGCCATTTTTGTATTCCTGATTGGGATATGTTCCAGACCACACACCACGCTGGGGCTTTTCATGCGGCTTCGCGCGCGATCAGCGGCGGGCCGGTGTATGTCAGTGATAAAGCCACGGGCCACGATATCGACCTTTTGAAAAAAATGTGCACCAGCGACGGGCGTGTGCTGAGGTGTGATCAACCTGCTTTACCTTCAGCGGATCGTTTATTCATCGATTGTTATCGTGAACCGCGCTTGATGAAAATCACCAATACCAATGGGCCTATTGGGGTCCTCGGTTTGTTCCATTGTTATTATACGTCTGAGGGCACCCCTGTGGTCCAAGACTCGTTCACCCCTAATGACGTTCCCTATCTCGAAGGCACCTCATTCGCGGTGTACCATCATCAGTCCAAAACCCTCGAAGTCATGAAGCGGAATCAGGCGCGTAAACTAACATTAAAACCGCTTGAGTTTGAACTTCTGACGATATCACCCATTAAAGACGCAGTGGCGCCGTTAGGTTTACTTAACAAAATGAACGGCAGCCGGGCTTTCGAATGGTTTGAAATGAGCGCGGGAGTGTTCCAAGCTCAAGTCCGCGACGGGGGACCGATTGGTTTCTATGCTGAAACAGCCCCGAAAGAAATTCGGATCAACGGCAAAAAATCCAAAGGCACCTACTCCAAAAAAACCAAACTCCTCACCATCACCGCCCCAGAAGGCGCTGAACTAGAGCTGCTCCTTTCCTGGAGGATTCAGAAAAGTGAGAAGTAAGAAGGATGAATGAAGAAGGGACGGAACAAACTAGGCACATTGGCTCACGCGGAGGCGCGGAGAACGCGGAGAGAAAATCGGGAAATTCAAAGGGGTACGGACAAACTATTTCCCGGCCCGAGTCCCATGTGAGTCTTCATTGCCGTATTTCCAGTTCATTAAAGGTTTCTTCTTCCTCCGCGCTCTCCGTGTCTCTGCGTGAGCTTCCTCTTTCCTTTTGCGGGCTCATTGGTTCACGCGGAGGGTTCGGAAAAGTGTGAATGAAGAAGGGCGGTCCGGTTTGAGGTCGTTTTCCTCCTTCATCATTCTGATTTCTGACTTCCGCGCCTCCGCGTGAGCTTGGCCGTCCCTTCGGATTTTAATACTCTCTGGGATCGACTTCGCCATTGCGGACACGGTCCTGCCAGGGGCTAGGAAGGGCGTTGACCCCTCCGGCGTTATATTTTTTCTGTAAACCGGGCGGTAGGCCGCGGTTTTTCCCCTCCTTACGGGAGTGTTTCTTGTTGCCCTTTTTATTGTCCGAGTCCGATGTGCTTATGCTGGCGTTTCCACGCCCGTCATTTTCGGTTGTTGCTTGGGATGAGTTTTTGTAAATATAAGTTTTAGATGTGGTTGAGTCGGAATCATTTTTGTTTTTTGTCTTCTTATCTTTTGACTCTGAGCTTTTCGTTTTTTTATGATCACTTTGACCGCTGTTTCCATCGTTTGCACTGTCGATTTTTCCGCTATGGGAGTCGTCACGGTTTTTGCCATGTCCGGGGTGTTTGGCATTAAGCGGGGCGACCATAAGAAAGCAAGATGTCAGGAGGACTGAGCAGAGCAGGGATGGATTCCGGAGGGCGACATGATTCATAGGGCACCTTTGTAATGCGGTTTATGGACGGTGGGATGCCCCTTATTCTAAGGGTGTATACTGGAAAAATCAACCAGATACTGGGGATCGAGATGTGTTCGGAAAAGTGAGAAGTAGGAAGGATGAATGAAGAAGGGCGGTCAGGATGAGTCGCGGGCGCGTTTGATTATCGTCGAAAGGGGACGGGCGAACGAGGCAGGTTCACGCGGAGAGGCGGAGAGCGCGGAGTTCAAAGGAGAGGGACAAACTATTTCCCGGCCCGAGCTCCATGTGAGTCTTCATTGCCGTATCTCCAGTTCAATTATAATTTATTCCTCCTCCGCGCTCTCCGTGTCTCCGCGTGAGCTTCCTCTTTCCTTCTTCGGGCTCATTTGTTCACGCGGAGGGTTCGGAAAAGTGTGAATGAAGAAGGGGGGCCGGTCTTTGAGGTTATTTTCCTCCTTCATAATTCTAGTTTCTAACTTCCGCGCCTCCGCGTGAAGTTATCTCTGTCGGTCTCTTCGGGTTAGGGCTTCCTTACTCACTTTTTCAACCACTCTTTAAACTCTTTGATTTCTTTACTTTGGCTATCAATAACTTTCTGCGCAAACTTCTTCATCTCTGCATGCTTGCCATGTGATATTTCATTCTCTGCCATATCAACTGCGCTTTGGTGATGAGGTATCATCATCATCACAAAATCTTTATCCGCATCACCGGTCATTTTCATTCCCTTCATTTCATTCATCATCTTATTCATTGATTCCACCAATTTATTTTGCTCGCCACCTGCATGACCTGCACCTGCGTGTTCATCTTTCTTTGCGGAAGGTGTGTGATTTGCAGTCATTGTTTTCAATTCTTCTATTTCTTTTTTCTGCGAATCAATAATGTTTTTGGCGATGGTTTTTATCTTTTCATCCTCACCTTTTGGCAAATAGCTTTGCGCCATATCAACTGCGCTTTGGTGGTGTGGTATCATCATGTTGGCAAAGTCGACATCAAAGTCTCCCGACATCTTCACTGCGCTCATATCATCCATCATCGTTTTCATCATGTTGTCGTGCTCTGTATTGCCGGAAGCCTTCATGTCATTCATCTCTGCTTCATGCGCTTTCATTGCTGTATCGGAAGTTGTTACTTTTGAAGTGCTGCCATCCTTACATGCTGGCATAAATGGAACGCAAAGAGCGAAAGCTGCGGTGATTAAAATGTACTTTTTCATAATTATTATTTTTAGATTTTTTGATGCCTGATACTTTCAGCTAGAATCATTCCGTATTTCTTAAAAACCTAATCAAGGGGGGCGCGGGAAAAGTCAGAAGTAAGAAGGATGAATGAAGAAGGGACGGACAAACTATTTCCCTCCGCGTTCGCCGCGTCTCCGCGTGAACCTTTCTGAGTCCGTCTCTCCGGATTGGCTCCGGTGCTGTCATGGATTTCCCGAGGTTTTCCTAATCTGCGGTTCATTTTTGCGCCTTTTCGCGGCTAATGTCTGGTTTTCTTCCTCCGCATCGCCGCGTGATCGTTCTGTTGATTATCGGCGGTGGTTGTTCGGAATTTCCAGAGGAGTGATTGCGAGCTTGTCCGGATGCGGGGAGCCTGTTAAGTTGTGAAATAGTTTTGACGGGACATGAGCAAGAAACACATTCATTGGCTTCATGAACAACTGCCTTTGCTGGTGGCACAAGGGATCATTACGACCGAAACGGCTGCCCGGATAAATTCCCATTACGACAATCAAGAGGCACCCTCATCGCGTCCGCTGGCGCTGACGTTGTTCGCCATTTTGGGTGGTATCCTCATTGCGGGCGGGATCATACTTCTCATGGCGCATAACTGGATGGAGTTTAACCGACCGACCCGCGCTTTCATTTCCTTTTTGCTAGTCATCCTGGGACAGGTCATCGTGGGTTATGGTATCTGGAAAGATAAAACCTCAGCCGCTTACCGGGAAGGGGCGGGGCTTTTTGCCCAGTTGACCTTCGGCGCGGGCATGGCCCTGATCGGGCAAACCTATCATTTGTCCGATGACTACGGAGCCTTTACCCTAACATGGATGCTCGGCACGCTCCCGCTCGTTTACCTGCTTCAGGCGACAGGCCCGGCCTTGATCTATCTGATAGGCATCACTTTCTGGGCCACTCATGTCCACGACTGGTACCATCATCGCCATCCCGCGGTCTGGTGGGTCTGGATTGCTTTGCTGATTCCTTACGCTGTCATGCAAATGCGGCGCAATCCCTATCATCCTCGGGCAATTCTTTTGATGTGGGGATTGGGCATCTCCCTGGCGATCGGCACGGGCATCTGTTTGGAAAGCGGTTGGCGCAACCTTTGGCTTGTCATTTATTCGGGAATGTTTGTATCCCTTTATTTGATAGGCTCCTTTTGGCAGGGCGAGGGGAGAAGTCTGTGGCAACGTCCTCTGACATTTATCGGCGGGATGGGGGCAACGATCCTGCTTTTTATCATGACCTTCGATCATGCCTGGAATCATATCGGCTGGGTGGAGAGCATTGGGAACTTGCAGGATGGGAGTTGGGCTGTACTGCATGATGTCTTTCTGGCCTGCGTGACGACGCTGACATCCGTCATTCTGATGGTCACATGCCGTCGGCGCGGGCAGTCATTCCAACTGGGATTGGGGATTCTGCCCGTGGTCGTTACGCTGGGCTATCTTATTATCGGATCGGGGCACGGTTCGTCGCTTGCCCATCCGTTTTTCATTATCGCCAACCTCTATTTCCTAGGATTCAGCATTATGACGCTGATCCAAGGACTCAAGGAACGGCAGTTGGGAACCGTCAACTATGGCATGCTGATGATGGCCGCCCTCATCCTGGCCCGTTTTTTTGACAGTCATTTTGGATTCATCGCCAAGGGATTAGTTTTCATCGTGTTGGGCTGTGCCTTTTTAGGCGTGAACTTTTTCCTCGCCCGCCGGAAAGTGGGACCGACCCCGTGAAACGGATTAATCTCATCATTTGTTTTGCCGGACTGTGCCTCATTCAATTGAGCGTGTGTGGATTTCTGATCTATCGCTGGGAATTGATATTGCGCACGGGTGAAGCGTACCGATTCAAAACAAAAGCGGTAGATCCGTATGACGCTTTTCGTGGACGCTTCGTCGCAATCCAGCTGGAGCCCGATTATATCGCCTCGGACAAACCGGTGGACCAACGTCTGCTTGTTTCGGGCGCGACCGTTTACGTCACTGTCACGACCGGCCCTGATGGACTAGCCCGGTTTGATCAGTGCCTGACAGAACCTCCCGCGGGAAAACAAGCCTACATCAAAACGACCCTTCAATACGTGGACACCAGCATGAACCTTCAGCCGGGGGATGTTCTTCATCCACTCGAACTGGCGCAGAAAATGAAGGAGTCCGATGACGCCCTTTCCCTCTATCTCCGCAGCCACATGGCCAATTATGAAAGTGAGACGATTAATAAGTCGTTGAAGGCGGGCGTCGAGGATGCTGCCCTTTCCAATACACTGACAGGCATTCTGAACCGGATGTTTTTTGATCAGACACTGGCCAGGCAACTCCTGGGCACGACAAAGATTGGTGGTTCCAATGAACATCCTGAGGCCATGCGGGCCGAAATGGACAAGGCTTATCCGGGGCAGCTTGTCCCGACACCGCGCGCCCGAATTCATCTGAAACTGCCTTTCGACAGGTATTACATGGAAGAAAATCAGGCG
>JAWXCD010000004.1:0-66987 GCA_034440535.1 Verrucomicrobiota bacterium | reverse complement strand
CTTAGGACTAGTGATCCCTTACTTAGGACTAGTGATCCCTTAGGACTAGTGTCCCTTAGTTTTGCCCTGCTTAAATGTGGTGGATTCAATCAACGAAGAGTTGGCCAAGTAGTCGTACGTCACCGAGTGGGATCCGTCCGAGATGATTTGCAGCCTTGAAGCGCTGTCGTAGGTGTAGGAATTACCTGTCTACAACTATTAGCCTGTCCCTAAATTCTTTGTCTCTTGTCCCTAAATTCTTTGTCTCAATTACAACGCCTTTATGCGACTTTATAATCTCAAATTTTGGACACCGTTGTCTTCCTGTCCCTAAATTCTTCCGTCCCCTGGTCCCTGGTCCAAAAAAGCGTTGCACCTCAAATAACATTGTTGGACGCACTAAATGGCAATGTGAATCGATACCATGACTATTCTTATTAATGCTTTCCGCTGAGCAAGTAACTCATTTGATATAACCCATTAAAATTGAGGATCTTAACCGCATTTCAAGGTCGTTATATATGAAAGCTGGGATACATGGCACGACAAAGGCTTAAGGTACTGCGTGAATGTATTTGGATTGAGCAAGCGAGTATCGGTTTTGTGTGTATTAACACAGATTTCAGCATGTTTCATATTGTCGGCTGAGACACAACAGCCGCTGGTGAGAACTGAAAATCAATACGCCCAAGAGGTACCTTTGATCGTAGTTACTGCCCATGGTCAAACGCCGACTCTCGTGAAGGTCAAACTTCATTGGCAACCAAAGATAGAAGCAAACGAAATCGATGAAGCCCTGACATTCGATTTCAAGAACCCGTCCGACCCGAAGACCTTAGAAGCTTTTCGAGCACAGATGTGGCTTGCCGCAATCGGTAGCACAGTTGTCTCGCAACAGCCCTGGCTCGCGGCACATTGGGAGATCACTGGAATCCCCAAAACGGACGGGTCAGGTCTCAGTGCAGGATTAGGGGTTGGTCTCGTCGCCATTTCTTCCGGACATCCAATTCCTCAAGATATTGCTGTCATTGGAAATCTCAATGCGGATGGTTCATTGAGCGCGGTCACCCATTTAGCTGAGCGGATCAGTATCGCCGCTAAGTCCGGGATCAAGCATGTGATTATCCCAACCGCCCAAAAAATGGATGAACGTGGAAATAAAGAACTCGTTAACGTGGCCAAACTGGCAGCTGAACTTGGGCTTCGTTGCACCACAGCCGACACGTTACTTGATGCTGTTGAGCAAACGTTGAAGAAAGATTTGTCCATGACTCCACCCTCCACAGTGATGGCCCAAGTGGAAGGTAAAGTGTTTGATTTCCTTGAAAAACAAGCTCGTGAAGAACTGGGTGCGCTTGAAAAAAACTTAGCCCTTTGGCCCCAAGACCCCACGACACAGACCTCCTTGAGTCGAGCGAACAAACGTTCTTGGGAAGAAATTTTTACCCTGCATGAAAAGGGAATGGAACAATTTAGAAACGGACGGGTGTATGCGGCGCGTACGTCCTTCGAACAAGCCAATGCTCGATCCATGGGCCTCACCAATTCTAAGCCCGTATCAGAAGCAGACATTCAAACCGCCCTCAACGAGGGTGATGCCTTAATCAAATCCATCGATAAGTTAAAATACGGATCGACTTTCGATAAGGACGAAGTGGCCTCCGCCCTTTTTCTAGCGGAGCGCAACGAAGCGTTGACGCGTATCACTTCCGAACTCGACGGTGCATTAGTTTTGGCGAGACAAACGCATCATGATCGTTCGAACGCACCCGTTGCGGACCGCCAAAAGTCACGCGAGCTACTTGCTTTTGCGTTAGCGCAATCTAAGTATTCCATGAAGTGTGCTGCATTTTATGATCAATTGGCGCCGTTGGTGGTTACATCAAATGTACCCGATTTGAACCGTGGCACTCTATTGTTGCCTCAACTCACTTCCACACTTCTTTCTTCAGGGGAGCATTTTTCTTCAATAATCGCTTCGGCAAATTTCGCTGAAAATGTCACGGATACCCGGGTGCTCTCGCATGCTCGCACCATTCGCGATCTCCAATATTTAACGAATAGACAAGCCGAAATGAAAAAATTCAAAGCCTCGCTTACTTCTGTCCAACCCGGGTTTGATCCGGGCACGGCGTATAGTGCGCCTCAACCGACCGTGGCCATAGCGGACCTTGAAAAGGTGAGCGATACCGCTCGTTGTTTCCTGTGGGTAAACGCATTCGCTGAAACTTCCTATCTTGAAAACAAGTACGGACAGGATGCAGAAAAGAAGATTACTGATCAGGATATCCGCAGTGCTCGGTTACAAGTGCTTTCGAAGATAAAAAGTTTAACTCAAGCTAACATACCCACGACGATTATTTTATTGTCCTTAGAGCGTGCTGATTCGTTTGCGAGCATACCCTCATTTGCTGGTAAAATGGAAGCGGCCCGGGAGTATCGGCGCGCAGCATTGTTAGGACATATGGCCTGGTTACTTGGAAGTAAACCCGACAAAAAAACGGCTTTTTACATGGCCCTACACTCACCCGAAGCCGCACAAGTCTTGGCCGAGCGCAAGGCACCCAAGCCCCCAGCCATCGTTGCGGCGGTTAAATCTCCCCTTCCGGTATCCACGTCTCCTGTGCAAGTCATAAAAGCGGAAAAACCGGTCATTACCCCTGTAAAATCAACTAATGATCCCCTGCCTGTGGCCGTGCAAGATATCCAGACGCCTGACGCTTCCAAAGCCGAAACTCGCACTCCACCCGTCGCGGAACCGGTGAATTCAAGCCCATCCTCTGATGAACACAACGAACCTAAGCCTTACCTGATTGGACCACCTGTGCCTGCTGAGTTTTCAAAGGGCGCAAATATTTTTGAAGAAGATGTCGACGATGCACGACCAGCTTTATAATATTTGATATATGGAAATACGCGCCCCCCTAGCTGCCTTTTGGCGTCGTTGGAAACGCCTGATTTTTTGGGGCACCGTGACGCCTTTTCTTCTTTTCTCTTTCTGGGCGTCGACCCGGATGATTTATTATTACGAACGCGCTCAGAGCATCGACTTATCTGGGATCGGGGATGTCAACACCACCAACCAGTTCTTTGACCGGTACGGACGAGAAATTGGACGGTTGTTCATCGAAGATCGGCTCTTGCTGACGCACGATGAAATTCCGGACAATTTCCGGCTAGCCCTCATGGCTGCTGAAGATAGACGTTTCTATAAACACGGTGGAATTGATTCTCGCGGCATTTTACGCGCTGCTGTTCAGAACGTGCGTGCGGGCAAAATGGCTCAAGGCGGAAGTACAATCAGTCAACAACTTTCCAAACACGTTCTGGGGAAGTTTGAGCGAACGCTCGATCGCAAAATACTTGAAGCGTTTCTGGCTCTCCGCATTGAAGGCCAATATACCAAGTCGGAGATACTTGATCTGTACGCCAACCGCATTTATTTCGGAAGTGGCTACTTCGGGCTTGGCGCGGCTGCGCGCGGGTATTTTGACAAAAAACCGATGGAATTAACCGTGGATGAATGCGCCCTCCTTGCAGGCGTGATTCGCGCCCCGACCAGCGGATCGCCTAGGCGCAACGCGGAAAAAGCAAAAGTTCGGCGGGACCTTGTACTGGAAGTTTTGGCCACTGAAGGGCACTTGACTGCCCAAGCAAGCAGTCTCCTTAAATCCCGTCCGGTCAAAGTAGTCGCCTCACGTTCATCGGGTATAAACAGTTATTTCATGGCCAAGACCATGGACGAGTTGCAAGAAATCTTATCACTCAACGATGAAGAAGGCCCTCAAGGTTTGCGTGTCACGACCACAATCGATGAGCCGCTCCAACGCATTGCCGAGTTCGAGGTGCGCCGTAATATTGAGAGCATGCGGAAAAATCCGGCCAACCCTATTCCTGACCTGCAAGGTGCGTGTGTGATGCTTGATTCAAAATCAGGTGGAATCCGCGCTTTGGTGGGAGGCAGTGAATTTTCAAAAACTCCTTTTGACCGTGCAACCATGGCATACCGCGACGTTGGAACGGCGTTACATCCTTTATTATATGCCATGGCCTTTGAGCAGATGGGGTTTTCGCCTGCGACACTCATGAACGCAAGCGCCATTGAGCCGGGCACCAAACCTGACCAATGGGGACCGCTTTCGGGGAGCCCTGCTCAAAACCCCGCAGCATTTTTTATCACGATCCAAGACGCTCTCGCCACTGGAAATTTTTCTACAGCGCGGCGTTTATTTAATACTCTTGGACCGGCTCAGGTTTCGGCTGTTCTCACCAAGGTCGGCCTGGAAAATCCGCAGGTTCAAAAAAATGGTACGGTGCCTCTTAACCTCATCACATTATGTTCTTTGTTCCAAACATTCTCCAATGAAGGGCAGTATTTAAAGCCGCATATCATTGAAAAGGTTGTGACTCAGGAGGGCGAGGTTTTGTACAACGCAAAACCTGAAAGTCGGGTAATTTTTCAGCCCATGACTGCGCAACAAGTGAGTTTAACTTTAAAACAAGCGCTCAGTGACGGGACGGCGGGCGGTTCTTTTTTGGCAACGACACTCCCCTCAGCTGTTGTGGGGATGTCTGGGATAAGCGAAGGCATGCGCGATACGTTATTTGTGGGATATTCGCCTGAAGCGTTGGTCACTGCTGTGTGGTTGGGGCGTGACGATGGAGGGGGCTTAGGTACTCGGGCACACATAAGGGATATGGCTGTGCCGCTGTGGGTGTCATTGATGTCGAAAGCTTTGGTGGTTCAACCCGGGTTGATTGAATATCCTGCACCGGAAGGATTGCAGAAATATGAAGTGAATCGGTACTCCGGAAAGGTCCGAGGTTTGGCCTTGTTGGCACCTCAAAGAAATGGCGTGGTGTGTTATCTCACTAAAGACCAGGTGTCCAAAGCACAAAGTCTGGCGACGGATGAAAATGCAGCGCCGGAAGGGTGGTCCGCCCGTTTAACTTCCATGATATTAGAAGGAGAACTTAAAGGCCCGACGGATCAATCAACTTTCACGCGCACGGGCATACCTCCTGTGCTTGAAATGCGTGTCCCGGGTGTTCGCGGGCAAGTGATCACAAGTGACGGAGCTCCTTTGGCTCACACGGTTCAAACGTATGACCTCGTCCTGAGCTGGCCTTCAACCGATGTGGCACCGACCGCTGCGCTGGCGGTGGCCTGGGTTAAAAAACAGGTTCTCGTGATCCCTCCGATTTTGCCCCGAGCTAAACTTCCGCCCGACTCGTTCCTCGAACAACTCTATGTCAATCGACGCTTTGAACCGGTCACGGTAGTTGAAAATTTAACCCGCGGCCAAATCGATTCCTATTATCAAACCAAGCTTAATGCCGTCGGCTTTGGGCTCCGTGGAAAACCTACGCGGGCTTATCCTGGTAATGCGATGTTTGCTCACGGGATCGGTTACCTTCGCCGTACTCAAAAACCAAACGACGGGATCTTTGTCGCCCGAGAAGTCGTGCAAGACAGTTTTGCGGGGGCCACAGGCATCGAACAAATGCTGGACGAAGAACTAGCTGGCCAGGAAGGGACATTCCAAATTGCCACTACCCCCGACGGGTTTACGCGGTCCGCCTCCATTACCAAAACTCCAAAACCTGGGGCGGAAGTGACGTTAACCATTGACTCAAAATTGCAAGCTTCCCTCGAAAAAGCATTAGCCAAACGACAAGCCTCAGCGGGGGTCATTATAGATATTGCGACCGGTGATGTGTTGGCCATGGCTTCACTCCCTTCGTTTAATCCCAATGAGTTTCTACCTGCGTTACCCCCTCAAAAGTGGAAGACCCTTACTTCAGATTCTCAAAAACCACTGTTGAATCGCGCCATGCAATTACATTATCCTCCCGGCTCCATTTTTAAGGTAGTGACTGCACTGGCCGCCATGCGGGCCGGGGTTTTTGATCCCACACGAACAGTCAATTGTCCCGGATACTTTCAAGTGGGTAACGTCACGTATAACCTTCCTAAAGAGCGGGGGGTTGTGTCGTTCAATACAGCTCTGGCGTACTCCTATAACACATATTTTTTCGACCTAGGTTTGAGAACTGGAAAGGAATTTTTATTTGCTACCGCACGCGAAGTGGGTTTAGGCCAGCCAACGGGCATCATTTTACCGGGCGAGGTCGAAGGACGCGTACCCACAGCAGAGTTTGTCCGAAAGACTCATAAAAGGACTCTAGGACCCGGGGACGTGACGAACGCCTCCATCGGACAAGGGGATGTTTTAGTCACGCCCTTACAGATGGCGCGGGTGATGGCGATGCTGGCCAGTAACGGGAAACTTTTTCATCCTCGCTTGGTTAAACAAGTCCGGCGCGCGGACGGGTCTATCCAGGTCACGCCAGTCAAAGTGGATAAAACCGTGACCTTTGCCACATCGGATCTAGCAAGACTCCGCGAGGGCATGGTTTCCGTATCTGAAATGGGCACGGGCTCAGCCGTACGCTTTAAAGGAATCCGAGTTGCCGCCAAAACGGGAACCGCACAGGTCGGGACCAAAGCATCTCCAAAATCCGTGGCGTGGATGTCCGGTTATCTCCCCGCTGATAAACCTAAATACGCCTTTACTGTGATGACCGAGGGTGCTCCGAGCGAAGATATCGGTGGCGGTAAAACTGTGGGCCCGCTCCTACGCGAAACTTTTCTCCCTTGGTATCCTGGAGCGCTGGAGTCTGAAGCTGAAGTAAAACCAGATTCGGAACAGGCGAATCCCGATGCGGGAGAGCGTGGGCCCGATGAATATTTGATCGAATAGCGCCTTACCTAGCCCCTCTTATTCAAGAGAGCTCTGCTTTAAGCTGACTGATTTGATCACGCAGAGCGGCTGCGTTTTCGAAGTCCTCATTCGAAATGCACGTTTTGAGTTCCTTCTGCAATTCTTCTAGCCGAAGTTTGGTGGCCCATACCTTTTTTAGCCTCAATGGGACCTTGCCTTTATGGGTCAACCCCTTGTGCATATTCTTGAGTAATTGAGTAATCCCCGGAAGAAAAGCCTCGTAGCAGGAGGGACATCCTAAGCGTCCCTGTTTTTTAAAATCGTCTTGGATAAAACCGCAAGCAACGCATCGCAGATCCTTTTGGGACCCCAACTCCTCACTTACCTCCAATCCTAAAAGTTGATCCGCGATAGAAAAGCCTATCGGGTCATCAATTTTTTTAGCTTGCGGACATCCTTCGCACATATCCACCTTATGCATCATTTCATCGACAATTTGGGTCAAATGAATAGTGCACGCAGCCTTGCAGTCTTCACAACCATGAGGTCTGTTCTCCATACTTAAGCGCGCCTGCCGGTAGTTCCAGACGACCCACCTAAAGGGTTAATACTTCTGGGCAAACCTATGGATTCAAAAACCCCGGCACTCATTGGCCTTACCACTAACCGAGATTCAGGATGCACGTTGAGCAATGAATTTATTACGCTCTGATGACTTTCGAGCTGGCGGTATAAACAAAAAGGCATGGCCCAAGACTACCTGATCATGGCCAGTTTTCAAAATTGAAAATCGCGGTCACAAGAGGTGATGAGATCGCCCATCTAAAAACCGGATTACATTGCGAGCGGCGTGATCGTCGATGAATTGAGGTCAGTCTCAGTTTCAAGGGCGCGCACTGGAGAAAAGCGCATGGCAAAATATTTGCGCGCCCGTGTTTCGTCTACTACGACCCCAAAAATATCCTGATGACTCCGTACGATGGTGAACCAGTCTTCGAACGTTTTCTTTTTCGGAGCCTTATTATGAAGACTCGGATTTTCGTTTAATAAGAAATGTGAATTGAGCAATGTTTTCTTGCGACGTGCCCTACGTTTGCGCATGTGACCCACCTAATTTGGTGAATTCCTTGTCAGAAACAGAAGGAACAATTTAATAATAACAGACTCAAGCCCTGCGCGAAAGACAAACTTGATTTCCTGGAAGAAATTACGAGTTCTTCTAGGCCTCGATAAGCTTACTTCGTAGATGACTGTTAGAGAAAGGCCGTTATTCCAACAACTTTATGATCCTCGGATCAAGTACCTTCACTTTTTTACCCGATTTTAATGCAGCAACCGCTGATAAAACCATCGATACACTCCGTATGTTATCCAAGCAATCGGTCATTGATTTGCTGCCAGTCTTTACAGCGCTCATAAACTCTTCGAGCACATAGTCTTGTCCGCTTCGTTTAGGGCCCACAGCCTTCACGTCCTCGACTTTTTGGACATGATAAAGTCCTTTGGTTCGGTGCAATTTAATTTGGCCATGAGAATAAGTTACAGTTCCCTTCTCACATTCAATTTGCCAGTTCCCATTCCAATCACAAAACGAACCTTTGGCACACCAACTGGCGGTGTAGAGAACCTTGGCGTTGTTCGACATTGTAAAAACAGTGTTACTGGAACAGTCCCCTTTGTAGTTCGACCAAAGTGGATTCCACGACACTCCTTGAACGTCAATGGCATCCATGCCGGTAATAAACCGGATTAAATCAAAATGATGAATCGCCATGTCAACAATCACCGGATACGGCATTTCATGACGGAACCCACCCCCGAAATCGATGCCCATATAGAAATCAATTTTAATTTGTCCAACTTGCCCAAGTTTCCCGGAGCGAATAAGTTTAGAAAGGGTCCACATGCCGGGATTTGTCCGGTAGTTTTGCGAAACGACGTATGTTTTCCCGGTAGCCTGCGCCGTGCGGACCATTTCCAGGCAGGCAGGAAGCGTGTCGCTCATTGGCTTTTCACTGATCACATGCAAACCAGATTTAAGAGATGTGATGACATCTTTTTTGTGAAACGCGGGGGGTGTCGTAGAAACAACCGCGTCTGCTTTGACATGGGCCATCGCCTCTTTGAGGTTCGAATAGCAAATGTTTTTGGAATATCCACCTATTTCACGAGCCGCTTCTAGCGATTTTTCACTCACATCCACCATCGCAACGACTTCCGCCGCCTTCGACGCTTTTAAAGTCCGCACCCATTGTTGCCCGAACCCGCCCACTCCCACGTGAATAAATTTCATAACGTGTCTTTTAACCCACCGTGCGCTATACGCAATACGATTATAACGGACTCCCCATTCATTTTTGCGGATGCCATCAACGTCATGTGTCCGACTCGGGAAACACGGAAACTCCGTGTCCGCGTTTAATTGGTGTGTCGATGGCCTGGGCGGATTTTGGCTGGCACCCCTGCTGGGGTGCGATTCATGTTAATTTGGTAATCCGGTGGTGTCACTTCGCTCAACCACCGGCTACAGGCTTTCATACCTCCGGCATGAAAAACACGGAAGCTCCGTGTCCACACATCATGGATGTGTCGAAGTTGAAGACCATGACGGCATCCAAGGTCGCAATCAGAGAAGCCGGAGGCTTCCCAGCATGTAGCCGGTGGTTGAGCGAGGTACGAGCGACACCACCGGATCACAGTCCCCAAAGCGATCGCATCCCGGAGGGATGCCAGCACCCGTCATGCCTCCGGCATCGGAAAACACGGAAGCTCCGTGTCCACACATCATGGATGTGAGTGAAACACTTTAGAAAATCGGTTCATGGAGCTTTACCCGCCCCACAAAAGATGACACCATATACAAATGAGCGTAGAAGAGATTTTTGACGAAGCGAATGGGGAATTTGCAATAGGGGAACTCGCGCGCGCGGCTGAATTATTTGAAAAATGCGTCGAACAGGATCCCTCCTTTTTCGACGGGTGGCATGCCCTTGGGATGACCTATATGAAACTCGACAAATTTCCTGAGGCCATCGCTGCGGGAATAAAGGCTACGGAACTCAGCCCCAACGATCAAATTGCTTGGACCAGCCTTTCTTTGGCTTATGTGAGGAATAACCAAATTCCGGAAGCCGAAGCTGCTGGGACAAAAGCCAAAGTTCTTTCTTGGGGTGGTAAAGTGGTCAAGGAAGATGGCGCAAAACCATTCGACCCGACGGAGAAAACTTAAAGCTTTTATTTACATCAGCAGCAAGGTTTGGCCATGTGCCCACGCCTTTGTTAAAGCTTCAAAGCGGATATTAATCACTCTCCTGGCCTCTATTTAATTGCTAATCTGGCACTTTGGTTCGTGGCCCAGCATCTTCTCTACTTTCCCTCTACATAAAAAAAGGCAAGGTCACACAGACCTTGCCTTCGATATTCTAATACAAAAAATTTACTTCACGTGCTTGTTGTAGCGCCAGCTTTTAACGTCAAGGTCAGCGTTGTGTTTGTTGAATCCCATATTTAACCATGCTTGATCCAACGTCCCGCGAACAACGATCGCTTTTCCGACTGGAAGCGCGTGGTGGCTATCTAATTCTATGTCGCCTGTGCCATCATTAAAGAGGTAGGTATCGCCGTTGATCTGCTTTTTAATTTTTCCAATGAGAACAACGTGGCGGTCATCGTCTTTGAGGCGATTGTTTGTACTGCGAATCCATTTTACTGAAGTGATGTTCCACTTGTTGTGGCTAGGGTCACCTTTATGTTTGTCGCTAGCGTATGTGTTCAGAATCAGAGTTGAAGCTACCAATATAAGGAGGATTTTTTTCATGAACGTTAATGATATCAAAAGTTTGGAATAAATCAATTAACTCTTATTAATATTTTTAGGCGGTTTCCTATTCTACCGCTTTTGGAAAGGCCCGCGCAATCGAAGCCCGACCAAACCTAAGGAAAACAAGGGGCGTCACAATAAAGTCAAGGAGCGTCGATGTAAACAATCCGGAAAAAATGACCACCGCAACCGGGTGCAAAATTTCACGGCCGGGTTCCTTACCCGAAAGAATAAGCGGAAGGAGCGCAAGTGATGCCGTCAGTGCCGTCATCAGCACCGGGACAAGGCGTTCTTGGGTTCCGCGCACGATCATTTCGACTCCGAATTTTTGACCTTCATGCTCAATCAGATGAATATAATGCGAGATCATCATGATTCCATTGCGCGCGGCGATTCCGGTGAGCGCGATAAACCCGACCATGGAGGCAATGGAAAAAACACCTCCTGTTAGAAGGACCCCGATAATGGCCCCCATAAACGCCAATGGAATATTGAGCATGATTTGTGTGGCGAACATGGCACTCCCGAAGTGGGAATAAAGAACGAGGAACATACCTGCAAAAGAAAACAAGCTAAGGAGGACGATCAAGCGGGATGCGGACGCTTGGCTTTCAAATTGACCACCGTACTCGAGAAAGTAACCAGCAGGAAGTGTCACCTTTTGCGCGACGCGCTCTTGAACCTCTTTTACTGTGGCCACTAGATCGCGATCGGCGACGTTAGCGGACACAACCATCCGGCGTTGAACGTTCTCTCGGTTAATAACGTTCGGACCTTTTGCCTCCTCAATCCTCGCGACCATCCCGAGGGGAACCACTTTGTTATCCCGCGTATCGATAGGAATCTGCGCCAAGACCTCCCTTGATGCCCGGAAAGATTCTTGAAGACGTAGAACAACATCGAATTGCATTTGTCCGTCCACAACTTGAGTAACGGTACGACCTTGCATGGAAAGCTCAGCGTATTGTGCGACTTCTCCAGCTGAGACATTGAACTGCGCGGCTTTCTTGCGGTCAACGAGCACATGGACCTGTGGGATTAATACCTGACGCTCCACTTGCAGGTCGACAATGCCAGGAACCGTGCCCATCACCGATTGGATCTCTATGCCTTTTGCCCGAAGTACTGCTAAGTCGGCACCAAATATCTTTACCGCGATTTGAGCGCGCACCCCGGAGAGCATGTGATCAATCCGGTGTGAGATCGGCTGACCTATGTTCACAGAAATCCCTGGAATGGTTGCCAGTTTGTCGCGGACGTCTTGAAGTATTGTTTCCCGGTCTCGATCCGACTCTGACAGTTCAAGCTCGATTTCCGAGGAGTGCACCCCTTCGGCATGCTCGTCCTGCTCAGCACGTCCTGTACGACGGGCGGTTTTTTTAATTTCTGGAACTTCTTTGAGCACTCTTTCTGCAATTGATCCAATACGATTCGATTCCTCCAGTGAGGTCCCCGGGCTGGTTAACACGGTGACTGTCAAACTGCCTTCGTTAAAAGTGGGCAAAAATTCTTTACCGAGAAAAGGGACACATATCATTGCCAGAATAAACGCAATCAGCACTGCAAGGAGCACGGGTTTTGTTCGGGGAAAACCCCACGCAAGGAGTGTCGCTACTTTCTGTTTTATCTGACGCACGACCCAACCGTCTTTTTCCTCTTTTAACCGCTTTAGCTTGGGCAGCAAATACTGACATAACGCAGGCGTCACGGTCAGCGAGACCACTAACGAAGCCAAAATAGACGTGATGTAAGCAATTCCTAACGGAGCAAAAATTCGACCTTCCACCCCACCGAGCGCAAACAAGGGAAGAAAGACTAACACCACAATGATCGACGCAAAAACAATTGAGTTCCGCACTTCACTGGAGGCTGAATAAACCACGTCAATCGTTGGAAGCGGCTGGTCCAAGAGTTGATTCTCCCTTAACCGTCGAAACACGTTTTCCACATCCACGATGGCGTCATCAACCAACTCCCCGATGGCTACGGCAAGTCCTCCAAGGGTCATCGTGTTAATCGTCATCCCGAATAGATGAAACACTATAACCGTGATTATAATGGAGAGCGGAATCGCCGTGAGCGTTATAAACGTTGTGCGGAAATTCAGGAGGAACAGAAAGAGAATTATAATGACAAGAATCGACCCGTCACGCAGCGCATCTTCAACGTTGCGAATAGCGCGCTGAATAAAAGTGCTTTGACGAAAAAGATCGGCGTGGAGCGTGATGCCCGATGGCAACGCGCGTTGGATGTCTGCCAATTCGCGATCGACTCGTTTGGTTAGAGCCACCGTATCGGCCGAAGGTTGTTTCTGAACAGATAAAATAATGGCTGGATTCCCATTGATGGATCCATCTCCGCGTTTTGTCAAAGGCCCACCTATGCGAACTTCCGCAAAAGCCGACAACGGCACGGCTTGATTATTTTCAGTGCGCACGGTCGTCTGGCGCAGGTCGTCGAGACTTTGGATGCGGGCCATGTTCCTAACCAAAACTTCCCGATACCCATCCTTAAAAAAGCCTCCCGTCGAATTCACGTTATCGTTCTGAAGAGTTTCTTCCAAGTCGTGAAGGCTGAGGTGATATGACGCCAACTGAGCGGGGTTGACCAACACTTGGTATTGCTTCAGCTCTCCGCCGATCACTGAAACCTGGGAGATGCCCGGGATGGATAATAAGCGCCTTCGGATCGTCCAATCAGCCAAGGTCCGAAGATCCATTGGCGACACTGATTGATCATCAGAGGCTAAACCAACCAGCATGATCTCACCCATAATGGACGAAATCGGAGCAAGGAAAGGACGAACGTTTTCGGGTAGGGAAACTTGTTGCAGTTTTTCGGTGACAATCTGTCGATCAATATAGATATCCGTCCCCCACTCAAATTCCACCCATACGATGGAAAGCCCAATACTCGATGCGGACCGCACTCGCGATACGCCCTTGGCACCGTTCATGGCCGTTTCCAATGGGAGTGTAACCAACGACTCCACTTCCTCTGGGGCTAAATCTCCAGCTTCCGAAAAAATGGTGACGGTCGGACGGTTCAAGTCCGGAAAGACATCCACCGGTAATCGCAATAGGATAATCACTCCATAGACCATCAGGAGCGAGGCGAACGCCACAACGAACAACCGGTTGTGCAACGAAAAACTGATGATGCGGTTCAGCATGAATTATTTTTTCCTGTGAAAAATTTGCACCTGTCGGAAAAGCTCAGGCCGCTTTCGATAGAGTCCTATCAGTAGGAGAGCGGCCCCCGTCACCACGCCCGCAATGATCCACCAGAACCACGAACGCGTTTGTTCTTCAGCGACAACGGGAGCCACCGCGGACGGGTTGAGATACTGCAATTGATAATTTCCTTTAACCACGACATTTTCTCCGGGGAACACGCCTTCCAAAACCTCCACAAGCTCACCTGATTTTATTCCCAAAACGACTGTACGCCGTTCAAATGAATTCCCGTTACGAACAAAAACAAATAAATTGCCGATTTCACCCAAAACGGCTCGCCGAGGAACACTTAAAATTCCGGGAATTGATTCCGTCTGGACAAACAGTGTTCCTGAAGTGTAAGGCAACAGTTGAAGCGAAGCATTCTCCACACCCACGTAAAGCTCGGCCACTCGATTCTCTGGCCCGACTCCAATATCTTTGCGCGTTATTTTGCCGTTAAAAATAGCGTCCGGAAACATTTCAACTTTTAATGTCGCCAGACTCCCTAATTCCACTTTATGCAGAGCATTTATTTCGTATGCCGATCCTTTCGCAAGTAAAACGGAGGAATCACCGACTTCTGCTAAAATAGTTTCCGGAGTAAAAGCTTGGCCTATAATCGCATTCACAGATGCCACATGACCGGAAAGTCTGGAGCGTAATATCACGGGAGGATTTCCAATAGACACCGGATCGAGCGTCATTACGGGATCCCCTAAACTCACGGCCTGTCCTTGTTTGACGTGAATGCGCGACACTTTCCCTTCAAATCGCGCTGTAAGAACCGCGTGTTTTTCAGGCAGATACTCCAACCGCGCGGGTATTTCTAAAACTTTTTCCAAGGTTGCAATCTGTGCGATCACAGTTTCAACCTGGAGATTAATAATCGACGTTTCGGCCAATACAATAGCCCCAGGGCTAGCCGCGGCGTTAGTAGTGGCTGCAGGTTGATCTGTCAACTCTGGACCATGAACATGGCCTTCGTGCCCGTACACGGTAACCGAAATGAACGCCGCAGTGATAACCAAGAAACAAAACAGACGACTCATTTGATCTCCTCAATTTTCCCGCCCAAAAGTTGTTCGAGTAAGGCCCGAGCAGAGAGAGATTCTATTGTATTTTGCAGAGCCTGATTTTCCGCGTCTAACAAACGAGTTTGTGCATCGCGCACATCTAAAACTGTTGCTGTACCCGCCTCGAAATTGATCAGGGTCACCAAATAAAGTTTGCGATACGCTGGCAAAATTTTCGTCCAATAAGAATCGGCACGTGTCTGAAAGGCACGCGCGGTGCGGACACGCATTTCAATGAGGCGATCCAAACTAATCGTTTGAAACGCTTTTTCTTCTGCGTGCGCGAGGTCAACTTCAGCGCGGGCTTTTTGGATTTCAGCTTTGTTCTGATTCAAAAATGGAATTTTCACTGCCACGCCCACGCCCCATCTTTTTTCTTCTTCAGCCTCAGACCATTCATATAAAAATCGAGGTGAGAACTCGGGGATAACGTCCAATCGTGCGACATCAAGTGCGCGATCCGCTGCGCGTGTCCGAGCTTGAATAAGCTGCCGCATACCTGAGCGACTACGGGCAAACTGTTTGAGCTGTGATTCATTAAGCGGCACGGGAACAAACATGGGGCGCACTGTTTTTATTCCGGAATAAGGCAAGCCTGTCATACGAATGATTTCCTGATGCGCTTCAAGTATCTGAGCGCGCGCGGCTCCAGCTTCTGCTCCAAACCGGTAAGCTTCAGCTTCAAAAAGCAAAGCCTGTTGCTCTGGCACTTCGTCCTTGCGAGCTTGAATGCGGATGATGATATCCTTGGACAGAGCCTCGGCATTTTCCAGATAGGCCATCCTTTGTTCCAAAGCCCATAATCTGTAATAAGCGAGCGTCACATTATTCAGACCCGCGTATACCGCTGCTTGATTCTCTTGACGCGCCACGTCTTTTAACGCGGAGGCGTACGCTTGACGTACTCCAAAGTAGGAAATTCGTAATGGCATGGTGAATTCAAAATCCACGCTTGAGGGGCTTTCCTCCTCGCCAATGTCCCCAGTAGGTTGCAGGTAGTCGACTTGAACCTCGGGACTTTCGGGTGTCTGCACGTCCGTGGCCTCCGCAAGTCGGGTTAATAAATCCCGGCGAACCTTTAAAATTTCAGGACTTTTTTTAACAGCATGATTGAGTACCTGCTCCAATGTGAGTGTTTTTTCATCAGAAATTACTTCCTCCCCCGATCCTGCATGTATGGATTGAGCAAGGGCAAATATAACAATCAAAGTGGAGAGGCAAACTTTCATGAATTCAGAATCACCAAGTTAATGATGATGAGGCTTTGCCTCTTGAGGCACTGGAGAAGAAGGTGCTTTGGATTTCTCTTCGCTAGGCGATACTAAGAGCCCAAAATCTGCAAAGTACTCTTTTCCTTTGATCTTAACTTGACCAAATAATTTGTAATATCCAGGTTTTTCAGGTCCAAAATGAAACGTTAAGTCTGGACCTCCGCGGTCAGTCGGTTTAGTGGGTTCAGCACCCATTGGATGAATATGCGCAATCGATGTTCGATCTTCATTGAACCCTACAATGTGCGCGTATGCTCCCATGATGGGTTCAAGAAAAGTCACTGGTTTACCTTTGGCGTCAAATACAGAAAATTTGCCTTCCCCCATGCTCCCGGCTGTAGGCGTTGCGGTCATCGTCATCGTGAATTTGTATCCGTCAATTTCATCGGTCATTTTCAAAGTCTTATTAATAATGCCGGTGGACTTCTGTGCTGAAATTAACTCCCCACGAACGTATTGTTGTTCACCGGTGCTCTTGGGCACGATGTCGGCCCAAACTAAGTAAGGACCAGGTAATGTCGGTTTAATTTTAAATTGAGCCACTCCCTTTTCCTCGCGGGGATGGATATGAAAATATTCCGTAAGCGTCTGATCAATTATGAGCATATGAAGTTTCTCGGTGTGACTGGTATTGAGATCCGCATACGATAACACTTTCCCCTCCTGTGTTTTTAAAGTCACAGTCACCGTGGACTCCTTCCCCGGTACCAACAAGGGGGCGGACTTGACTTCCATTTGCAGAGGAGTCGAACTCGGCACGACTTGAGCATGTGATTGGCCATGTCCAGCTGTAGACACGGCGTCTTTTGTTGGGGTTGGTTCATCCAATAAACCAGCGGGGTATTGAGCTTTAATGAGCAGTAGTGCTCCGTTCAATTTTTTAAGTTCACTCTCAGCCCGGACCTTGTCCTTATCATCGGCAGCATGATGGAAATGATCAGTAATCTGCAAGAATTGTTTTAATGCACTGGCAAGCCGAACTTGTTTATCGCCGGTCACCATCGAGCTATTCTTCTGCAGGTATTGACCCGCAGCGGTCATTGTCCCCGCCTGGTGATGAATTGAATCCAGGTTTTGTGAAGCGAGAGCCTTAGTTGTTTCAGTCACGGCGGTCGTCAAACTCTGCCATGCCTGCGGCACTGAGGAATAAGTTGTGGCGGGAACTCCATGGGCTGATTCCGCATGCGCGGGTTCTTCATGCGCCATAAGTCCATTTACTGCAGTCAGGAAAAGACAAAGCGAAGTCGTTCGGAAAAATTGTTTCATACTTACTCTTACGAAGTGCCTTATATTATCCCCCTATATTTTTTATTCTCCTAAAATCGCTTGCAATTTTTGGCGCGCTCGGGAGACCATCCGTTCCACTGCTTTTGCCGTTTTGCCTAATACCTTACCACATTCCTTGTGACTCATTCCGTCAAACACGCTCAATACAAAAGCCAACTTGAGTTCGGGTGACAATGAATCGATGGCCTTCTGCACGTGGTTCGCAAATTCACTTTGCTCCACAGTTTGAGAAGGAGACAATTCTTTTCCAGGCAATAAGCTCCAATCCTCCAAGGTTGTCAGTGATCTTTCTAGGAGCGTTTGCTTGCGTCGGTAATGATCACGACACAGGTTGGCCGCGATTGAATATATCCATGTTCTAACGGTGTACCCCGGCTTAAATGACGCCGCCCGAAAATAGACCTTCACAAAAGTCTCCTGCAACACATCCCGCGCCTCGTGCTCGTCATGAATGAACCGATAAATAAAGTAGTACAGCGGAGCGTTGTACTTTTCCATTAATGAGTTTAAAGCGGCGTAATCACCTTGCTTGATCTGTTCAATCCACGCCGTGTCCTGGTCCATGGCCTTATTTTCCTTGGCCGCGGAAAAGGGCAGTGGCAGTGATATTATAAAGCTTTTCTTTTTGTTCTGGGGAGAGCACCGAAGCCATGTCAAAGACGTGCTCAAGAGTCAGTTGCTGAAGTTGCGCATGGAGGTCCTGAGTCTCCTTCAGAATGCTTGTCACTCGCGGAGTAAGCGCTTTATCTTCGCTAATGGCCTGGCCAAGTTTCATGTTTGCAAGAGCGACCTTTTCCCGAAGATCCGTGTCCCTCTGAGCAAAACTCTTCTCAATGGGGATTAATTGTCGTTCCTGCTCCGCGGTCAGTTTTAATTTTTCATGCAACCATTGGTGCGCGTCGAGCGTCACTTCCTTCACATGAAAAAACCGGCACCCGATATATGCCCCGGCACCCGACAAAATGCTCATGATCAATAGGAGGCAGATGTAAATACGATAAGGTTTCAACATAAGTTTTGTTTCACTTTCATCTCATTAGGAAATATGCATAAAACCAAGAAACTTGAAAAAGTCGGAGTTTCAAATAGTCTTTAAGTCTAACATGTTTCATCGACAGAAAATTGAAGCAGACCATAACCAGATTCCCCTTGGTTGAAAAGTCGCATCTCTGACCGAGTTTTGCTTGGCATGATCCAGCACCTACGCCCAATGTGGAATAGACAATCCTGTCTGTTCTTCGGCGTCTTCGCCGATTCCCTTTTCCCAATTTTTCCTACCTACGTAAACCTGTGTTGGAATAAACTCCGGGCAGCTGGAGATAGTCCGAGTGGGAGTTCAAAATAAATCGGAAAAGAGGTTCAATCGCCGGTTGAAAAATCCAAAACGCATGGGGATAAGTTAGATGACAAACCAGCCGAAGGATACACGCTCAGGGAACGGGATACTGGAGAGGTGAAAAAGTTTGGAGAAACCACTCGTGGGGAAGATAAATTTGGGTCCGGAAAGCAAAAAAGATACTCGAAAAAATATTTAAAAGATAATAACCTCGAATATGTGAAAGAGACTTCCGGCACAAAAAAGGAAATGCACAAATGGCAAACAGAAAAAATCCGTGACCATAAATCTAATCATGGCGGCAATAGACCTGCGTTTAACAAATCGGATTATTAATATGAAATTATGGATCGGCACTGAAACTCAAGCGGACATAGTTGACGTTTTTCAACCTGTCAGAAAAGATCTAGAGGCAGTGATCAATGGGGATATTGAAAAACAAACATACGATATTGGTGTAGACGCTTGGGATTGTATAGTTATTCTAAGGGACGATTCAGATTTCTCTGAAGTTATTAAATTTTTCAAGAAAAAGAGGGATATGGATTTCCGTTTGGTAATCAGATATTCAGACTTTAAAATTGCTAATGAACATCAAAGGAGGCGACTCCTTTTTAGCCTTCTTTTACGTAGTCTTGATCTATTAAAAGACAAAGGCGGGAACGCGCAAGGGATTGACCTGCTAAAACTGAAAGTAATGGAAATCGGCCAAGGTAAAGATTGGGTGTAACTGTTATTTTCATAATTAACATCATATCGAAACTCACAATTGGCGTCGTATGGTTTTGGGCATAATTCCAGATTAAGACTGTCCATTTTGCTCGGGGATGTCGTATGGGTTGGGCGATGTTGTGATGGCATTGGTAACCTCAGGTTTATCTTTTGGCTTTTTGAGATGGATGGTCACCTAAAATGGATGGACATTTAAACAACTTATTCCGCAGCCGTGGCTATGGGATAAGTTGTATTTTGGGGCCGGACGCACAAAAAACTTAGGGACAGGCTATTAGTTCTGGAAAAGTGCGCGGTGGACCTGCGAAAGACAGAGCACAAGATGGCAAGGTATCGGGTGCACATGTATTTAGTAGCGGAAAGCACAGAGACGAAAGACGCTCCGCGAGCGGCACATGACGGTCAACCCCGGATGCGGTGCGGGATAGACCGAGAGGAGGTTCGGAAAGTTGTGGATTCAGAGGGAAAACTGTCTTTGGGACAACTGCTTATGTGCCGAGTGCGATACTTTAGTGATGGCGTTGCCATCGGAACCGAAGCGTTTGTGGAGAAAGTTTTCGAAAAGAACCGGAAGTGGTTTGGCAAGAACCGTGAAACCGGAGCCCGTCGAATCAGACACGCAGCGGACGATGTGGATATAATGACACTCCGGGACTTAAAGATGAGTACGATTGGATACCCGGGCCAGATTTAGAAGTTTTAAGCAAACAGAGAGGCGGATAACACGGGGCATTTTCTTGCCTTCGAAATGCCTTGGCCAGCCCAGACATGGCTTTGATGCTTTGATTCAATACTTCGAAGGAAAATTCCTTACATTTTAATGATCGCATTCTGATCATAGGGTTTATGGATAGTACAAAAACAGGAAACGTAGAAAATGGCTTTTAAATGACCAATAATTTGTCTGTCCCCTTTGAGGACACCGTTGACTCTGTTTTAGAGGAAACGCCGATGATATCAGCTGCAAAAAAAGATGCGCGAAGGGATACAAACTTTCAATTCTGTGAGACGGCTAAAAGGAAAAATCAGGCCAGAGGGGGAATCTTTTCGAGGGGTTGGCCAGATTGGGCGCGGTCCCAGAAGGCGAGCAATTCGCCTTGGTGAAGGGTAGCCCATTCTGTGACCATGCCTAGGGCCCGTGCGGGCATATTCCCTTGCAACACCATCAGGGTGCGAATGTCGATAACGGCCTTACATTCGGCGTAATCAGCATGGAAGTGGGGCGGTGCGTGGTCGTCATGATACATGCGGATGATGATGCCAAAGAAACGGCTGATTTCAGGCATGAACAGTCACCTTTTTAAGTGCGGGAAAAATGTCTTCGGGGCGACGTCCGGTTAATTTCAAATAAAGGGCATCCGCACACAAGTCTGCCGATTCACTCCATTCAACTGATCCCCCTTCCCCCTTGTGGGCGGCCTCAAAGCCACCGGGATTATGCCAGCAGGCAAACACTGGCTGAGAGGCATAGGAGGAAACATCTACGGCTCCCTGTGTTCCGTCATCGTAACGGAGCCAGAGCTGGAAGTGTTCCAAGGCTTTGACTTCAAGAAGGCTGTGCATAGGACATTGTTAGCATCAAAAGAGGATCAAAACAACACTGGGAACGGTTTTTTCTTTTAATCCTGCTTTCCCTAGGATGACATCGGACTCATCTTCGCCGCTTATATTCGGCTCCATTGGTAATCTGCCAGACGTCTTCCATAAATGAAAAATAGTTTGCCCTTCAGATTTCGGGCACAACGACTAATAGCCTGTCCCTAATTTTTTTTGTCCCTCGGGCACAACGACTAATAGCCTGTCCCTAATTTTTTTTGTCCCTCGGGCACAACGACTAATAGCCTGTCCCTAATTTTTTTCTGTCCCTAATTTTTTTCGACTATGGACAGCTTGTCTTTCGGCCCAATTACCCTGTCTTTATCAGCAAAATCCTCAGTATGCGCATGGGAGCCAAAAACCCTGCTGGTCAACGGATCTGGGCTGAAACACTTATCCCTTGGTTTCGTGACCAATACGTCAAATCCACCGGGACACTCCCTCCTAAAATTGAAGTGACAATAGTCACTGGTCTCTTTGCACGCCCGGGTGTGTGGGGAACCATTGCAGGAAAAAATCCCACCATGCCAATGACCTTTAGGGCTGAGTATTTGATTTCTCTGGATAAAAATGGGACGGTTGACCGTGTGCAATATGCCCCCAAAATATCTCCCGCTTCCATGACACTCACATTTCCTGAAGGGCACCTACTCGATATCGGGAATAGGGCCACACCATAATTCTCAATCTCTGTCCCTCTGGGTGATACACATGGGTGTCCTAACCCGACTTTCGCTACTGGATGGATATTTTGGTAGCCCTCTCTCGTGATGCTTGAAATTTTGACCAAAGGTCTTCACTACGGGCGCTGTTTTGTTTTTCTTATGAAGTCGAAAGCAGGCCGCTCCAAGTTTTAGCGTCAACGCATCTCGCGGGATCGTCATTTTCTTTAATTCCGCTAGGCGGGCCCAGAGTTTCTTGAGTTGCCGTCGTCGCATGGCGCGTTCTATGGCCAACCGGTTTCCAGAACACGCCAAAACATAAAGTTCCCCAGTGCTCGGTAAAAGTTTGACATCGACTCCTTGCCTTGGATATTACGCTTTCTCCCGAGGAGATCAGTTGGCTTAACCTTGGTGAAGAACCTGTCTGCGCCTTATCACATTAAGATCAAAGAAACAAAATTAGCTTCCTCTCTTAACCAAAGACCTTAATAACGATGGTTCGTGGATGAAGGTATTTTATTCTTAAAGGACCTAGCCATTCTGCTTGTTTTCGCAGGGGTGTTCGGTCTCTTTTTTCGATCCCTTAAGTTGTCATCAATTGTAGGGTTCCTCGCCGCTGGTTTAATCATTGGCCCCCACTCCCCAATTGTCGAATTGATCGACGAACACCGCGTTCATACCTTCTCGCACCTAGGCTTGGTTCTAGTGATGTTTTTTGTAGGGCTTCATTTGAGTCTCGCCAAACTCCGCAAACTTGGTTTGGCCGTTGTCCTGGCCACAGCGACCACTTCTATTGTTGTATTTTTTGCCAGCCGATTCTTTGCGCACGCCATGGGATGGTCAGCTAATGAAGGCCTATTTCTCGCAGGCATGCTCATGATCTCTAGTTCGGCGATTATCACCAAAGTTATGGCCGAAGCCAGATTAACCCACGAACGATTTGCTCAAAGGGCCTTAGGCATGGTTGTCATGGAGGACATCGTAGCCGTTGTCATGTTGACGATTCTTTCTGGTCATGCGGTGAGTGGAGCTTCCAATGCCAATCCGTTCAAAACCCTCCTTCTTTTGGCTGGCTTGGTAATTCTCATGGTCGTCATAGGCCTATCCGTAATTCCTCCATTGCTCAAACACTTCTCAAAGTCCGGAAATTTAGACGTAAAAACCATACTCGTCGCGGGACTCGTTTTTCTTACCGCATATGCCACCTATAAAGCTAATTTTTCACCAGCGCTGGGGGCATTCCTTTTCGGAATGATCGTCGCTGAAACTCCTTTCCGCGAAAAAGTTGAAAAGGCGCTCATGGGGACTCAGGACATCTTTAGCGCCGTATTCTTTGTGGCTATAGGAATGATGATCGACATTCATTCCCTCATGCGTGATTGGCAGTGGATCCTCGCTGTATCCGTTCTCACTATTGGAGCAAGAATGGTAGGAGCCACTCTGGGATCAATCTTGGGAGGCTCGACTTTTCGTTCAGCCGTATGTACTGCCATGCTTTTAATTCCCATTGGCGAGTTTTCATACGTGATTGCCCAAATGGGCCTAGAAGCTGGCATGCCTACTCGCTTATTCTCTATTGCCGTTGGAGTTTCAGTAATCACTGCCGCCATTGTTCCCATTCTGGCTCGCTTTTCGGACGGCATATCCGGAAAAATTGACAGCCACGCCCCCAAGATTATTTTTAAACTCATTGATAGTTACGGCCGGTTTACCGAAGAAATTTCAAGAACGACACAACAAAAGGCCTTTTTAAACCTCGCACGAAATCGTTTGGGGCATGCTTTAATAGAACTATTCCTTATCGCGGGGGTGCTCAGTTATTCAGGATTACTAAAGGAATTAATCGACTCACTGCTTATCCAAGCGGGATGGGATTTCCCAGTGTGGATGGCCTTCTATTGGTCGTTCGTTTTTGTGATCGTGGCTCTCGTATTGGTTGCGGTTTGGAGGAATTTTGAGGCTTTAATCCTTATAATTTTAGATGGACTAACCGCCGGCTCCGATGCCATATCACAAACACAAGCTATGTGGCTCAGGCTCATCCACATACTTGCAGTCATCTGCCTGTTTCTCTGGATGGTGGTCTTTCTCCCATTTGAATCGCTCAGTCTTACAACGCTGACTTTTATGCTCGTTGGACTTGGCCTTTTCATCGGTATCTTTTGGACCAAGTTGATCCGATGGCACAGTAAGCTTCAAATCAGCTTCAACCAAGCTTTGGAAGAGAACCAAATGCCCGGTTCCTTTAAAAATTCGCTGCAGATGGATTGGAATGTCGAGCTTAGCGAATTTACAGTCTCAGAAGATGCTCAGGCAGTAGGTCAAACACTAGTTGACCTTGATTTAAGGAATCGGTTTTCATGTTCAATTATCGAGATAGAAAGAAACGGGGTTGTAATTTCTAATCCTAATCCTGAAGAAATGTTATTTCCTGAAGACAAAGTTTTGCTTTTTGGGGATGAAGAGTACTTAAGAAAAGCGTTAGAATTCCTTTCCAGATCCAAGGCACATAATCATCAGTGGAAACTGTCTGATACCGCCCTGGAAACCATTTCACTTCCGGATTATTCCCCTTTAATTAGTAGGTCTTTAGCTCAGCTGGGCATTCAGAAGAAAACCGGCGTGCAAGTTCTCGGCATCCATCGTGAGGGGAAAACAATTCTTAATCCTTTGAACACGGAACATCTTATTGCCTACGATGCCCTTCTCATTTTATGCACTCCCTCGCAATTTGACATTTTCTCCCAGTGGGTAAGAGGTAAATTGGAAATATAGTTTTTTTGGGAATATGCCCGAACGACTTCGGGATTGCCCGGTTAAGTGCGCCCCGCGTACTTTTTCACCAGCTACAAATCCTCGTAAATAGCGCTACAGAGATCACGGATACGCTTGTGGTGTTTCATCTCGCCGCACGTGCCATTGATGATCATGACAGCTACAAGGTTATGAATCGGATGAACAAAACCGACAGCAACTTCTCTTAGATCAAACTGATTGCGTTCAACGGGGACAGACAAATTATTCGCCATTTATAAGCTTTTTCTGCGCTTCTCGAAATTGTATGACCTGAATTTTTAACGATTAGAGCCAAACAACGGAGGGGACGGGGTGAAGACATCCACGTGAAGGGAATTCCGGGCTAGGAATACCTTTTCGTCGCGATGTTTGAAGAGAGCTCCTCCGATGAGTCCAGCCAAGAGACACAACGCAAGGGCGCTTGTGAGGAGGGTGGGGCGCATTAACCCGTAAACGAATATCTCAGTTTTTTTCCGTTGCTGGGTCAGGTCAAATTCAGATTCCCGGATATGACGTATCACGTCTTGCGAAACATTCGGAACAGGGGGCGCAGAGTTCTGACATGCGTGGCGAATCGAATCATCAAATGAGCTCATATCTTAATTTACGTATGCGTGTCTAAAATCCCCCATGTTAATTTATAATAGCGCGTAATTTCTTCGGCAGAGGTCGTTTTAAGTGTAACACGTGGTCTTCGGGAACGCCAAGACAGTGATAGTCCTGATGCCCGCAAGTCAGAATAATGAGCTGCAATTTATGCGAGGCCTGACGCAGAACGGCCATCATTTGCTTGTGACGTCCGGAGTCAGAGCTGACAAGGGCGTCATCCAGAATAACGGGCAAGGTCCCACCGTATCGGGTCGCAAGTACTTGTGCTATTCCCAGCCTGACAACGACACCCACCTGTTCTGCTGTGCCTCCGCTCAAGGTTGAAAAATCGTCCACTCGCCCTGAACGCGTTAAAGGCTGGAGACTGATGCCCCCTTTCTCACCGATTTCGAAATGCATGTCTGCTTTGGGAAACAAAATTTCTAACAAGGGTTTTATGGTTTCACGTAAAGGGGCTAAAAGAGACTGGGCGGATTCCCTTTGAGCATCTACCAATGTGTTTTTAAGGAGGCACAAGGCGTCCGTATGTTTTTTCTCACGGGCAACCTGGCTCCGCAAATGTTCGACTTTCGCACCTGCGTCGCCGACCTCTTCATTCAACCCGGTGCCTTCGTAAGTGGATAATCGCCCCACAAGTTCACTTCGATCGCGTGACTTTGACTCCTTGTCAGCTTTCAAACCTTCTAGAGTTGTCCTAGACACTGCGCATATTTTTTCCAGCGACGCACAGTCTAAACCTTCGGACTCCCTTTTTTTAGCGTTGAAATCGTTCCTAAGCAGTAATGCGACCCGTTTCCGATCCTCCAATATTTCTGAGACTTTGTTCCAATCTTTAATACCGACTTTGACTAATGCCCATTGAGCCTCATTCGCAGCCAATCGTTGTTTTCGTTCCTGAATACTTTGGCGAAATGAGCTTAAAAGATTTTGTTGAACTTGGCATGACGCCGTGGCCGTAGTGTGTTCGTTCCTCGCACATTCAGCAGCCTGCCGTGCCACACTCAATTGCTCTTCCAGCTGCTCGATGCTGACTTCAGCCCCCACTGTGGAAGGAGCAAAATTTTCTAAAGCTCGGATTAATTGAGCTTCCTTTGTGTGCGCAACCTCATAAGCAGAACGACACGCGTCCACGCCTTCGGGCGCTAAAAGGCCCACTTTAAATTGCAACTGCCTTATTTCACCCTCCAGGTCCCTCTTCCTCGCATCATTAACCATGGCGCTCTCAAAAGTAACTTCGCCCGCTTTACCCAAAGCCATCCGCAATTCATTTTCCTTTTCGGTCAGCTCTTGCTTAAGCCGGGACAACTCGCCTGCCCCTGGTATGACTTCTATCACAGCCTGATCATCCCCGATATGAATTGTCGCAGGTTGGGTCAGAACATATTCGGGAGCCTTTGATGCATCGGCGGGCACCCGACCCATCATGACCGTGGTTTTTAATTTGGTGGTCACTTTGACCCTCACGGCTGAGACCTGGATGCTCATGCTCACCCGTTCAACTTCAGCTTTTAAATCTTTGATTTTTTCGAACGCTTTCGCCGTAATTTTTATCTCACCACATTCGGCCTGTGCTTTTTTGAGGGCGTCATTTTCGGATGTCACATTTTGTAGCGTCCCCCGTAAACTTTGCACCTGAACGGAAACCTGGCTCAATTCTTGGCGTTGTTTCAAAAATTGAACTTCTTGGTAAAGCGCCGCTTCCCGCTCCCTGCACTTTTGGGTTTCAGCTTCTTTTTCAGACGCCCTATTTATCCAAGTTTCATATTCCTGTTGGGCCGCGATACTATCAGCAGAAATCTTTTTTAATCCTAATGTCTGGGATTCCATTTCCGACTGAAGAGTCAGTCCCCTCTTATATTTTTCCTCCAGAGTGTTGTTTTCATAATCACGTAACTTAACGGCCGATTCCAATTCCTTCAACTCTGCCTCAAGCTCGCGTGCGGTTTGAAGTTTTAACTGATTCTCAAAAACCGCCTTTTCTTTTTCTGGAAAGGAACTTTCACACTCCTTGACCGTACGATTTAAAGTCTCAAGGTCCGTGAGATCGAGCTGCATCCTGTTTGATTTATCCAAAATCCCGGCAAGCATTTTTTCTGCTTCCCCAAAAGATTTCAGCGCCTGACCTAAGGCTGACGGCACTCGCGGCTTGCCATCTTCAGTCATCAGCTCCGTAAAGTTTTCCAAAACACACCGCAGGACAATCTGCTCATGTCCCGTTGAAATGACGCGCCCTGTTTGCTCCTTTAATATCGAATCCAGTGTATTCCGTGCCTCAGCATTAATCTGTTTTGCGGGGTTTAAACCGCTGACGCCCTGATGCACCCAGCAGAGCTGCCAATGGGCAGGTGTCGGCTCTGATCCTCGAGAATCAAGCCCCAAGGCCCGAAGCAACTCAGCTTCAGCATCGTTCCCAGAAAAAATTTGTGGTGATTGCCCAAGGATATCCTTCTTTAATTCGCAGGTGCCGTTAGCTCCGCGAAAATGTTTGGAAACGGTGTATTCGACACCGCTAGATTCAAACACCACTTTTACTTCTGGCCGTATATCCGTTGAACAACACATTAGCCTATGTATCGCTGATTCGCCTCGGGCTTTGACAAATAAACAATCGTGAATCGCCTGAATAAAACTCGATTTTCCTGTCTCGTTTTCTCCAGTAATTAACGTGAGATTTGGCTGAAAGGTCACGGTGACAGGCGTGTCCCCTTGATGAATACGGTAGTTTTTGACCGAAGCATAAATGAGTCTCATTTGACCACCTTCACTGACGATTCCTCATTATAATGGTATAACAAATTCAAGGCCATACGCGCCGTTTCACCGTCCGTGCCGCCCCCCGCCATTTTTTCACAAAGCTTATCCACGGCAACTTTCATGAACCCTCCGTCCGCAATGGACTGTAATTCCTCGAGTGTGGGTTCCAGAAACAGTTCGACCGTATCGCGCAGATGCACAAGAGTATCGCGCATCCTTTCGACACATTCGTTTGTGCGTTTTGATTCGAAAAGATTAAGGACACCATTCACTTTGAGTTTAATCAGCGTGCGATCTGGTTTGTCCAACCCCGAGAACCATAACCCCAGAGCTGTCACATCTTCAGGGGTTCGTAAGGAGACAGAATGGAATAACCATTTGAGGCCAGAGGTGCGCACCTTTTCTACAACGGGCGTTGCGCCATGTTTTTCAATTGCAACAAGCAGTACATTGCCTGAGTCATTCTCTTTAAATCTGTCTGTTTCGGGCGTTCCGCTGTACCAGACTTTTTCACCCACTTGCAATGTTCCATGCCAGTCCCCTAACGCAAGGTAATCTAGGTTGGCCTTTAAAACGACGTCCCGATTGATCAGGTTAGGCGAAGTTCCTTCGTCCTCAGAGCCAAAACCAATCACTGACCCATGCGCCAGTGCGATCCGAATAGGTCCCACAACGCAAATCGCTGGATCTACCAATGTCTCAGGGAGATGATAGGTGGGGTCGATCAAAACCCGGCGTTGACGAAGCGGACAAGGATAAAGGACAACCTGTCCGTCGGCTATCATGACGGGGTCGGTGGTTTCGTACACGTGCACGTGAGGCGGCTTTGATTCCAGCCATTTTTTCCCGCGATAAACGCTATGCTCGCTCCCTGCGTAGTCGTGGTTACCCGGTATAATGTAAACCGGACAGGTTATCCGCGCCATCGCCTGACACGAGTGCGCAATCACTTCCTTGCTGACCGAATGATCATCAAAAAGATCCCCCGCCAATAGGACAAAATCAACTTTCTGCTTCTCTGCGATCTCCGCGATCGTGGCAATCGTTTCAATTCGTTGTCGGCGCAGCCGCGCCCCTTGGTCCCCGGGAACCTGCCCGAAACCTGCCCCTAATTGCCAATCGGATGTGTGTAGAAACCGAATCATATGAGTGCCCTATTATATCACACCCCCTTAGACATTGGCAGGGGTATGACGGATTTTTTTCGATCTTTCCCGCAGTAGGCCGGAATCCCTTTGGGAATCGTCTCGAGAACTTGCGAGGAGCCCACCCCTCAAAGGGGGTGCGCCCCAAAAACATAGCCCGACTTTAGCTACTAGAGAGATATTTAGGTACCTCTCGAAATCCTTGGAATTTGGATTGCAGGTCTTCACTACGGGGACGATCCCAGTGAGTCGACAAAGGTCGTGCAAATTGCCATCAACTGCGCGGTGAGGAATAAATATAGGGGAATTTCCCTATTCTAACCCCAAAGTTTATGTTTGCATCTCTGCATGAAGGGACCAAAGCCCCAGTCTGAGGGTACTTTATACTCGATCGACATACGAGCGCCAAGCGGGCGTTCGTCATTCGCTCTTGATCGCCTAAGGCATATTCAGGAAAAAAGACTCCTACGTCCGCTCGATTCTCTAACCTATAGCCTACCCGTTGAGCCCTCGCCTAAGCCAGATTTACTAAATTCACCTTAATAACCCGACTCAGGTGCGACTTTTTCCACTAAAAACTTTAATTTTCTAGTTGCAGGTAGTGTTTTCTTTCCCTAGCTTCAACGTTCCCTTGGAGCGTCCAGATGAAAAGCTTGGCAGAGTTAAAAATTTTTAGTGGTTCCTCTAACACGGAATTGGCTACCCGTATTTCAAAATACGTGGGAATCAAACTTGGGGATGCGACGGTTACGTCGTTTCCGGATGGGGAAACGTTTGTTAAGATTAATGAAAACATTCGTGGACGCGACGTTTTCATTATTCAGAGCACCTGTCCGCCGACGAATCATCATTTGATGGAGCTGTTCATCATGATCGATGCCGCGCGCCGAGCGAGTGCCACGCGGATAACGGCTGTCATTCCTTTTTATGGGTATGCTCGGCAAGATCGAAAAGATCAACCGCGCGTGCCGATTACGGCGAAATTGGTTGCGAATTTGGTGGTAAAAGCGGGAGCGGACCGAGTGATCGCAATGGATTTGCATGCACAGCAAATACAGGGGTTTTTTGATATCCCAGTAGATCACTTGTATGCGGCTCCTGTGTTTTATAGTTATTTAAAGAAAAAAGCGATTAAGAACCTTGTCGTGGTATCGCCGGATGTGGGTGGGATGAAAATGGCCCATGCCTATGCGAACCTGCTTGGGGCGGACTTGGCGATTGTAGCCAAAAACCGTAAAAGCGCGACTGAAACTGAGGCGTTGTACGTTGTCGGGGACGTCAAAGACAAGGATGTAGTCATGGTGGACGATTTGACTGAGACAGCAGGTACGTTATGTTCTGCTGCTGCGAGCCTTAAAAAGCTTGGCGCAAAAAAGATTATCGCGGTGGTGTCGCATGCGATATTAAATAAACTAAGTGTGGACCGGTTAAAAGCCTCGGCGATTGAAGAATTGATCACGACTGATACCGTTCCGCACAAGGTTGACACAAAGGGAGTGAACCTGACGGTTTTGAGTGTTGCGGACTTGCTTGGAGAAGCTATTCTGCGCATTCATCGAAACGAGTCGGTTAATAATCTTTTCATTTTACAAAAATAATCAAGAACTGAAGACGAAACGGAGAACATCATGGCCAAACAAATCAGCCTTAAAGCCGCACTACGACCCAGCAGCGGACGCACAGCAACTAAAAAAATCCGCAACGCAGGACGCGTTCCCGGAATTGTTTACGGAAAAAAGACCCAACCGGTGAGTATCGCCTTGGACGCCCGTGAACTCACCACAGCTTTAAAGAATTTAACCAGCGAAAACGTGTTGGTCGATCTAAAGCTCGAAAATGACGGTAAGACAGAAAGCCGTTTTGCCCTTATTCAAGACGTACAACACGATGTCATGAGCGGCAAAGTGTTACATCTCGACTTGCATGAGATCGCTCAGGATGAAAAACTCCGCGTTGAAGTTTCTGTCGAACCCATGGGCGAACCCGCTGGCGTCAAAAGCCAAGGCGCATTGCTCGAACAAGTGCTTCGCTCTCTGCACATTGAATGTTTACCAAAAGATCTTCCTGAATCTATTCGCGTGGATGTGTCCAAGCTCGAAGCTGGACAATCAATTCACGTGCATGAGATCGCCGTTCCTGAAGGTGTAACCGTCACGAGCATGAAAGACTTATCCGTATTTGCTTGCGTAATGCCACGTGTCGAAGAAGAGAAGACCGGTGCTGATGCCGCCACAGGCGAGCTGGAAGTTATTAACGAGAAGAAGGCAGCTGACGGTGCCGCTCCTGCAGCAGCAGCTAAACCTGATGCCAAAAAAGACGCTGGCAAGGACGCTAAGAAATAATCTCCCGGTAACGGAGATCCGGACATTATGTCGGAGCTTGTGTCAACTGAAGCCAACCGGTTTTTGGTGGCGGGCCTCGGCAACCCTGGAAAAAATTATCAGTCAACCCGCCATAACATCGGGTTTATTGTAGTAGATGAGTTGGTTCGTGAGTCAGATCGCTCTTTCCGCGAGGAAAAAGTGTTCAAATGTGAACTAGCCGAAGTAAATATCGAGGGACAAAAAGTGATGGTAATTAAACCCAACACTTTTATGAACTTGAGTGGAGAGGCCGTTGGAGCTGTGGCGAGTTTTTTTAAAATTCCCACTACACAATGCCTCATCATAGTGGACGATGTAGCTCTAGATTTCGGACGTCTGCGGCTGCGGGGAAACGGCAGCAGCGGAGGTCATAACGGTTTAAAATCCGTGATTGACCATTTTGGAGAGAGTTACTCAAGACTGCGCATAGGCGTAGGCAGAAAAGACGCGCCGGGTGAGTGCCTGGTGGGACATGTCCTCGGAAGGTTTACCCCAGATGAGCGACAGGCGTTGCAGAAAGAAATAGTTCCAAAGGCTGTAAGTGCGGCCAAACGGTGGGTAACCGCCGGGCTCGAAAGAGCAATGAATGAATTCAACAGTAAATAATAAAATATATATGAAAAGATACGAAGCGCTGATTATTATCAATACGCAAGGTAAGGAAGAAGGAATCCAGGATCAAATTGACCGCGTTAAGGGTGACATGCAGAAACTGGGTATTAAAGTCTCGTCAGTCCAAAAGTTGGATAAGCGCCAATTTGCTTATGCCTCCAATGGATTAACTTCCGGAACTTACGTTAATTACATTTTTGAAGCTGAACCTGAGCTCGCGCATAAATTGCAGACGCGTTTCCTTGACGACGTCGACGTGTACCGCATCCAGGTGACTAACAGCCCTTTGCAGGTCCGTAAAAGTAGAACTCCCGCTCCTACAGCCACGACTTAACCCAAAAGATTGAGGGCTCCCGTATGGCAAGCTTTAATAAAGTAATATTAATGGGGAATCTGACTCGCGATCCCGAGATTCGTTACACTCCTAAGGGAACTGCAGTAACAGATATCGGTCTCGCCGTGAGTCGCAAATACAAATTAGACACGGGCGAAGAACGTGAAGAAGTTTGTTTCGTGACCATCGAGGTGTGGGGACGTCAGGCTGAAACCGCAGGTCAATACCTGACTAAAGGTTCACCGGCGTTTGTCGAAGGCGAACTGAAATACGATAGTTGGACAAATAAAGAAGGCAAAAAAGAAAGCCGCTTAAAAGTCCGTGCAGATCGTATTCAGTTTCTTGGACGTCCGCGCAACGCTGAATTCGGCGAAGCAGGGGGAACCGGCGGCGGATCCGAAAAACCCGCTCGTCCTGCTTCAAAACCAGCGGCCTCAGCTCCACAAAACGACTCCGGTCCAGATGAAGTTCCTATCGAAGAAGATGATATTCCGTTCTAAACAATCCGTGGCAAATTCCTGCCGCATATCTAAAATTAAAATTTAAAGAAAGTATTTATGGTAATTGAAGTTATTTTGACAACAAACATTCGAAACCTCGGTTCTGAAGGTGATAAAGTCACTGTCCGCCCCGGGTATGCACGCAACTTTTTGATCCCGACGGGACGCGCTATTCCTGCCACCCAAGCCAGTGTGCGCCGTCTTGAAGAACTTAAGCGTAAACGCGCTGAGCGTGAAGCCGGTGAACTCAACGAAGCGAACGCACTTGCGACGAAGCTCAACAAGTTGACGCTCACGTTCACACTCAAAACAGGCCACGAAGATAAAGCTTTCGGAACTATCTCAGCAAATGATATTCAGGAACGCCTTAAAGCCGAAGGTTACGATTTTGATCGTAAACAGATCAAACTCGAGAAGCCTATTAGGGCTATCGGAAAAACAGAATTAGAAATTACTCTGCTCGCCGACATTATCGCAAAAGTCAATATTGATGTCGTCCCAGAAGTTAAAGAAAAGCCAAAATTCGAGAAGAACGACAAATTCGAAAAAGGCGACAAGAAGGAACGCGCTCCTCGCAAACCTAAAAAAGACTAAAAAACGACGACTTAATTTCTACATTAAGTCGTTTACAGTATTTCAAGGCGGAAGAGTTTCTCTTCCGCCTTTTTTTTACACTTTTGGGTGAACCATTCACAATTTTCCAGCGGCTCGTCCCATTGCAAGGCAGCCGTGTATAAGGAACCCTCCGGTAGGAGCATCCCAGCCAAGCATCTCGCCGATCACGTATACTCCGGGCTTCCGGTGCAGTTGAAAATTATGGTCCACTTCATCCCATGCGACTCCGCCTCGTGATGAAATAGCTTCTGCTATCGGGCGCACATTATCCACTTTCAATGGAATGCTTTTAAGTGCTTTTATATAGCACCCAAGCTCATTCCGCTTCTCATATGGCACGGACATCTTGAGCAACTCGATGGCTATTTCCGATAATCTAAATTTTTTCCTCAACAAATTCGATACAGAATCTTTGCTGGTTGTTGTCCCCATCAATAATAGATCTGCAACCTCTCTGTCAGGCTTCAAATCAAGGATCATTTTCGATCCGCCTCCGCTTTTTAAAGATTCGCCTATTGCCGCACTCAAATGATAAACAGGGGTTCCTTCTAATCCGTAATCAGTTACCAAAAGATCCCCACGATGTGTTTGGGATTCAAAACTAAGGGCAACGTTTTTAAGCGCTTGTCGCCCACAACTTACGACACCGGGAGGCCATTGGATTTCCACACCTACGTTCGAAGGTTCGAGGGGTAATACTTGAATACCTTCTGATTGAAACCATTTCACCCATGAACCATCGGATCCCGTCTCAGGCCAAGAAGCCCCGCCCAATGCCAGAATCGTTTGGGCCGCCGGTACCGTTGTCATTTTTCCTGCACATTCGAAAACCAGTCCCCCGTTTTTGGACCAACCTTCCCAGCGATGATTCATCCGAAAGTCGACATTTTTGCCTTTCAACGCCTTGATCCAGTTCCTCAAAAACCGGCCCGCCTTCATTTCCTGAGGAAAGACTCGTCCGCTTGTCCCTACAAAGGTTTTAACCGCATGCTCGCGCTCCAGCCATTCCCGCAATGTTTCAGTATCAAACGATTCTAACGCACGAATAAACGAGGGTGAAGAGTGCCTGTAACAACTTATAAAGTCTTTTGCTTCAAGGGCGTTAGACACATTAAGGCCGCTCTTTCCAGCAACAAGGATTTTGCGCCCGACGGAAGGCATGCGATCAAACAGGACGACCTGTTTACCTTTTTGTGCGAGGCCTTCCGCCGCCATTAACCCCGCAGGACCTCCACCGATTACTGCCACCTCAATTTCGGTTCCCTCAGTTGCTGTGGTGGACAACTTGAGTTTGGTCATTTCTTGTTACCCCGGCCTAAAATCGGAGAATAGCGAGAGTACTCCGGATACCCTTCTAGTTCTTCAGTGGGTCGGTACTTGAAACGTTTATAACTCCAGAGCCAACGCTCCGGGCGGTCACGTATCGTCGTCTCAAAAACATTCAACCAATGTTGTGTGATCGCTTTTATTTTTTCATCCTCTGCCCCCTCAAAATCCGTCGGCATAATCGGCCCGAAGTGAGTTTGATATTTCCCGTCTTCCCAGTATGTGGTCATCATTACAATGGCCGCACCAGTACGCAACGCGAGCAAGGCGGGGGCGGAGTTCGCATGGATTTTCTTACCCATAAAATCCACGGCAATCGCCCCTTCATGTTCCTTGGCGTTAAGATCGGTGAGCAGCCCCAAGGTCTCACCTTTTTTTAGGGCTTTAAATAGTTTAAGCGCTAACGCCGGGCTTTCTCGATACAACAGCCTGTGTCCCGCGCGCGTGCGTACAACGTTAAAAGCGTCGTTGATTTTTCGGTTGCGCATTTCTTGGACAACAATATTTACCGGTCGCCCCTTAAACCCTATGCCCAGGCTCATCCACTCCCAATTGCCATGATGCATTCCGATTAGAATTACTCCTTTTCCTTCCGCGACTAACCTATCGTAAAGCGCAAGGCCGATTGGATCAAATGTCACGTACTGATCTATATTAGAATTTTTTAAGTTCCGACACCAAAGGGAATCAATGATAACTAAGGCGAAATTCCGCATGGACTTTAATGCCAACGCAAATATTTCCTGCTCCGACTTTTCCGTTCCGTAAACAAACCTGAGATTGGTAAGGGCCAGTTCCCGGTCTCGTCTAATGCACTTAAAAGCCACCGTCCCGAGAAACTGCGCTAATGGATACACACAGGAACGAGGTATGAGCGGCACCAGTATAAACCCAAGTTGAGACACGAGAAATTCAAGTTGATACCTGAACTTTCGCCAAGCGGTTTTTGGTTTAAAGTCGTGTCGGCTCCTACTCACGCGGTTTTCTTCTCACAAATAATTTACCTCTTTAATAACCGATCACTCCCATAATTCCTGATGCCAAAAATGGTTTGTTTCAGCGCCGTATTTTTATTGCGCAGGACAATACTTGCAGGCAGCGCGTAACCCATGGCCTGTAATGCAC
Organism: Verrucomicrobiota bacterium; assembly: GCA_034440535.1. GTDB lineage: Bacteria > Verrucomicrobiota > Verrucomicrobiia > JAWXBN01 > JAWXCD01 > JAWXCD01. The sequence goes on along the minus strand of JAWXCD010000004.1, from coordinate 31,109 downwards.
CCGATATGAAAAAGCGCTGGCTCCCCTTGGTCTTAAAGGCCTGTCCCATAATGTAATATAATTCAAAGGCATCCTGACCTAATTCTCAAACGTTTTCTAACTCGCACTGGTATAATGCCGCAAAGCAAACTTCCAGAAACGGTTTGAAAAAATCAAAATCCCAATGGCTGCGCCAATCAGGCATCCAGTACTCCACAGGAGCGAAGGGCCAGTCGTAAGGCCCAATAAAGTGCGGGTGGGCACATTAGCGACGACAATGACAGGTATGACAATCGATAACACGGCCCGCAAGGCGATATGCGCACGCGCCCAAACTACGTCCGGGTACCGCGCCATATTCATTATACTGTAATACCCGTAAATCATTCCTTGCGCTCGTACAAACCAAAATGAGATTGAGACTAGTGAAAAGGAAAAGGCATAGTGGATCACCACCGAAAAAATAACGGTGACGCAAAAGGCAAAGACTTGGCCGATCGATGGAACAAGAGCCAGCTTGTAACATCCGAAAATGATAAATACTACGCCCACTAAGGCGTTTATGAGGTTATCGAACCCGAACTGTTTACTCGATACAATAAACTGACTGTTAACGGGTTGGAGCAAAAGAAAATCGAGTTTTCCGGTTCGAATGAGCTCGGAAAGATTTGCGAGGTTCATAAAAAAGAAAGCGGTAAATAACTGACTTGTAAGTTGGTGTGTTCCAATAAGCACAACCACATGCCATTTGTTCCAGCCATAGATCGCATCGGTAAAACTAAAGACGACATGCACCAGTCCGACTTGTGCCATGAACCACAAAAATTCGGTCAGCAACCATAACCAAAAATTGACCGCAAAATTCATCTCTCGAATGAGTGAATTGCGAAGCATGATTTTATATACTTCTATGTACCGCTTCATCTCACCCTCCCACCGCTGTATATTTTTTAATCCCTCGGTTCCATAACCATTTCGAAAAGAGATAAAAGAACACGATCCACAAAAGTTGAATGCAGAATCCTTTTAACAGTTCTGTTCCGTTCATCTTGTTATTGTAAACGGCAATGACAAAAAACAATTCGTACGGGAAAGGTGTCCATTGAACGATCCGGTAAATCCATTCAGGCATGATATCGAGCGGGAACATGTGCCCGGAAAAAAAGTATTCTAAGGAAAAAACGATAAACACCAACGTCGACACCTCCAAAATCCAAAATGCAAAAAGGGCCACGGTGTATGTAATCATAAATCCCAGTATGCCTGCCCCAATAGCTGCGAGAACGGTCAACGCATAAGTTTCCCAACTACGCGAAAGGTCGATGTATTCCCGAAAAAAGAAGGCCACGATCAAGATAGGAAACAGCGCCACGATGGCATATACAACACGGTAAGAAAGGAACAGTGTAAACCTGTACGCTCGATAGTTGATCGGACGTAGTAACAGGGCATTGAGCGTGCCTTCTCGGATGTCGGCAGCAATTCGCCAGTCATCTTCAACTGGACTTAGCATGGCCTCAAAAAAAAGTGTCAGTAGAAAATAAAAAACCATTCCATGATAACTATATCCACCAATGGTTGTGGTTTGTCCGGAATCGAATATGGCGCGCCAATAAAAGACTAATCCCAGCAAGGGAATCGCGGCAAAAAAGAGTCGGATAAAAAAGTTCCACCGGTACACGAACGTATCTTGCAACCCGAGTTGAAAGATCTTCACGTATTTCGATACCAACGCATGCATAGGACAGGGATTAATCAGTGAAGATCAAACGATGTTTTTCTGCAAAAAACTCACGAATAACATCCTCAACTGGCACTTCTTGGATCGTAAAATCTGAAACAGCGACTGTGGCCAATATATCCCGGCACGCCCCGACCGCTTTCTCCCGCGAGACCTTCAGTCGGGCACGGCCATGCTCCAACTCAACAATTTCACCATATGCTTCAAGTTGGGTGCGGTTGAAACCTCCTTCGCATTGAAGGGTGATCATCTTGTAATCGGCAAACTTGGCCATGACGTTGGCCAGTTTACCGTCGTACATCATTTGTCCATGATCAATAATAATGACGCGCTCACACAATTCCTGAATGTCTTGCATGTAATGACTGGTAAGGATGGAGGTAATCTTTTTTTCTTTGGTGTACTGTTTTAAAAAGTCGCGCACCTTCTTTTGCGATGTCACATCCAGGCCTATGGTGGGTTCATCAAGGAACAGGACTTTTGGGGAATGAATCAGTGCATTGATCAGCTCAAATTTCATACGTTCGCCGAGCGATAATTCCCGAACCATGACATTCAGCTTATCGTGTACATCCAAGAGTTGCGTCAGTTCGTCTAACCTTTTTCGGAACACATCCTCCTGCACCCCATAGATCACACGACTCAGGTCTAAGGATTCTTCGGCTGGCAAGTCCCACCACAAGGCATTTTTCTGACCCATGATCAGCGCAAAATGTTTCTTAAAGGCATTTTCCCGTTTCCATGGCGTATGCCCGAGGACAGTTGCAGAGCCTGACGTAGGAAATAAAAGTCCTGACAACATTTTGAGGACGGTTGTTTTCCCGGCGCCATTCGGCCCAAGAAAACCAACTAACTCTCCTTCTTGAATCGAAAAGGAAATTGAATCAGCCGCGCGTGTAGAAATGTAATCGCGTTTTACCAATCCTCGTAGAGCACCCCCTAAGCCGGGTTTCTTTTTATAGGTGCGATAAACCTTTGTCAGGTTGTTAACGTCAATTATCGCCATCTGATTATTTTTTCTTACTTTTTTTCTTTGAAGCGGGGGCTGGTTTTGCGGGCGGTTCTACTGGATTTTCACCGGCTATGACGTCGGCTGTCCCTCCAGTCGACGGAGTAGCTTGCATAACGCTTCCCGGATCCGTTTCAGGCGCTGCGTCGGTCTTTTTTTCGGGAGCACCCGCTGATTTTTGGGCGGGGGCTTTTTTAGGGATTTCATTCAACGCAGGAAGAAGCACAATTTCGAGCCGTCGATTCTTAGCCCGGTTCTCTTCGGTATCATTGGGGGCAAGCGGTTTTGAATCCGCGAGTGCCAGCGCTTGGAGTCTGGAGGATTCAACGTTACAGTGATCCTGAAGATAACGCACTGCCGCAGTGGCGCGCATTGAAGAAAGTTCCCAGTTGGTTGGATATTCATCGCGCATCTTGGCGGAGACGGGGGAGTTATCCGTGTGACCTTCGATCCGCACCTTGCGCTCAGGATACTTTTTCATGAGCAAACAAATTTTGTCGAGCACCTGTTTACCTTGATCCGACAATCCGATTTTCCCGGGTTCAGAGATTATTTTTTCGGCCACGCGAATCGTCAAGACACCCTCGGCTTCACCCACGGGAACATCTTTGTTTGTGCCGGACTGTTTCTGCAGTTCGTCTTTTAATTTATTGAGGGAATCAGCAATTTTATCTTTTTCCTCATTGAGCTGCTGCATTTGAACTTTTGATTCCGCCAAATTAAGAGAAAGTTGCTGAACCTCCCCTACCTTTTTCTCCATTTCAGAGGAGCGATTTTTAATATTCAACTCGAGCGCCGCGATCCGATCTTCCGATTGGCGATTAGCATCCTGTTGTTGGGCTAAATCATCCTGGGTTTGCTGCAACTGTTTTTCGCGGAAAGTCATGCGATGATGGAAGTAGATGGCGGTTGAAACGGAGGTAATCGTTGCAATCCCCAGTACAAACGAAAGGATGACGAATTTCTGGCGGTTAGAATGAATAGCCATATGCTTCTTTTGCTTTACCGCTTCGTGGTAGTTGCACAAGACAAAACCCTATTGCCTCTTGATTCTCTTCCAAAAACCGTTATTTATTAGGGTTCTGTTTGCGCGCGTGGTGAAATGGCAGACACGCCAGACTTAGGATCTGGTCCCGTAAGGGGTGGAGGTTCAAGTCCTCTCGTGCGCACCAACTAAAAAAAATTGAATACTCAATGATGACACACTCACAGCCAACTTCCGTCGTCACTGGTGGTGCCGGATTTTTAGGATCACATCTCTGCGACCGCCTGCTTAAAGAAGGCCATCGAGTGATCGCCCTAGATAATTTTGTCACGGGATCACCCGACAACATTGCCCATCTTGCCGGTAATGAAAATTTTAAGTTCATAAAACAGGACGTGACCAATTTCATTTATCTGCCTGACGCGGTCAATTTTGTTTTCCATTTTGCATCGCCTGCGAGTCCCATTGATTACCTAGAGATCCCCATTCAAACATTAAAAGTAGGTTCTTTAGGAACCCACAATGCCCTCGGTCTCGCTAAATCTAAGGGCGCCTCATTTCTGTTGGCTTCAACTTCCGAATGTTATGGCGACCCGCTGGTGCATCCCCAAACAGAGGATTACTGGGGAAACGTCAACCCTATCGGACCGCGGGGCTGTTATGATGAAGCCAAACGTTTTGCTGAGGCGATCACAATGGCGTATCACCGTCATCATAAAATCGACACACACATCGTTCGCATCTTCAATACATACGGGCCTCGCATGCGTTTGAGGGATGGACGCGTGGTTCCTGCTTTTATCGGACAAGCGCTCAAAGGTGAACCCTTAAGCATTTTTGGGGACGGTTCTCAAACCCGCAGTTTTTGTTATGTCAGCGATCTGATTGATGGGATTTTTAAACTGTCCCAATCGAGTTACCACGAGCCTGTAAATATTGGAAACCCCACTGAACTGACGATTAAACAGTTTGCCGAGCTGATTAAAGAGTATATGGGCAGCAACGTTCCGGTTGAATATAAATCGCTGCCTGTGGACGATCCCAAACAACGTCGTCCAGATATCACGAAAGCCAAAAACCTTTTGGCGTGGGAACCGAAAGTTGCGCTTGAAGAAGGATTAAAAGAGACCGTTGATTATTTTAAGGCTTATTTGGCCAGAAAAAAAACTTAACTCCTACTGGCTTCTCAGAAAATTATGAATAAATTATCCCATGGCTCTACAAAATGGAGTTTGGAACGATTCGGGTCAGGTCTGACGATGAATTGCAACTATTTGATTCTCGCTTGACACTATAATGTTATAGGCTTAGATACTTTTTTACGCTTAAATACGGAATAATAAATTATGGCGACACAGCTCCCATCAGGTCTAGGTAACGTCAAAAAGCCGGTGATTAATATCCGCCGGAGTAAGGGTGTTACTCCAAAAGCTGTTGTGGACGCAGGACAAAAGACCGCCATTATCTCTGCGAAAGCACCTGGCGAAAACGTTCCATTGGGAATGGTTCCAAGGGCAAAAGAACCGCTTAATCCAAATGCACCTCCCTCTCCGACTCCTGTGGGTGCACCGGCACCGCCTCCTGTTAAGCCTGTTGCTCCACCGGTTTCTCCTTTAAATTCAACAAGTGGTGGCGAAACACTTTTTGCCGGATCTGCTTTTGCAAAAACAAAGCCTAGCTCACCGACTCCAGCCCCAGCAATCGAATCGGAAGGACCGTCAGCCCCTCCTGGAAGCAAAAAGGAAACGACGATTGTCAATATTCCTTCGATCAAGCCTGCTCAACCCCCTCCTAGTCCGACGGCTCGTGCGGTTCCGACACCGGTAAACCCAGCAGAAAACGCTGCTGGTGGGGAAACACTTTTTGTAGGATCAGGTTTTGCCCCAAAAACAATTGCCCCCGCCTCGCAACCACCAGAATCGACCGAGCCAGCAAACGAAGCCAAGGTGACTCGTGTTGTCAATATTCCCTCGATCGTTCCCGGAGCTGTCACGTCCACAACGACGACTCCGCCACAAGCTGCAAATCCTGCTCTCCGCCCTATAATTCCTGTTGTTCCTGCCGGTGCAAATCCTGCCCCACCTGCGGCGGCAACTCCCATGCCTCGGCCCGTGGCTCCCGTAAATCCTAGCGCTACCGCGATCCCAAAACCCGCTGTTCCGGTTGTCGCTCCCATGCCTGCCGCTGCACCACGGCCCGCCGCCGTTAGTCCCATTGATGCAGGTGCTACGGTTATTGCGAAATCACCTTCTGCCTCATACCCTGGGGTCCAACCAAGACCTTCGTCAGTCCCTGTCGCTGCACCCGCTCCTGTTGCAGGTGTAAAACCGGTTGTACCTCCTGGGCCTCCGGGAGCCAGTAGTTTGGCATCACCTAAACCTGTGGCCGCACCTGCTCCCATCGCGGCGGTTGCGCAGGAATCTGGGTCGTCTCCTACCATACCAAAACCCCCTGCGAAAAAGGAAACGGTCCGCATTAATTTACCGCCGAAGACCGCTTCGTTTTCTCCTCCAAGTCTTCCGAATCAAACGATTTCCTCTCCGACGGTGGCTCCAAAACCAATGGCTCCAGGCTCTGGAAGCTCGCCAAATGCTCCTCGACCTATTGTGGCTCCAAAAAAAGAAACGGCGCGCGTCGCTGTTCCTCCACCGCAACCCAAAACGGGGACTGCACCTATTTCTGCCCCTGCCGCAAGTACGCCCCAAGCACCAGTCATCGCTCCAAGGCCGGTTGCTGCAGTCCCCTCAGCAGTGGTTCCCGCTGCCATTAAACCTGCCGCCGTCCCTGTCAGCGCTGCTCAAAGCGCCACTGTCAAACTTCCTCAAACCCAGGCTTTTCTTCAACCAAACCAACCCGCTCCTGCCGGTCAAATGAATCGACCAGGTGCCATGCAGCCTGCTGAACCTAAGAGTACTATTCTTTGGGACTCATTAGCTGCCGCTGCCGCTGTGGTTTCAATGATCGCCGTTTTCCTGCTCTGGCAGGCAAGCCAAGTCTCCATCGGGTAATTTTTAAATTTTCTGGTTGATTTCGAAATCGCAAACAGTAAATTGCACTTCCTCTTTTGATGCCCCTTAGCTCAATGGTAGAGCGACCGGCTGTTAACCGGTAGGTTGTTGGTTCGAGCCCAACAGGGGCAGCCACTTTTTTTAGTCATAAAACTAGCCCTTTCCACCGTTCATTTCATTTCGGCAAGGCAATCGAGTGACTCCTTCGCGCGCGTGAACGAATCTTTAATTTCAAGTAGGTGCCTTTTTGTATCTTCATAATGCTCAGCCCGGCAGAGGGCGATCGAATATGCGGCAGATAATCTCGCCTGGGTTTCTAAGGGTTTTCCTTTTAAAAAAGCTTCCCCTTCTTCCAGTCTTCCAGTCGTCATCAATATTAATAGATAAAGTTCGTCATTATTATTATGGCTCGTTTTTTCACGCCCAAGTCGAGCCATGACTTCCATCTCAAGTTCTTTGGCAAATTTTTTGTCGGACGAATTATTAAGGGAATTTATAGCAATCTTAATTTCCATGGGGGTCATGATTTTGAAATGCTTTTCAAACTCCATACGCATTTTCCGCGTCTCAGTTTTGTCATTCCCTAACACTTCTAAAAAATACCCGTAACTCGAAAAATCTTTGCTCTTCATCATTTCCTGGCGATACCTTTCGCAAGCTTCTACATAATCCTCCTCCATTCCCGCGAGGCTATAAAGATCAGCCAAAGCCACCAAATCCCATTGGTTGGTGGTCGTTCGCGTTTTTTCCTCGATATTTTGGATATACTCTCCTCCTCTGGGATGTTTCGATCGCACCATGATTTGGGCAATGAGAATGGATGGCTTGAGTCTTTGAGTTTCCTCAGCAATTTTAGCCATTGTTCTCAAAGCTCCATCCATGTCTCCTGCGACGGCTTGTCGAGTGGCAAATGCTCCCGTAAGTCTATTTCTTTCTTCAACAGGAAATCCCGCAATATCGCGAAAAAACCGCTTCTTCACTCTTTCGTAATGTGAAAATTTCTGGATCCAATATTGATGCGATGGAAACAAAAGTGCTGCTTCGACATAATCCTTGGGTGTTTCAATTTTCTCAAGGAGTGCCCATGCCTGATCATACGCATCCTGACCCAGTTCCTGCCTGATCTCCAAATACCGAAACCGGGACGATGCAAATGTCGGATACTGGATAGATATTCTGCGCGCCTCCTCCATCCGCCCCACTTCATAAAGAGCTTCAATCAGTCTCGGAACCAAATTTTTCTCAGCTAGGGGCACCTCTTGTTCCAAGGCTTCTAAAGAAGCCTCTCGCGCCATGTTCGTGAACACGGTGAGATGATGCTCAATGTCCAAATTTTGGCCGGTCAATGAGGAACAACATGCAAGGATGCTGATCCATGCAAAACCCGCACGCAGCCATGCAAAAAACAATCCATGGTGAGTGTGAGTCAATCGCATCTATCTGGCGTGGTACTCTTGGAGTGGAGTCACAGAGCATCCTTTTTTCTGCAATGATTCTATCCCCATCACACTGGCCCTGGCTGCGCGCATGGTCGTCATAATCGAAATCCGTTTCGTGACGGCTGTCGTACGTATGCGAACTTCATCCTCGCGGGCCGTAGGTCCGAATGGTGTATTGATGATAAAAGAAATCTCGTCATTTTTCATCAAATCAAGAACGTTGGGGCGCCCCTCTGCAATTTTAAAGAGTTTAGTGACTTCCAACCTGTTGGCTTTGAGCACCTCCGCTGTTCCGCCCGTCGCACAAATTTCAAATCCCAAACGTACGAGATCAGCAGCTATCGCCACCACACACTCCTTGTCGGAATCCTTGACGCTCACAAAAACTTTTCCTTTTAATGGTAAGGCAGGTTGAGCGGCCATTTGTGCTTTTGCATAAGCAATCCCAAGGTCGCTATCAATGCCCATGACCTCCCCCGTTGAGCGCATTTCCGGTCCGAGCAAAATATCCACCCCGGCGAATTTAGAAAAGGGGAACACGGCTTCTTTTACACAATAATATTTTGGAGTCACTTCGGCTGTGAACCCAAGTTCTTTTAATGTTTTACCAGCCATTATTTTTGCGGCCATCTTTGCAAGAGGGACTCCTATCGCCTTCGAAACAAAGGGCACTGTTCGTGACGCGCGCGGATTAACCTCCAGCACGTAAACTCTTTCATTCTTAACGGCGTACTGGACATTCATTAATCCTCGCACATTGAGGGATTGGGCCATCGCCCGAGTCGCGCTCCTAATGTCATCCTTTACCTTGTCACTCAAACTAAACGGTGGAATGACGCAAGCGCTGTCACCACTATGGATCCCCGCCTGCTCAATGTGTTCCATGATCGCCCCAATAACGATCGTCTCTCCATCGCTGATACAATCAACATCCACCTCAATCGCGTCTTCCAAAAAGGAGTCAACCAATACAGGGCGTTCAGGTGATGCCTCCACGGCATTGCGCATGTAATAGCGGAGATCTTTTTCGTTATAAACGATCTGCATCGCTCTGCCTCCGAGGACAAAACTGGGCCGAACCAACACCGGGTACCCGATGGTATTTGCCCTTTCGATGGCTTCCTCTTCGTTGGTCGCTGTACCGTTAGGAGGTTGATGCAGCCCCAGCTTATTCAGCATTTCTGAAAAAAGTTTTCTGTCTTCCGCCATCGCAATGTTCTCAGGACTCGTTCCAATGATGCGAACTCCCCCAGCTTTTAATCCCTCTGCCAAATTTAAAGGCGTCTGCCCCCCAAATTGCACAATCACTCCAAAAACAGAATCATCCTTGTTTTCGCTGTTGTGTATGTTCAACACGTCTTCCAAGGTCAATGGTTCAAAATAAAGCTTATCGCTCGTGTCGTAATCAGTGGACACCGTTTCTGGGTTCGAGTTCACCATGATCGTTTCAAATCCAAGTTCCTTGAGCGCAAACGATGCGTGCACACAACAATAATCAAACTCTATACCTTGGCCGATACGGTTGGGGCCGCCCCCAATGATCATGATCTTTTTCTTGCCCGTGGACAAAACTTCATCATCTCCGGTATCGTAAGTTGAATAATAATAGGGTGTGTACGCCTCAAACTCGGCGGCGCATGTGTCAACAAGTCTGTAGGAAGGTTTGATCGATTTTTTAAAACGTGCTTCGCGCACTGCGGCTTCTGTAGTTTTTGAATGGAAAGCGATCTGGCGATCGGAAAATCCAAGAGATTTAGATTCCAGCAAACTATCTCCTAAGCCCAAACGGGATTCCGCCTCAAAAATTTCCTGAAGATTCTGCAGGAACCAGCGGTCGATTTTTGTAATCTGATAAATTTCTTCCAGCGTCAAACCGGCTTGCATCGCGTATCGAAGATAGAAAACCCGTTCAGCGTTAGGCCTGATGATCATTGATTTTATGGCATCAACGTCCCATGACCCATCTGCCTTGCGGGGCTCCTTATCCTTGCCGTCCCCACCGAAACCGGCGCGTCCGGTCTCCAATGATCTGAGAGCCTTTTGGAACGATTCTTTAAACGTCCGTCCAATCGCCATGGCCTCACCCACAGACTTCATCTGCGTATTGAGAGTTGTATCAGCCTTGGGAAATTTCTCGAAAGTAAACCGAGGGATTTTTGTGACCACATAATCGATGGTCGGCTCGAAACTGGCAGGTGTTTTGCGTGTGATGTCGTTGCGAATTTCGTCGAGCGTATATCCCACTGCGAGCTTGGCTGCAATTTTTGCTATGGGAAACCCCGTCGCCTTTGATGCTAATGCAGACGAACGGGAAACTCGCGGGTTCATCTCGATCACAATCATCCGACCTGTTTCTGGGTTGACCGAAAATTGAATGTTCGACCCTCCTGTTTCAACGCCAATAGCGCGAATACACGCAAAGGAAGCGTCACGCATGATTTGGTATTCACGATCCGTCAATGTTTGGATGGGTGCCACTGTAATACTATCCCCGGTGTGCACGCCCATTGGATCGAAGTTTTCAATCGAACATATAATCACACAGTTGTCTGCGCAATCGCGCATGACTTCCATTTCAAATTCCTTCCATCCGAGCAACGATTCTTCGACCAAAATTTCGCTGACCGGACTCAGATCAATCCCATTCGCGGCAATCGTCTCAAATTCTTCCTTGTTATAGGCAATGCCCCCACCTGTTCCGCCTAACGTGAATGCGGGGCGGATAATCAATGGAAAGCGGCCTATCATTGTGGCTACTTGGCGAGCTTCCTCGATCGTATGCGCCGTACCAGAAATGGGCATATCCAATCCGATCTTGATCATTTCGTCTTTGAACTTCTGCCTGTCCTCCCCTTTATCGATGGCCTCGGCCTTAGCTCCTATCATCTCCACATTATGTTTTTGGAGAATGCCGGAGCGATGAAGATCCATCGCTGCGTTAAGCGCCGTTTGTCCGCCAAGCGTGGGCAATAATGCGTCAGGTTTCTCCCTGATGATGATCTTCTCAATCATGTCCCGAGTGATAGGCTCAATGTATGTGCCTTGGGCGAATTCCGGATCGGTCATAATCGTAGCAGGATTACTATTAATCAAGACGACTTGGTATCCCTCCTCCTTCAGGGCTTTGCACGCTTGAACACCCGAATAGTCGAATTCACAACCTTGTCCAATAACAATGGGGCCGGATCCAATCACTAGAATTTTTTTAATATCAGTACGCTTAGGCATAGGAAGAAAGTTTGGCTGCCATACAGTATGAAAATCTCCGCAAAGGCAAAGCGCAAAATGGGAAAAAATTAAACTCGTCGCAAACGTCTTTTGATTCTCAGTACGGTTCTAGAGTGGCACCTGCCGTTTATCCAAAATACACACCACCTCAACATGGGCCGTTTGTGGAAACATATCGAGGGGTATAAGGGCGCGGACTTGATAAATACCCATCATTTCCTTGAGATCCCGCGCTAAGGTTGCTGGATTGCAGGAAACGTAAATAACTTGTTCAGGCGCATAAAGTAAGGTGGCTTCCAACACCCTGCGCGTGCAACCAGTCCGTGGCGGATCAATGATCAGACACACCTTTTCAGTTCGAACAGGTTCGAGCATGTCAGGCAGGTAGGTCTCAACAGATCCCCGCACGAAAGCAATATGGGAGAGTTTTCGTTGAGCTGCTTCTTGGTTGGCTGTTTCAATGGCTTTTGGCTCAAGCTCTATTCCGACAATGTATTTAAACCTGTCGGCTAAATGGAAAGCGAACAATCCCACACCGCAGTAAGCATCAATCAAATGAGTTGTAACCGGTGAAATCGCGTTTTTTACAACGTCCAATAGCTGGGGAAGCATTGATGAATTAATTTGAAAAAATGATTCGAGAGACACCATTTTTTGAGGAATATCCCGGAAAACATAATCTCCTTCGCCTTCCTTAAACTCCTTCACAAAGTTTTGAATCTTAATATTTACGCCTTCCGAAGCAATCGGACATTGGTTCACGCTCACTATTTTTGAACCAGACCGGTCCATGTACCCGAGTTCTGATCCATTTGCGTGCAGCGTAACCTTGTTTCTGTACCCATAATCACAGGGCGAGCCAATGATGGGTTCCATCGGCGGGTTGGGTATTTTTCCGATCCGTTCAATGACATCGCGCACTTGCTTTTCCTTCGCTGCCAATTGAGCGGGATAACTCATATGCTGGTAATCACAACCCCCGCACCGCCCAAATACAGGACAAGGAGGGGCGACGCGCGAAGGATGAGGCTCAATGACTTCGATTAGGTCTGCTGTGAATGAGTTTTTCCGTGCGACTTTTAGTTTAACTCGCACTTTTTCCCCTGTGATGACAAAAGGCACAAAGATGACTTGCCCATTAATCCGCGCAATGCCTTCGCCGCCGAAGCCTATATCGACAATGGTAACAATATGCTCGGATCCAGGATTAAGTGTAGCGTCGCTCATATGTAACTTTCTGGTTAACCCTTTTGCGCCATCACAATATAATGGCGCTCCATCAACTCCTGAAGTTTTCGCGCTATTTCGAGAGGAGGAAGGTTCGTATCCTCCATCATATCTTCAAATGTACTTCCCTGGTAGGCGCTTTGCCACATATCAAGTTCATCTTTTGAAAGTACCGACAGTTTTGGGATTAAGGGTTGCAGTGTCATGAACTTTGGACAGGGCCCGGCCCATGAATTTAAAATATCCTGAAGCTCATCCCTCTGTTTCAAACATTCGTCCAAGGCCCCTTCGAGCTCTTGATTCGTTTGCCCTTTGTTCACGGGGAGGTATTGAAACAAAATAAACAGTGCCTTATCCCAACTCGTCATTCGCAGCAAGGCCTGTAAGGGTGCAAACCTCAGGAGCGATGCTTTAAAAATTTTCCCCTGATGAAAGCATACCTCCCCTTTCTGCCCTCTATAGGCCAATACCATTCGCGCACTGCATTTATGTTCCGAGAGTGTTTGTATGATGTACGGCCAACCGAGCAAGCGAATCTCACCCGTACTCACAGGCTTTCCTGTTCCGGGACCCGTTGTATCGCTGGTCGTTTGCAATGCCTCAACAACCTGCTTTGCCCATCGCGCTTGGCCTAATATGACTCGGAACCGAATGTCGCCACACCGTAAAATATCCTCGTGACGCAATTCCTTCTTTTGAATTTTTTCTTCGTTAACAAATGTACCGTTCCGCGATTCATTATCGGCGGCTTCAACTTTTTCATTCGTCATTTCCACGGAGGAATGTAATCGGGAGACCGATCCATCAGATAAAATGATGCTACAATCGGGTAACCGCCCTACGGAAATCTTTTCGTTTTCAACCAAAGGAAACTGCTTCCCTGCATCAGGTCCATCGAGCAGTTCAAGATAAGGAGCATCCATATCCACCTTTTTACCGTAATCATTTGTCATGACGAGAGCAAAAATATAAACTCAGCAAACGATCACTGTGATGGATCCGCCACGTCACGGCGCCTATAGATTTCAATTGGCCCAATTCTTTGCGGAACTTCCGAGTACAATCCACTCTTAATCACAAAATTCTTCAACTCAGCGGACACACGATTATGCGAGTCGTCGGACGATGGCATTACTTCATCTTTCAAAGTTACATAATGTAAGGGCCTATGATAAAAAACTCTGTACGCGGCTTTTTTGGGGTCTGTTTCAGCAAAACCATACCCGATGTATGTCAGCTTGTGGTAGCGGATGCGGCGGTCTTTGGCGGCATAATAATTCAACGTAAACATGTTCAGCCACCCTAAATCAACCCCGACCATGTTCACGTCTGTTTTTGGTAGTGTCAGGCATGTCGATTCCACCAATTGGGCCACACCGAGGGATGGTCGGGTATCGGTGGTTAGCCCGGCAACTTCCTCATAACCTGAGGTTGTAAAAGATCGATGATGCAAAAATGCCCATTGTCCTAGGTTCACGCAGATGACGAGCGCATATATCCAAGCCCTATTTAACCGTGATACCATTGCCGCACCCAAAAATCCTACAATGGGCAACAGCGGATAGAGATAGCGTGTGGTTTCATTTAATTGAAATGAGAAAATGCTGAGAACCAAAGGGATTTCAAGTGCGCATGCCCATAGGACGGCTTTGATCCAAATTGTTTGTGCACGCATCCCAAAAACTAAAAACCAAATGATCCCACATAATAAAATCCCTCCAAAATATGGCATGGAGGATAGAGCCTCAAATAGCTTTTCGCTCCAATACAGGATTTTTTCTCCAAAGGGTCGTTGTTGTCCCCATAAAGTTGATTTGGAACTATAGGAGAGAAGGCCAACGAGAAAGTGAAGGTTTACGACGTAATAAACGATTGTGACAAAACCACTTATACAGATGGGTACCGCCATTATTTTTTGGCAACGGGTGAAACTAATATTTTTTGGACGCACCCATAAATGCGCGAGTAAGATGAGCCCTGGAAAAAACAGGTAAAGTGGTGAACTGGTCTTGGCGAGCATACACATGGTGCCCCATGCAATAAAATGAAGCATAAATTCGGCAGTTATTTCTCCTCCCCCTTTTCCTCCTGCGCCTGGCATCACATAGCGGCTCATTAAAAAAATCCCCCATGCGATGCACATAGCTTGCAATGGTTCGGTTAAGAACTGTTGGCTTAATCCAATCCCCATCTGACTGGCGGCCACAAGGGTCACACCCATGATCGCGGCTGCCCTTCCAAATCTTTCACACGCCAAATAAAGAAAGAGAAGCACCAATACTTGTTGAATGATTACCGACAGGTGTAATGCAAAATCAATTGACCCCATTAGATCACCCAACGGCACAAAGAATTGACCGATCCAAGATAGCCCTGGAGCTTTATCTTCGCTAACTTGAATCATCCCGGACGCCCATGGGATAATCCCATCGCCCCATAACCTGTATAGTTCAATGGAAATACGGCCGTACCACGCTTGGTCAAAGCTAAATATTTGTCTGTCCAGCGAGACCCAGATAAGTGATGGACTTAGAAGAATGAGAGCGAGAGACAAACCTATGGCCCAGGGTCGATGAAGAAATTGTGCTGAACGCATGCGCCCCTCATCCTGAACGTGCGCTGATAAAACAAAAGTTAAAAGTACCCTCCTTTGTCGTTGTCAGTAGCTGATTATTCGAGGATCTCTGGATTATTCCGCACATAGTGGAAGAGGTACTGCTGGGCGTATCCGCCATTGGGACCAAAATGTGTTTTTGAAAACTGTGTGGCGCGGTCCAAGTCAAATTTCCTGCGTCCGAAATAAAGCTTTCGTAAAGCTCGAGCGATCCACACATCGACGGGGAATGCTTCCTGTTTTCCATACGCGAAAAGCAACACACAATCGGCCACTTTAACTCCGACTCCATGAAGTTTGGTTAGTTGTTCTTTCGCTTCTTCATACGGGAGCGTCTCTAGTCTGCATAGATCCACTAACCCCGATTCAAGTTGGCGCGAGGTTTTTAAAAGATTCTTTGCCCTAAACCCCATTTGCATGGCGCGCAAGTCCAATTCTGAACACCTGGCGATGGTTGGGATGTCAGGGAATGCATAAAGAACGGGGCCGATTTTTTTGAAGGATGAAATCGGGGCGCCATAGGTGGAACGCAGTTTCATAAGTACTTGGCGAATCTGGAGTATCTGTTTGAGCGGGGACATGAGAAACGACGCGAGACATTCCCAAGGATCCTGCCGCACAAGCCGTAATCCCGCGTAACGAGCAATCGCGGCCTGTAAATATCGATCCTGAGGCGGGAACGATTGGATCACGGCCTCAACGTTAATGTGTGTTTGAAAATAATTTGTGATGTTTGCTTTATCGAGTCCGGGGTTTGTTTCAACAGCCAAATAACCAGAACCCGACTTCACATAGACTGCATGCTTTCCCAACACACCGAGATACCCTTTCTCCCATGGAAGCCAACAAAAGGTTTGCCCACATTCAAGCGTGTGTCCGAGGTTATACATCCCTGAATGAGCAAGTTTAAAAAAGTTCGCTGGTGCAGGAGAAGTGAGCATAACGTTTAATGAAAGTGCGGATGAGTCGCTGGTGACTCAAGGGAGGCGCGCCATAAAAAGGCAAAAAAATCCCCAGCTTCTGTGGACGGTTCGAGCAGATTTGATTTTTATCTTATCTTGTCGAAGCGTCACGGGCCGGGGAAAAAGACGCAACCTTAAAGGTATAGTTCCTATTGGTTCTTTAACTCAACCAGGGTTCAATTCCCTTGAGTGCTTTTTTGACGTAAGTTGAGTGTTTAAAACCGGCAACTGTTTGAGATTGTTTCCGGCGGGCGGCTTCTGCTTCTTTTTGGCCCTGCGCCGTACGACACGCATTACACACCCCGCTAAAGGGAGCGGCATGGTTCGCTTCAGAAAGTCTCACACCACATTGCGTACAGAAAACTGTAACGTTTTTAGGTGTTGTTACCTTTTCGACGAGCTCCAGCTTTTTTGATAATTTTTGTACACGATTTTTCATAGGGTAAGAAAGGACGCAGACGGTACCATAAAAGTGCCAAAATTGCACGGTTTTTTTGGGAATTCCAAAAATCTAGCTCCTTAGTAGACTTTTACGACTTAAGCTTTCCTCGCTTTATTTTGCACCTAAATTACTGACTATAAGTAATTTAACTAGTTATGGTCACTAACACCACTTCCAAGAAGAGAAGCTCAAAGCGGCTTGTGGATTAATAATTTTAAATTTAATTCCCAGCCAAGTTCACTCTGCTAATAGCTTCTTCACCTTACCCTCCAAGTCTTGCCGCCCATCGATATCAACGATTTTTCCCGTTTTATCCACCAGCCAAACAGTTGGAATGCCCTGAATGCCGTGCTCCGCGGCATATTGATTCTGAAATCCTTTCCCATCAAAGTGCATGGGCCATGGTATCGACTGCTTTTTAATAAAAGCTTCCAGTTCCGCTTTTTCCTTATCCAAACTGATCCCCACAACTTCTAGACCTTGAGCATGAAAGGTTTCGTATACTTTCTTCAAATGCGGCAATTCGGCAACACATGGTCCACACCACGTCGCCCAAAAATCAATAATAACCACCTTTCCCTTTAAAGCGGCAAGATCGAATTTCTTTCCGTCGAGTGCAACGAATGACATACCCGGCATTTGCCCTAAAATAGTGGCCGATTTCATCATGACAGCCGCTTGAGCTTTAATATCTGCTGAAGCCGTCTCAGGGAGGGACGCTAATATTTCTTTGGCCCGTGCTGGGTCCTTTTCCATTAACATGATTGCTGTGAACATTTTAACTTTCTCCGCCTTGTCACTTCCAAACTTGACGGAGAACTCCGCGATGTGCGTACCAACTTTGGCCGCGTCTTTTAAATCGCGCGTGATTAAACCTTGGTAAAGTGGAGTCGCGACTTTTGCATTTATCTTGGCTCGCGCCAAAAGCTCATGGGCAACTTTGGATTTCAATTCCATGAGCATATTTTTTTCAAGGTTCTCTTTTGATGCCGCCAGAGCAGGACTACAGATTTCGGCTAGTTGAATGAGTGCAACGTTCGCGTATATGCCTTTGGGATATTTCGCAAGGTAGAGCTGCAGAGCCTCTATTTTTTCAGACTCATAAGAGAGATAGGCATCTTCGTAGTGGTGCATCTCTTTTTCATTAAGGGGAGTCCCATCACGATGAATCGGGGGGCCGAGAGGCTCAATATTAATTACATTGTCCCAGCTGCCGTCCCCTTGCTCCGCGAACGCAAAAAGGCTGAGCACGAGCATCGTCCCCATGCAAATTCCAAAAACCTGTCGGTCTTTCATTTCAAAAGTTTAACTGTTGCGCCCAGGAGATCAATCTCAGGTAAACCACAGCTCGTCGTTGGTCGTTCAATTCCTATGCCTTGCGTTTTCTGGTGATTAGCCTAGGCCTTGGCATGTAAATGCAGTGGGATATCGAGTTATTTAAATTAATTAATCATGGATGGTCGCACCCATTCTTGGACATTTTTTTTACGATCCTCGTAAGTTTTAAACTTTTTAAAATTCCGTTGGCTCTTGCAGTGGGAGCTGTCGCTCTGTTCGGCAACGCCCGCGGTCGGTTGTGTGTGCTCACCATCCTGCTAGGCATTGCAATCGGGGACGGTTTAGTCAATGTCAACTTAAAGCGAGCCATACACCGGCCTCGCCCACACGAAGCTTTGCCGGGCACAAAGGTCCGGGAAATTGAGGGCTATTCCAAAATCAAAGTGTCCTCCCCTGAAATAAAAGGCCAGTCCCGAGGAAGGTCCATGCCCTCCAGCCACGTGACGAACAATATGATCGTAGCTTTGTGCTTATTCTTTTTTTACAGGTCAAAAAAGGCAATAACTCTGGTCTTTATTTTACCTGTAATGATGGCATTTGCGCGGATTTATACGGGTTCGCATTATCCCACAGATGTGATTGTAGGCATTCTGCTTCCGTTCCTTTATGTGCTCCCCTTAATTTTCGCCACTTTGTGGACTTACAACCGCGTGAAGGAAAAGTATCCAAAGTTCCTTCTCCCAGAGATTATTTTAGGCAAACCATTTACGCCTTAACCATCTGGTTTGGCACTTCATCTCCTCCATCTCCGTTTTATAGTTTCCCTACGTGTCTTAGCGCGGTTCTGCGATATAGCGCGGCGCTTAAAAAATACATATAACACCGCAGCAATCAAAATTCCTAGCAAGACACCCCAAAACCAACTATAAAATGCTTTCCTGATTTCCCTTCCCCAACTTACATAGTTCGTTTCCAGTGGGGATGCATCAACGGCTGTGACTTGGCTTTGAAGCCAAAGCTCAGCGGTTTCTGTATCTACCGTCGGCCCGGGAGATGCGATGTCATTACCAATTAACATGTACATTTTCCCAGCATGATAAGGAAAAAGGATCCGCACCAGCGGTTCATCCATTTGCACTGACTCGAATGAGGGCGATGCCCCCGTGGGATGCGACACGACAAGGGTTGTTCGCGACAAATCCTTAATGTCCGTATGTACGGGAACGTAAACTCGGGCTCCCTCCTTAGCAACGCTGACTCTGGTACTTCCTTTTTCGGCAATGGTCCCGTCCTTTAAAGTTTCGCGTATGCCTGCGGTGTACAACCCGGTAGTCGAGGCTGTAAAACTTAAATACGTATTTCGACCATCGCTTATTCTCGCATTTGTCTGAGGCGAACCAACAAGCTGAAGTATCGTTTCTTCCTGAGTCGTATGGGTGGATGTCGCTGTCAGTGGCCACGAAGAAAGTTCGAGAGTTTTTTCAATAATGCAGGGTTGAGGGATAAGTGAAAAATCATCCATCACAACAATGCGTATGTCCTGGAGCGTGCGCTGTGCTTTCTGGGCCACTTCTTGAATGATGCGAAGTTCCTGAACTCCTCTCTCCTTAACCGTCAACTTTTGCCTAAATCGCCAACGATATTCGTCCATATCCGTGGGCGGCGTCTTTTTGTCAGCGACTGTCAAATCTTGGAGGACGTAGTCCGGGTTATCATCAAGGTTCGCCCAATCCAGAGTGAGCGGACGTACCCGGTTTTCTTCTTCGATTCTTGGGACCTTGGCCACTTCTTGAGGGTCGTCTATTACTGCAGTATTTCCTGCAAACACACGGTAAACCCCTGTGTGTTGAGCCAAAAATGAAAATCCGCCGTCCACTGTTTCAATAAAAATATTCTCTGGCAAAACTAGATTCTGCGTGCGCGACGTAAATTTTAAATAGGCGCGTTTCGCACTTATTCGGCTTTCCACCGGCAATTCGACAAGACCCTGCCCATTACGCGTACCTGATCCCGTGGCGATGATAGACGGTCTAGCGCGCGATCGAATTAAAGTGGGAACAAGGAAACTCACCACGTCCACCAGTTCGTTCTCCGGTACACCTATGTGCACAGCTTTAACGTACTGATTTTTCGCGTTCCAACTAATTTCTGCGACGGTGTCGGGACCGGACATAAACGTGCGATTCAAATTCACGGGTGTTTTTTTTGAAGGGAGTTCGGAAATGTGGGGCGATGCACGAATGAGAATTGATTTAATCGCTTCCCGGAACGGCACATTGAAGATCGCTCGAAAATTTCTGATTTGTTCTCCGGCTAAGACTACCGAATTGCCCCCTGCTCCCGTAAAATCAATTTCACTTCGAGAAAGTTCCGTCCATGATTTATTATTTGAAGATCCTTGAATCCGTACTTCAACTTTTAAATTTGGATGTACAGGCACGAAGATGAGGAGGTCTGGGCGGATCGAACGACTGGGTGCCGAGAAAGTGCACGATCGACCATCGCTGGCCCATTTTAGATTTGAGACTGCAAAAAATCGGGCGTCCTTTCCCTGCACAATGAGGCGGAGAGGCACTGGGATTCCATCCGGGGCGACCACTCTCAAATCGCTTAAGTCCGGCAAAGAAACACCCACGACCTCTGGCGGGACCACGACAACTACCGGTCCCTTTTGAGTGAGCTCAAACGATGAAACGTATTTCCATTCCCGAAATGCGGGAGCTTGAGGTGGGTTTGCACCAGGCAGGGCACTAGCCACGGAAGTCGCAAAGCTGATCACGCCAAAAAGGACCACTCGTCGAATAAACTCAGCCATCCAGGATGCCCTCTCATTTTCATATCCGCCGGCAGAGGGTGCCTGATGCCTTAACGGGCCGGATTTCATTAATTTATTACAGCTTCCACCAACTTTTTTTGTTTTTTGTGACTTTGGCGGGTGTAAAAGCGGCAACCGATCGCGATGTTTCTTTCGCCAAAGCATCTAACTGAGAAAATAAGTCCTGGCTGTTAATCTTAAATATGGGCAGGTCATTCGCTTGTTGGCTTATCAAGTTAGGAAGCATACTTTTAAGCTCATCCGTGGCTTCCGTGATCGTCTCTTGAGAGGTCTTGTCGTCAATATCAGTCAGTAGGATCGCAGAAAGATATAGAATTTTATCGGAGTACTTTTCGAGAGCTTTGAATGTGCCCGAAGAAAGACCTTCCGCAACCGAAACAGCAAGAATGGCGATGTAATCAGTTGGTAAATCTATGTTCACTTCCAATTTGATACTCGCGTCCCGGGTGCGTTCTTTAAGCGCGGGGAGGTTCTGTGTTTCGTCACCAATTATAAGGAATGTCATGGTTTTCTCCATTTAAGAACCGTGATCAAACCACACGACGGTAAGGAAAAAAAGATAATTCCTCGGCACGACTTACCCTTTCCCCCTAAATTTTGTTAAAAATGGAGGGGGAACATTTAAAAATGAGGAAAAGTGTTCTTCCTCTTACGGAAAAAATGGCACCTAAAAAATGCCTTTTCTCTGTCCTTATCGTTTACTTTTTCCCGATTTATTTGGGTTAATATTTAGAAACGACGGGGGGATCTTGATGTGAGATATCTTTGCCTTCGTACATGAAGTATACTTTTTTAGCGATATTCTTGGCGTGATCCGCAACACGTTCAAGATGACGGGATGTCGACATCAAATTTAATGCGCGAGTGATCGTCTTTGGGTTTTCAATCATGTACGATGTCAGTTCACGATATAATTGGTTCTTCAACTCGTTCACATCTTTGTCCCGCGTCGTAATTTCTGACACCAAGTACATCTTGTTATTTACAAAGGCGTCCATCGCGTCGCGCAGCATTTCAAGCGACATATGGGCAAGTCGTGGAATATCAATCAGGGGTTTAAGTAACGGTTCTTTATTCAGCTCCCGTGTGCGTTTGCAAATATTAACAGCTTGATCGCCCACTCGTTCTAAGTCCGATGAAACTTTCATTACCGTTGTGATAAACCGAAGATCACTGGCCACTGGGGCTTGTCGCGCAATGTACAAGATAGCCATATCGTTGATTTTGACATCATACTGGTCAATCTCTTCCTCACCGCGCATCACTTCATCAATGAGGCTTTCGTCGCGTTCCACTAAGGCGCGAATGGCAACCTTAAAGTTTTTTTCAACGAGACTGGCCATGGTCAAAATGGCCTCTTTAATTTGCGACAAATCATTTTCGAATGTGCGTTCCATACTATGTTAATTTACTGCGTTTAACCGAACCGTCCGGTCACATAATCTTCTGTCTGTTTTATCGTTGGGTTCATAAAGATCGTTCGAGTTTTATCATACTCAATCAATTTACCCAGATAAAAGAATGCCGTGAGGTCAGATATACGGGCCGCCTGCTGCATGTTATGCGTAACAATGACGATCGTATACCGGTCCTTGAGTTGAAGAATCAGTTCTTCAATCTTTCCTGTCGCAATCGGATCAAGCGCCGAAGCGGGTTCGTCCATCAAAATAACTTCTGGTTTAATGGCAATGGCGCGTGCAATACAAAGTCTTTGTTGTTGGCCGCCCGATAACCCCAATGCACTGTCATTCAAGCGGTCCTTAGCCTCTTCCCAAAGTGCAGCTCCTTTGAGACTTGATTCCACGACTTCATCCAGAATTTTTTTATTCGTAATCCCGGCGATACGCAAGCCGTAAGCCACATTTTCGTATATACTTTTCGGAAATGGGTTTGATTTCTGGAATACCATTCCGATGTTTTTCCGAAGATTAATGACGTCTAGTTCAGGGTTATAAATGTTCTTACTGTCAATTAACACCTCCCCGTCAATACGCACATTGTCAACCAGATCGTTCATCCGATTCAAACAACGCAACAGCGTGCTTTTTCCACAGCCTGACGGCCCAATGAACGCCGTGACTTGGTGCCTAGGAATGGTCAGGCTGATGTCATATAGGGCTTGTTTTGTCCCGTAGTATAAATTGAGTTTTTTAATGTCGATGCAAGTCGCATATGTTCCCTCAGGTGTCTCCGCAATGGAGGTCTTTAGAGATTTCATTTGCACTTCAGACTCAACGCGCTTTTTAGTTTCTTCCGGCATAACATTCTTTGTTTTTGCTATCAGGCTCTCATTTGACATAGGGACTCCAGGTTAAATCGTAAAGGATCAAAAGGCTCCTGTCCTATATTTCTTTTTAACATGATCCCGAATGACAATGGCCACTATATTAAGGGCCAATACAATAACCAACAATAGCAAAGCCGTTGTAAACACCATGGGTTTTGAGGCTTCGATATTTGGCGATTGAAATCCGACATCATAAATATGAAATCCAAGGTGCATGATTTTTCGTTCGGGATGAAAATAAGGAGCGTTCCCATCCAACGGAAGCTCAGTAGCCATTTTGGCTACTCCGGTAATCATGAGTGGCGCTACTTCTCCCGCTCCACGGGCAATGGCCAAGATAACTCCCGTCATTATCCCAGGGACCGAAGCTGGCAAGACCACTTTGAGAATCGTCTGAAATTTTGAGGCACCCATCGCCAAAGAACCCTCTTTAACCCCGCGCGGAACGGCTGCGATTGATTCTTCTGTCGCCACAATCACAACTGGCAACGTGAGTAGCGCCAACGTTAATGATGCCCAAATGAGTCCGCCTGTTCCAAAAGTGGGTGTGGGCAATATATCAGAATAAAACAATCTATCAATTCCACCGCCCACCCCGTATACCAAGAAGCCTAGGCCAAAGACCCCAAAGACAATTGAGGGAACCCCAGCCAAATTGTTAACCGCAATTCGAACGAGTTTAAGGAAAATCCCGTCTTTGGCATATTCACCAAGGTAGAACGCTGTAAGCACTCCAAATGGTGTGACGGCAACACTCATGAGGAGGGTCATCAAAACCGTTCCAAATATGGCAGGATAAACCCCGCCTTCGGTATTCGATTCCCGAGGTTCTGCAAACAAAAATTCCCACACTTTCGCTCCGTAATGGCCTGTTTTTTGAAAGAATGACATGTCGTTTGGATAATAATACCTCACGATATTCGGCATGGGCACTACTCGTTCAACTCCATCTGCCGATTTAACGACCAACCCATACCGAGCTGGGTCTTTATTCAAATCTAATATACGCGCGCTGTGTTTATTATTTTCTGCCAGAAGTACTGCCAATTGTGCATCTAATTTTGCTATTTCCTGTGACTTATCACTTGTGGCTTTAGCTAATTTGTCTTTTCGCAACTTTAACTTATTAACCTTCGTGGCGATATTTTCCATTTCGCCCCGCTGAATATGACTCACCTTTTTAAAGGCCTCTTGAGCTTGAGGGAGTTTCTCCGCCAATAAAGCCTTCGCGTCAGCACCTGGGACCAACACCCCATCCTGTTGGAACCCGGAGACGTATCCAATAAAATCACCGTACTCAAATCGCTCTAAGACAATAACATCCTTAGGTATGGCCTTAGCTTCCACTTTAGGCACGTCCATCCACATAAAATCAGCCCCAGACTCGCGATTGCCCACTTTAACCTGGTACCGCTCTAACTTCCCGCCTTGTTCATCTTTCACGACTTCAGATCGTGTATGTATACCCACATAAACGGGGCCTTCTTTAAGTTTAAACTCAGTCACCTGGTGCGGCCAAAACATTCCCATCCCATTAATAACGATGACAAAAATTAGCCCAAATACCAGGACAAGACATAAGCCCATGGCCGACCCTGTCAGCCATACAAAGGCTTCGCCACGGGTGAACATTTTTTTGAGTTTCTCTATACTGTTCATGATTACACAACCTTGTATTTCTCGCGTAGCCGCTGGCGTATCACTTCAGCCACCGTGTTTGCAAAAAAGGTGAAAATAAAGAGGAGAATAGCCGTTAGGAAAAGAATTCTGTACAACGTGGAACCTGCTGCGGCTTCAGGGATTTCTGTTGCGATATTCGCTGACATGGTGCGCATTCCATTAAAGGGACTTAAACTCAGAATAGCCGTATTTCCCGTGGCCATGAGCACAATCATCGTTTCACCCACGGCACGTCCAAACCCAACCATAATGGCAGAAAATATCCCAGGACTGGCTGTCGGTAATATCACACGCATGGCAGTTTGCCAACGGCTTGCACCCAGTGCTAATGATCCGGTAGCAAAGTGTGGAGGCACATTGGATATGGCATCTTCAGATATAGTGAAAATAATCGGAATGACGGTAAACCCGAGCGCAAATGCAATGATAATGCTATTTTTTTGGTCAAACTGATGCCCAAACGCTTCAAAGATCCATTGCTTAACACCAGCAGGGAAGAAAAATGTCTCAAGAATCGGCCCAAGACTTAAGCTTGTATAAAGGGCTACTCCTACAGCAACTAGAATAACCATAAGATCAAATCCTTTCCATTTCTCTTGAAAAGACCTTGATGCGTTAAACCAAAGGGCCACAGCCAATACGATGCTAAATGGCAAGAGGACCATGATCAAAAGCAACGAAATCATGTGATTCTCAAGCACAGGCGCAAGCCATAAGCCCGCAATAAATCCAATGACCACGCTGGGTAAGGCTGCCATGATTTCGACGGTCGACTTGACATACGTCCTTAATTTTGGAGCCATGAATTGAGAGGTGTATAACGCTGCAAGAACCGCAATGGGTACAGCAAAAAGAAGGCCGTAAAATGCGGCTTTAATGGTTCCAAAAATAAGGGGCACAAGACTCAACTTCGATTCAAAGTCATCCGAGCCACCACTTGATTGCCATTCAAAACCGGGTTTGCGATAGCCTTCATACCATACTTTGCCAAATAATACCTGTGGCGACACTTCAGGGTGCTTGTTATCCAAAGCATAAAACCAAGTACGCCCTGTGGTGGAATTCACAACAAATGAGGTTAGTTTTGGCGCGTAAGAAAGAGCGCTGATCGGTTCACCCAGTTTTGTTGTAAACATCGTTCGTGCTGAAGTCGTAAAATAAACGGTTACGTTTCCTTCCAAATCTCCCGCTAAAAATCCACGGTCACGCCCCGATGGTTGAATCACAGTCACCTGTGCGGGTGATGGATCGAATGCCCTTATTTTTCTATACGGTTTGGACGTTCCACTTTCAGTTTCCATCACTCCGAACCACTGTTCAAGTTCTCCGGTGTTGTAACCTAGAATCAACGAGTTGCCCCCAATAATGGCTTTAAGTGCCGTGATGTGGCGTTCTGTATTACCCACTTTTTGCACGGAATACGGTTTCTCGCGCGACTCATTCAAGTACCAATGGTAAAGGTCGCCGCTCTTTGTGCTTACAAAAAGTTTTTCTCCTGCATCATCTATAACAAAACCTGTAACTTCTCCTATCATCGTGGGAGTTATCGGCAATACCTCTTGGGGCGCTTCCTCGCTGAGGATGGTTGAAAACATTGAACCGTCGGCGAAAAGTCCTGCTAAAACAATTTTTCCATCTTCATGGACGTGCCCAGTGACTCGTACAACGGGTTGAGCATTTGTTGAAACCTGAATTATTTTGTCTTCTTTAACGGATGGAGTCACGGTGCGCTTGGGCCCTGTAAAATCTGCAGTAAAATCAATACTTGCAATGAGCACATGCCCATCGGTCGTTCCAATAAACAATTTGTCCTTGGAAGGCGTGCGAAACGCTGAAGAAATGGATTTCCCAGCAAGCTGCGCAAGTGGGATCGAAATGGGCGCGGTTTCGGGAATAAGTGGATTAAAATCCAATTGAACTTGCGCGGCGTTTAATCGGTACACCCAGTTTTCATATTCATCAATGGAAACAATGTTTGAGACCTGTGTCTGGGCTAACTCCTGCTTTTGTTCAGCTGAGGCTTTAAAAAATAATGGGATGGCTTCTTTTCCCATGTACACAAATATGCCCAACAAACATAACAAAACTCCTAAACCCCCAAGCCGAATGACCCAAGCCGCGGCCACATCCATAAACTTCACGGATCTCCGCTTTCCACGAATCAATTTACGAAGTTCCGCATCTCTCTTTTGAGTTGTTTGGGGCTCTGGGGGGGCTACTGGCATATATTGGTTCGGCACACTACATAGACATTGCGACAGGGAAAGTTCCAAATTGTTACAATGTGGTGACGCAAGCTAATACATTACAATTTCGGTAACCTCATATATTTGCGTTATTTACAGAAACCAATGATCTTATCTTTTGGTCTATAAAGACATCTCCCAGTTTGTCTTCCACGTAAAGGCACTCACCTGACTCTGCAATTTCATCTACTTTTAAGTGAATGTGGCCTGCCCCGGCTGGTTCTACACCGGTAATATTAAAATGATTAAGTGCCCATTTTGAAAGGGCATTTCCTATTTCGCGTTCGATCACATCCCGCATGGGACGGGCTCCTAACATTCTCGAATACCCTTTTTTGACCAAATAATTAAATACGGCTGCGTCTGCTATTATCTGTCGTTTCCATCGAACTCCGAAAAACTCTTTCAAATCCTTTTCAAGCATAGACCGGCAAATTTCCAACTGTGTTTCGTATCCTAACTTTCGATACACAACCTTTTCCCCAAATCGCGCATACAAAGGAGGACTGAAAAACTTTTGTGCGACACTTTCGACATGCCGTTTCAGCGTTGCAAACGGCACATGCTCCATTTTTACGGTCTCATGACTTCCAAGATTACTCGTAAAAACGATGTAATAGGATGCTAAATTCCTCGTTCTCCCATCCCCTAATGTTATTCGTGCAGCATCCAACGCACTGAAAAAAAGAGTCGTGATTCTTGGATGCGCCTTTTCGATTTCATCAAATAACAATATTTTAACGCCGGATTTCCCTACTTCAAGTCGTTCCAAAGCTGAGCCTAATGTACCATGATCCCCTTTGCCGCCTATCAAAAGGTCAATGGATTCCTGCCTTTGAAACTCTGCCATGTCACACCGCCACATAAAAGGCTCACGACTACGGTTATCCTGTGTCTGATTAAAATAATCACAAAGCGCATGAGCGGTTTCGGTCTTGCCCACGCCGGTGGGACCAAGAAAGAGGAACACGCCCTTCGGCCGGTCCCGTTTGACATGCCCCATTTGCGCTCGAATGATAGCCGATGCCACGACCTCAATAGCTTCGTGTTGACCCTTAATTTTTCCTGATAAATAAGGCCTAAGGCCTTCCAGTTCCTGCATTGATTCTAATTATCACAGATAAAACATTTTGACAAGTCCATGTGAAAAATGTTTTCTAATGACTATGCGTCCTTTTCCCAGCCCCTTGCCGCGAACATTAAAAGTTCGGTGGTTTTTCAACCAGAACCTGAAAATCTGCCGTGCACGCCTTTTTGGGAAATCGCCTCTCTTTATCAATCTGCATCGCTCCTATTGGCAATCTCTCGATAATCGTAGGCAACAAATCTCTATTCTCCATGGGTTTAAGCGTCAGGTGGCTATTGACCTTCCGGGGTATTGGCTCCTTCCCGTTAATTGTCCGTGGGAAATCCTGAACTTAGGTCAATACACATTTCGCACTTACACCCCGGACCTCGGGCCGGACTTCGACCAAGCTTTAAATGATGGGTTGTTTCGTTCCATTCGTGCAGCTAACAAATGGAACATGGTAAAAAGTTATTAATTCACGTTGAACTCTACGCAAACCCTTCGCAATTGGTTGAATTAATTCTTTCAATTTTTATGAAACATTTGAAAGTTAGATCTTATGAGCGAGTTCGATGATTCAAAGCGGCGGTTTATCACAAGCTGGGGCGAAATGGGCACCTGCTGGGGTATCAATAGAACCATGGCTCAAATTCACGCCCTTTTAATGGTCAGCAATAAAGCGCTTTCAACTGACGACATCATGAGCGAATTGCAGATCAGCCGCGGCAACGCTAATATGAACTTGCGCGACCTCATCAGTTGGGGACTTATCCGACGTGAAGTCAAAATTGGTGATCGAAAAGAATATTTTGTTTCCGAAGGGGATGTTTGGAAGATGTTCTGCACAATTGTTCGTGAACGCAAAAAGCGCGAAATCGAACCGGTTATAACCGCCCTGCAAACCTGCATCGGGGAAGTTCAGAAGGACAAAACTCAAAACCCAGAAGTCGTATTATTTCGCAACAAACTCGATGAGCTTCTCGAATTTGTAAAAGTAGCCGATGGCCTCATGGAAAAAATATCACGTCAGGAGAAAAGCAAAATTTTGCCTATCATCATGAAAGCTATAAAATAAAGGCTCTTCGTGGAATCATGTAGGTGGATTTAAGGCCCTAAAGCACTGTTTCGCTGGGCTGAGACTAGTGTAGCCCGTCAAGCAGATTGCATATTATTAAGTTTAGTCCGCCCGCGTTTGACTTTTTCAAGAATATTACTGGCAGAGTCTGTCCAGACAAACGGCTTTGGGTTTGAGTTGTGAACTTGAATATGATGCTCAATAGCTTCAACCAATTCTTCAATCGTGTGAAATATTCCTCTGCAAATACTTTTGTCTGTCAAATCACGGAAGAACCTTTCACCCATATTGAGCCATGAGGCGCTTGTTGGTGTGAAATGAAACTGGAATCGCGAATTTTTCTTATGCCATAACTGAATTTTTGCGTGCTTGTGTGTCGCGTAGTTATCACAAATAACATGAATCACTTTATTGGGTGGCGTATTCTTAGCGATCATTTTCAAAAATATAATCCATTCTTGATGACGATGTCGGCTCATACATTTGCCCATCTGCGATGTTCATTGCGGCAAATAGAGAGGTCGTACCATTGCGTTTATAGTCGTGAGTCATTGTCTGGCATCGACCCCCTTTTAATCGCTAGCCCCGGCTGCGTGCGATCAAGAGCTTGAATTTGACTCTTCTCATCACACGAAAGAACGATGGCGTGTTCAGGAGGGTTGAGATATAGGCCGATAATATCCTAAAGCTTTTCTTCAAAGTGAATGTCGTTAGACAGCTTGAAGGTTTTGATCAGATGGGGTTTCAATCCATGCGCTGCCCAGATTCTCCCAACACTTGAAGCACTGACCTTTGCCTGTTTGGCCATAGAATCCCGGCTCCAGTGGGTCGCCCCCTTCGGCTGACTCTCCAACGTCAACTTCACCTGGCTCACTGTCGGTGTCCTTCCTGTTTGTCCAAACCTGCTTTCAAACCTAAAGTTTCAAAAATGACGAATAATTTGTCCCTTCGGACGGAGGGAAGACTGGATTAGCCAAATCCGTAAAATCGCACCAAGTGCGTCTGAATGGACACTGCACCGGTAATAGGCCGATAGATTTCTGGATGGTTGCCTTAAAGCAACCAAGGGACGTGGCTTGAGGCGCGTTAAGTGCTTTGATCACGACAACCCTGAACCAGATGGGTGTCTGTAACCGTTGTCCGAAAGGAACAGCGGGAAACAATAAGTTGACCTTTTCCTCTCTTATGGGCGTCCCTTGGAACCACAGCCATTGCGTCGAAGACACCGTTTGAACCAACGTAAAGAACTACCCAGCGCGTTTTGAAATTTATCAGGTGGCTAAGGATTGTATCTATTAAGCGCAACTTCAATAAACGAATCCTTCGAGTTCTTGAGGCAAGTATATGCGGAAAAATAATTTTAAATAGGTCACCCATGATTTAAATTATAAATCCTTGCCCAATCCACTGACACTGTTTGTGAATACTTCAAGGCTGGAGAGGGAATGCACAGGATTGATTTGAGAATTAGGTTGCGGGGAAATGTCCTTATGTGGACGGATTCGGTAAGTGATGTTGAAGGTTGGTCGGCCTTGAAAACTATTCCTATAGAGCCGATCGATTGAAAGGGGAAGCTCATAGGAAAGATTTGGGAGATTTGATAAAAATGTCGGGTTCGGGGATGACGTGGGAATCGGGATAGTGGAGGGCGGGGGAGAGACAAAATTGTTCACGGCCACCGTTTCGAACTGGATGAAGTTAATGTTGCCAAAACCAGCCGCAGTTAGGGGAGATGTAAACGGGCTACTTTGGGTGGAACCTAGAGCATCAATTATAAGGGTGTCGAAAGTGGTGTGCCCTCCGCCTGTGAGCGTTTGGGTGATGCCAGCGAGAAAGCTTGTGTTGACGGTGTTATTGGCGTTGTCGGTGCTGAGAGTCAGGGATTCCGTTGTCCCATGGTTCAAAGTGACCACCCCCACAGTTGTGCGTAAAACCTGCGTGCCGGACACAGTGTAATTGTTGGCTTGAGCATCCCCCTGATCATTCACGTTCAGGATATCGGTT
>JAWXCD010000003.1:0-69285 GCA_034440535.1 Verrucomicrobiota bacterium | reverse complement strand
CTCGGATAACAGGTCTATTCTAGAAAACCTGTCAGGGGGCTGGTTGCATGGGCGGTTGCGGATGTTGGACCGAGCCCAATTTCGTATGCGTCTCGGCCTGCACGGACGGCGGAGGCGAAGGCTTTGGCCATGCGGTCGGGGTCGCTGGCTATTGCGATTGCTGTGTTGACCAACACGGCGTCGGCACCGAGTTCCATGGCTTCAGCGGCGTGACTGGGTGCGCCAATTCCTGCGTCCACAACCACAGGTACCGTTGCTTGCTCAATGATTATTCTAATTTGATGCCGCGTGTCGATGCCGCGATTTGAACCAATTGGCGATCCCAAGGGCATGACTGTAGCGGTGCCTACGTCCTGTAATCGTTTGGCGAGTACCGGGTCTGCGTTTATATAAGGAAGGACGACAAATCCTTCTTTGACGAGAATTTCAGCAGCTTTTAAGGTTTCGATGGGGTCCGGTAAAAGATACCTTGGATCAGGATGTATTTCGAGTTTGATCCAGTTTGGCAACCCCGCTTTAACGGCCAATCGCGCTAATCGCACGGCTTCTTCAGCATTCATGGCCCCACTTGTGTTGGGTACGATGAGATACTTTTTTGGGTCTATATGATCCAATATATCTGCATAAGGATCCTTTTCCCCTGAAAGATTGGCTCGGCGCAGTGCAACGGTGATTAACTGCGTCTCGCACGAGGCGAGTGCCGTTTTCATTGCTTCGTTTGAAGCAAACTTGCCGGTGCCTACAAAGAGTCGGGAGTTAAAGGTGCGCCCGGCAATAGTGAGAGTTGACGCAGCCATGGCCGAATTAACCGATCTGTGTGCTATCGGTGAGGTCACGGATTGTCATAACCCAAGAGGACGCTGTGGCAGGTGGCATGGCCGCTAAACGCTGACAATTTAAGGATACTTTGCGTTGGCCAAAGTTTTTTGTGTCAACGATCTGAATAACTTCGTTCGGACTTTCAGCTTCGATCACCGCATTAACGGCCTTCAATAAGCTGGGTGGAACTTCCAGGCTAGATTCTGAAACCGCTAGACTCCACGTCGCGCGGGCTTTTGCGTTCGCATACTCAATCCGATTTCCTTGTGAAATGACGAGTACCCCATAGGAAAGACTTTCCAGAATACTAAAGAAATAGAGGGAGTTAGCTTGTGACTTCACCTGCTGTGGGTAAGTCATTAACACTTTTTCAACGCGGGCAAGCAACTCGCCAAGATTAAAGGGTTTCCGAAGATAATCCGCCGCTCCCATGGTCAATCCCCTGACCACGTCCTGGGCGGATCCTTTTTGGGTCAAAAAGATGATAGGTATGTTTTTAGTGCGTTCGTCCTCTTTGATTTTCTCTAATAGCTCTAACCCGCTCAACCCAGGCATTGTAATATCGGTGATAATTACATCGGGCACCACTTCCGTCGCAACTTTGAACCCTTGGAGTCCATCAGACCCAAGAAATACTTCGTAATTAACCTGTTGAAACTTAACTTGTAACACCCTGCGAATGCTGGGATCGTCTTCAATAATCAGTATTTTTGGCATGTTTAGAAATTAAATGAGTGAATCTACTGGACCAACCTTAGGTAATTCCCCTATGTACGGCAATAACGAAAAGTAAAAAGGCGAGTTTTATGTTCACATATACATTTTCCAAAAACGACTCAGTTTGGGTGCCCGGTCCTTACGAGGGGGTTGAGTTGTGCTTCCTCAAAAAAAACGAGGTCACGGGCGGTGCTGTTGTCCTCAGAAAATTTAAAAATGGCACCTTAGTCCCTGCGCATCGACACCCAAACTCTGCGGAATCTGTCTATATCCTAGAAGGTGACTGGGACGAGTCTGGAACGGTTTATAAACCCGGTACGTTTTTCCATGTAGATAAAAATGTGGTTCATGGACCCCACTTGGCTTTAACTGATGTCCTAAGCCTAACGATTTTTGACGGACCTTTCTCCGTCGTGCCAGCCTAATCGATTCGGCTGGCTGCGGTTGCTTTATACAGTACGGCCAGCGGTTGTTTCTTCATCAACCATGCGGCCCATCAGGACACCTGTGACTATTGCAAATATACCGAACCATACCAGGGGAAACATCCCTGTGATTAAAGCGCAAACAACGAAAAGGAATCCTGCGATAAATCCCGATATTTCACAGAAGAAAGGGGATAAGGATAAAGTGACGAATTGATTTTCTACTGGGGCTGTATTCTTGTTCATGGTTACTCTTTAGCAATGGCCGTGCCAACTGATTTTTATTTTTATAAACCATTGATTTCAAACAATTTACGCATAGTGATTTTTTTTGAGATCAACTCGTCGCCCCCCTTGGCCTCGCAAAGGTAGAAGCCGGAGGCTTCTCAGCTTGTAGCCGGTGGTTGAGCGAGGTACGAGTGACACCACCGGACCACAGCCCCCACGACGAATGCATCCCGGAGGGATGCCAGCATCGCCATACCTCCGGCATGGGGAAACACGGAAGCTCCGTGTCTGCACTTTCTAGGTGTGTCGTGGTTCATCCGGCCTCGCAATCGTAGACGTGGGAAGGGCCGGACAAACTATCACTTTTCGTGCCTTCGTGCCTTCGTGTGAGACCAAAATTCATCAGAGTTGAGCCATTACCCACTCGCATTAGGAAAATAGCCGCGAAAGGGGCAAAAGACGCAAAAAAGACTAAGGAGCGCAAGATTAAGCCAGATTTTATAAAGGCGGAGGAAGATGAAATCTGTGAAAACTCAGGAGCACAGACAGGATTGTCTATGCCACATGGTTAAATTAGAAAACAACTCAGGAAATTGCGTCGCGGGTGTATTCGCCGTTTACGAGACGCATAACTTTTAAGAGGTTAGCGTTGTGAAGCGTAGGCGGAAGAAAACGTTCGGGAATGTTCTGATAACAAACCGGGCGTGCAAAGCGTTTAATGGCCTGAGTTCCGACAGACGTAAAAAGGCTCTGAGTTGTTGCAGGATAGGGGCCTCCATGCATCATGGCATGGCTGACTTCGACTCCTGTGGGGAAACCGTTGAAAATGACTCTGCCCGCTCGAATTGATAAGCTGGCCACGATATTTTTAAGGTCATTCGCATGATCGCCCTCACCATGGTGCAACGTGGCGGTCAGTGTGCCTGGTATACATTGTAAGCACTCAAGTAAATCGCTTAGGTTTTTGACCCGCACAATGACACCCGCCGGGCCAAAAGCCTCGCAATGAAGATTCGATTGGGACTTCCAGACAGATGATTCGACCATGTAAAGGCAAGCTGAATGCCCTGCATAACCGGAAGGTTTGCCGGAAATGAGTTTTGAGACACCACTCACAGCTTCCATAGATTGAGTTACCTTGGAGAGGGCATCCTGCATCGTTTTTCCAAGTAAAGTCAGAGAATTTGCAGCGCTTACTTCTTGAGTTAATGACTTAATAAAAGCGTCGGTCGCTTCAGTCTCCAAGAGAAAGATTAAACCCGGCTTCGTGCAAAACTGGCCCGCGCCGAGAAGTAGAGATTGAGCAAGACCCTTGGCTAAAACCTCCGAGCGAGTGTTTGTGGCGCCAGGCATGATGATCAATGGATTTAAACTGCCCATTTCTGCATAGACAGGAATGGGAAGTGGTCGCGCGGAGGCGAGATCAAATAACGCACGTCCACCACTTTCAGAACCCGTAAAACCCACAGCCGCCGTTTTGGGATGTTTTACAAGAGAGGCACCCACCTCACGACCTGAACCCTGGAGAAGGGAGAAAGCACCCTTTGGGAATTTGGTTTTTTCCATGGCAGTCGCAACAGCGCGAGCGGCCAATTCATTCGTTCCCGGATGCAGCGTGTGACTTTTAATGATGACAGGACAACCCGCAGCGATAGCGGACGCCATATCATTGCCGCACGCCCCGAAACCAAGAGGGAAATTGCTGGCATCGAAAATGACAACTGGACCCAAGGCTTCAAGAGACATGCGTAAATCCGGTCGGGGCAGGGGTTGACGATTGGGTAAAGCCGTGTCGATCCTTGCCTCACGCCAGCTTCCCTCACGCACGACCGAGGCAAAGAGATTTAACTGCCCGCACGTGCGCGCGCGTTCGCCTTCGAGACGTGGTTTAATCGAAAGCCCTGACTCCGCCGAAGCGACCTGTAACCACTCGTCACCCAATGCCATGAGTTCTGAAGCAACGGCCTCTATAAACGTAGCCACGTGCTCTGGTTCGAGCTCACGCATTTGGATGTGCGCCGTCACTGCTGCGGCTAGGGCTGCCTCAATTTCCTCAGCAGTGGCTTGAGCAAATGAAGAACCTATTTTCTCGCCCGTCGCTGGATTAACCGCGTCGAACGTAACAGATCCCGAACGAACCCAGTGTCCGTTAATAAATTGGCCGCCATGATGAGTCATAAATTTTTTGCGATTGAATTAGAATTCAAAATCCATTGCCATAACCTCGGCATCGGATCTGATTTTAGTTGCCACGGCCATATGTTCAGGATGGTCCGCATAAATCTTTAAGCCTTCCAGGCTCTCTAAAGTGACCGAAAGGCCATGAGTAAAACCACGGGCGCGATCGGTAAAGTTGAGCCCACATTTAAGAGCGATAATACCCGGCACCTTTTCTGTTAAACTCCGAAGCCCGCTGAGATGCTGCTCAATTTGAGCGGGTGTGACGCCTTCATTCCATTTAAACCAAACCATGTGTTCAACTTTCATATATTTCCTCGTAAGTGTTTAAGTATTATTTCTTAACGGGTGGTACCATAGCGACTGCGCGCACCCAGGAGCCATCACCTTCTTGTACATTCAAGGGCAGGCACATGAGATAAAACTCCCGGCCAGCGAGTGGTTTGAGGTTAGTCATCAGCTCCAGTAAAATAGGGAAATGCTCCAGACGCTCAAAAATTTTAGGATGATCAACGAGGGAAGGGTCGGTCGAAGGAACGTCCATGCCCACAAGCTCCAATTTATTATCGAGGATCCAGTAAATGGCATCTTCGGAAAAATGAGGGTGATCAAGGTTGAAATAGGTTTCATCAAATGGGTTCAAATAACGGTCCCACCCGGTGTAGAGAAGAATGCGTTCGCCCGGCTTAACATCAGCCTTTTTGAGATCCTCGGCGGTAAAGTGGTCACCCAGTTTTTTGTGCGTAAAGTCAAGGCACCGAGCCCAACCCATGTAACGGCGGAGGGGGATCTGATCAAGTTTAACCCCATCGTTATTCATATGATACGGGGCATCGGTATGAGTGCCTTGATGTCCCGCCATACAGAAATATTTCATATTCAAGGGTTCTGGCCGGCCATAACAGCGCCCTTTACGAATCCAATCATGGACGATGCACTGGGGTTCGGCGCTCCAGATCGGGGCATCATGATAAATGGGTAGTGAGAGATCGATCATTTCAAAACCGTCAAATACATCGGGGTTCATTGGTTGTCCTTTTTTTGGTATTGCGTATTATGCAATGGTATTGTATTATATACATCAATGAAAGGCAAGGCTAAATCTTCCCCCGTTTCCACAATTCAATCACTTGACCGCGCACTGACTTTATTGGAACACGTGGGATCGCCTCCTGATGGAACGTTACCTCAACTGAGCGATCTCGCTAAACTCATGGACATGGACCGGAGTTCCATCTTTCGTATGTTGAACACTTTTGCCCAGCATAAGTTAGTGAGTTATAACCAGAGCAATCGCCAATATCAGCTCGGAACCGCGGTGTTCGCGCTTGCAGGGTTGGCTGGACGGCACCTCCGCCTTCCAGGTTTGGTGGGTCCCCATCTTCATAACCTGCAAAAAGTTTTTGGAGAAACAGCGCATCTCGCGGTCCTGTCGGGAAATCGTGCGGTGTTTATTGAGGGAGTGACTGGACGTCAACCGGTCACCATCCGCCACGAAGTAGGGGATTCAGTTGACCTTCATTGCACCGCTGTCGGCAAGGCGCTCCTGATGGATCACTCTCTCGCCACATTGAAAGAATTGCTCGGCTCGTCACCTCTTAAAAAATTCACATCGCATACGCCTCACACCATTAAAGACGTTTTCCAGCAAATTTCGGCACATAAAAAAGAGGGAGTGAGTATAGATGATAACCAACGTGATGAAGGGGTCTTTTGCATGGCAGCTCCAGTGCGGGATTATCACGGTTCTATCGTAGGAGCACTCGGTGTATCTGGGATTTCGCACAGGCTCAAACCCCGTCAAAAAGAGGTGGCTGCGCTTCTGCTGGAATCTGTGGCAAGCATCAGTGGCCTCCTGGGGTGGAAGGGGCCGACGAAGGGTGAAGGATGTGGCCGCGAAAAGGCGCAACTGGGAACAGGGAATTTCACGCGAAGGAGCAAAGCCGCGAAGCCGCGAAGGTTTGGGAATAGATAACCGCAGACAGACGCAGATTAAGGGAAAGCTTAGGCAGTAGAGTTTCATAAGGTCTTTTCATTCTCCTTTCTTGGATTCAATTTTGTGTATTTTGCGGCTGAATATTTGGAAAGTGGTGGGCTTCAGCCAGATTGGCGGCTGATTTTTTTGGGGAGCGCACGGATGACTCCTTGACGGAAAGGGGGCGATGGTTAATGTCGGGCTAACTTTTAACAAAGAAGGAATAAAACTATGGCAATTGGTATTGGAACAAAAGCACCGGATTTCACACTTAAATCGAAAAAAGGTGATTTAAAAGACATCAAGTTGAGTGAAAATTTTGGCAAAAAGAACACCGTTCTTCTGTTTTTTCCATTGGCGTTTACTGGGGTTTGTACTCAGGAAATGTGCGATGTGACAGCTGGAATGAATGTTTACAGTAACTTAAACGCCGAAGTATATGGAGTGAGTGTTGACAGTCCTTTTGCACAGGAACAATGGGCGACCAAAGAAAAAATTAACATTCCTCTCTTGAGCGATCTCAATAAGCAAGTTGCTGAAGCATACGGCGTTTTGCTTCCTGATTTGGCTGGATTAGGATCCGTTAGTGCCCGCGCTGCATTTGTCATCGATAAAGAAGGCGTTGTTCAATATAGCGAACAGACCGCCACGCCGAAGGATTTGCCAGGATTTGATAAAATTCAGGAAGTTCTTAAGAAAATCCAGTAAGACTTCACGACTGCCTAGAAAGGGCGGTGGATTCTGGGAGTCGAAGTAAGGTCATTTTCAAGTCGTTTGAAGTGAAAAACTCAAACGACTTTTTGGTGAAAAATTGGGAAGAAAGTGCGTACTGCAAAAAGATTGTGATTTTTTTCACAAAGTCCTTGCACGCTAAAATGGCAAATGCTAGGAATAGCGCGCTTTAAGGGATTTAGCTCTCTGTTTTAATGGTCTTCGGCTCAGGTCGAAGAGCTAAAATAGCGAAGGTAACCCAAATAGCTTTCCTGTTGTGATTACCTAGGTTGCAAAGGTTTGTCTTGAGTCGATGCTCGAAAGTTTCGATCGCGGAAGACGAATGATGTTCAGGTAACGGAAAGCAGTGTTTTTCGTTTGATAATATGGCGAATTTTTTTCCAAAGTGGACTAATAAATTACCGGTGCAGATCCTTATCGGGGTCGTTCTTATTGCAACGTTTAATGTCTTGGGCATTTGGTACTGGTTTACCCCAAAATTTACCCGTGTGGGGTACCAACCTGAGCAACCCATCCCATTTAGTCATGCCATTCACGTTAAACAATTGGGTATGGATTGTCGGTATTGTCACTCATTTGTTGAGGTATCAGGGCATTCAAATATTCCGACGACACAGACTTGTATGAACTGTCACAGTCACGTTCAGAAAGATAACCCCAAGTTGGCTGTACTTAGAGAGAGCCATGAAAAGGGGATACCTATTAAATGGGTTAAGGTGCATCAGTTGCCTGATTACGTTTATTTTAACCATTCCGTTCACGTCAATCGCGGTGTGAGTTGCGTGAGTTGCCATGGACAGGTCAATGAGATGGACGTTGTGGAGCATGTTAAAACTTTTAGTATGGATTTCTGTCTGGAATGTCATAAAAATCCCGAGCATGCGGTAAGAAAAAATGAGGATGTTTTTAATCTGGATTGGAAGCCGGGGCGCGAACAAAGGCAGGAAAGCCTCGGTAAAAATTTAGTTCATGATTGGAAAGTCAATCCACCTATAAATTGCGCAGGTTGTCACCGATGAAAAGAGTTTTCCAACATCCAGAAGGTCCTGTTACCGGGAAAAAGTATTGGCGTAGTCTTGAGGAGTATTCGGACTCCGCTGAGTTTAAGCAGTGGCTAGATCGTGAATTCCCCGACAACGCTTCCGAGTTTACCGATGGCCAATCTCGTCGCAGTTTCCTCAAATTGATGGGAGCATCAATGGCTCTGGCAGGAATAGGATCGCTTGCGGGTTGCCGTCGTCCCGAGGCGTATGTCGTGCCATTGGTCAAAACTCCCGAGTGGATGGTTCCTGGACGCGCGTTGTTGTATGCGTCTGCGATGCCTAGACGTCGCGGGGCTCAACCTTTGATCGTAACCACTTTTGATGGGCGTCCGGTTAAGATTGAAGGTAATAATCTTTACCCTCAAAGCAATGGCGGCAGTTCAACTTTTGCTCAGGCCTCTATTCTCGATTTATACGACCCAGACCGCTCCAAAACTCTTATCGTAGAGGGTGTTGCCAAATCAAATTCAGAGATTAAAACTATTTTAGAAAGTCTCCGGAATCAATTAGTAGCATCTCAAGGAAAGGATGTACTAGTTCTCTTGGATGAGGCGAATTCTCCTACTCAAGCGCGGTTAGTGCGTGAACTTCAAAAGCAGTTTCCTCAAATCAATATCGCGGTTTACGAGCCGATGATGCTGGCTGAACAACTCAACAACGCCCCGAAGGCCATACCGCGTTTTGAAAAAGCGGATGTCATTCTTTCTTTGGACTGTGACTTCCTAAATTTCGACGAAGGCGGGCTGCAATCGATCAAGAGTTTCACTGATAAACGGCGCGTAAAAAATCCGGGCGATCCGATGAACCGATTGTATGTCGTGGAAAATCGGTACACGAACACTGGCGCTGTGGCGGATCATCGCTTACGGCTTGCAGCGAGTCAGGTCATTAACTTTGCGGCCACGCTTGCGCAGAAACTTGGGGTCGCTGTCCCTGCGGTCAACGGGAAACCTGTTCCATTGTTGGATCTAGCTGCCAATTCATTTTTAAACCGGTGGTTGACTGGATTAGCCAAGGACCTTCAAGCGAACTCCGGTAAGGCAATGATTGTGGCGGGAGCTCATCAACCTGCGCTGGTGCATCAGATTGTTGCGGCGATAAATGCCTCGGTAACGGCGGCACCACAGGCTGCGGTCGCCTCTGCATTTACGGGACTTAACATCGTTCAGGCGGCGGAATTGATTCGATCGGGTAAGATCAGCACACTCATTATTGCTGGCGGTAACCCCGTTTATAACGCTCCTAATGATTTGGATTGGACGAACCTTCAGAAGAAGGTGGCTTCAATCGGGAAAGTATATCGCCTTGGATTCCATAACGATGAATCATCTGAAAAAGGTTTAGCGAATATTCAGTTACCCATGTCTCATTTCCTTGAGACTTGGGGTGACACCTTAAGTGAAGATGGAACGCTCCTTTCGATTCAGCCGATGATCCTCCCCTTGTTTGGTGGCATATCGACCACTCAACTATTAGGCGCGCTCGCTGGGTTTGCGATAACCGATGGGCCTGAATTGGTTTCAGAAACATTTAAGCAGGTTGCTGGTGGAGATATTACTTCTGCTTGGAAAAAGTTTGTCCATGACGGGTTTTATTCTGGGGCGCGCATTGCCGCTCCTGTTGCCGCAGGTAATGTCGCCACGGTAACGCCTGTACCCGTTCAAATTGATACCGTTCCACTGAGTCCGCAGAGTCTCGAATTGGTCATCATGGCTGATTATAAAGTCGATGATGGACGGTATTCCAACAATGGTTGGATGCAGGAATTGCCAGATCCCATCACCAAAAATACTTGGGGGAACGCGGCATTGATCAGTCAGAAAACCGCGAACGACTTGAACCTTAAGAGTGTGTTAGAGAAAGGGATTTATCAATCCGACGTTATTCGGATAAAAGCCAATGGCAAATCATTGGAAGCTCCGATCTTAATTGTGCCAGGACACGCGGACAATTCTATATCACTTTCAGTTGGGTACGGACGAGTTGCTTCGGATGCGCATGGGTTACGGATTGCTTCCAATCTTGGCGCCAATGCCTACGCCTTACGGAGTTCAACAAATCCTTATATTACAACCGGTGTCACAGTAGAAAAAACCGGCAAGCGCTTCGATCTCGCGATCACGCAGGAACACGGGTCAATGGAAGGGCGCGCTCTTGTACGCGAAGGGACCGTTGAAGATTTTGTGGCTGTGCCTGACTTCGCAAAGCATCAGGGAATGGATGCGCATATTCCTGAAAACATATCGATCCATAAGAATCCTTATTTTGAAAACGGCCAACACTCTTCGATACGCCCACCGGTGCATCAATGGGGAATGGCGATTGACCTTAATACGTGCATCGGATGCAACACCTGCACCATTGCCTGCCAGAGTGAGAACAACATTCCGATCGTTGGGAAAGAACAGGTTCAGAACGGACGCGAAATGCATTGGCTGCGTATTGACCGTTATTTTAGCAGTAAACGCGATGCTTCGAAAATTCCTCTAGGATCAAACTTGGATGAAGTCATTGAGTTGGACGACACCGAGATGATTTTCCAGCCTATGGCTTGCGTGCATTGTGAAAATGCTCCTTGCGAAACAGTATGCCCTGTAAACGCGACCGTGCATAGTGAAGAAGGTTTGAATGTGATGGCTTATAACCGCTGTATCGGAACTCGATACTGCGCTAACAACTGCCCATACAAAGTGCGCCGCTTTAATTTCTTTGATTACAATAAGCGCCCGCTTGATTCCCTTTATCTTGGACCATTGGCGGATAGACCTCGTGAAGACATTGAAATGATGAAGTTGCGCAGCAATCCAAACGTGACAGTTCGTATGCGCGGGGTCATGGAAAAATGTACCTATTGTGTTCAACGAATCGAAACAGCAAAGATTGATCAAAAGGTGAAGGCTGCAGCATCGGATAACATAAAAGTTCCCGATCAAACAATCACCACCGCATGTCAACAGGCTTGCCCTGCGGACGCGATTGTATTTGGGGATATATCAGATCCGAACAGCCGTGTTTCGGAGTGGAAAGCGAGTGGGCGTGATTACTCGGTCCTGTCCTATCTGAACACAAAACCACGAACCTCCTATTTAGCTCGGTTACGTAACCCGAATCTTATGAAAGAAGGGGCAGGCTTTATTATGCCTGATATTGACGATGTAGGCAAAATGAGCGGTGGCGTTGGGCATCATGGTGGTGACCACAGTGCAGCTCACGGGCATGCACCAGAAGGTGAACACGCACATCCGACCACTCCAGCCGTGCAACCTGCCGGTCATCGAACTCCCGTTCAAGGTGGAGGGAATCACTAGGTATGTCACAGGAAACCCTCACTAAAGGTGATCCGGAGATAGAGGACTCGGTCATACGTGTTCCATTGGTACTGAACAATCGCAAGTACAATTGGGTCACGGAAAAAATTTGCGGAATAGTTGAAGGAGGCACTCCATTGTGGTGGTGGATCGCTTTTATTCCTTCCGCACTTTTGGCATCAGTCTCGATGTTTACCATCGGATACCTGATCAGCACTGGCGTGGGAGTATGGGGATTGAATCATCCTGTTGGTTGGGCATGGGACATTACGAATTTCGTTTTCTGGATTGGAATTGGACATGCTGGAACGTTGATATCTGCTATTTTGTTTTTGACGCGCCAAAAATGGCGGACATCCATTAATCGAGCCGCTGAAGCCATGACCTTATTTGCCGTGATGTGCGCCGGAATTTTTCCTGCGGTTCACGTCGGGCGTGTGTGGATGGCTTGGTATCTGGCACCTATTCCAAATTCCAATGCTATTTGGCCAAACTTCCGAAGCCCGCTTCTTTGGGACGTCTTTGCCGTCTCAACTTACTTTACCGTGTCTGTTCTTTTCTGGTACGTAGGCCTCATCCCTGATCTTGCGACATTACGTGATCGCGCAACGAACAAATTTCGCAAAATGGCTTATGGAATCGCAGCGATGGGCTGGCGTGGGGCGAACCGTCATTGGCATAACTACGAGAAAGCGTACCTTGTATTGGCCGGTATTTCGACTCCCCTAGTGCTCTCGGTGCACACAGTCGTTTCTATGGATTTCGCCACTTCGGTTATTCCTGGATGGCACACCACGATCTTCCCTCCTTATTTTGTCGCCGGCGCAATCTTTGGTGGTTTTGCGATGGTGCTCACGCTGATGCTCCCTGCGCGTGCGCTTTATGGTTTGCATGATGTGATAACGCCTAAGCATATAGACAACATGGCCAAGATCATTTTATTAACCGGCACTATTGTTGGTTATGCGTACACCATGGAATTTTTCATCGCATGGTACAGCGGCAACTTTTTTGAGCAGTACGCGTTTTTTAATCGAGCCACAGGCGTCTATTGGTGGGCATACCTCGCCATGATGAGCTGTAACGTACTTTCTCCTCAGTTGTTCTGGTTTAAGGCCTGTCGCCACAATGTATACGTTGTTTTTGCGGTGTGTATGTTCGTAAATGCAGGTATGTGGTTCGAACGCTTTGT
Source organism: Verrucomicrobiota bacterium (assembly GCA_034440535.1). Classification (GTDB taxonomy): domain Bacteria; phylum Verrucomicrobiota; class Verrucomicrobiia; order JAWXBN01; family JAWXCD01; genus JAWXCD01. The sequence goes on along the minus strand of JAWXCD010000003.1, from coordinate 56,668 downwards.
TATTATTGTCACATCGCTTCATCGCGACTTTCTGCCGTCATCATGGGGCTACTTTTCGCCTACATGGGTCGATATTTGGACGTTCCTTTCAACTTTTGGTATTTTCCTAAGCCTTTTCCTTTTGTTCGTACGGTTTTTACCGATGATCGCTATTTCTGAGGTCAAAGGTGTCTTGCCGGAATCAGATCCGCACAGTCCGCTGCACCATTCTGAAACGGGTCATCAGGACCACGGTAAGGAGGCGCATTAAGATGACCACAGCTGCTATTACCGGTAACAAGGTCTACGGAATCGGGGCGCAATTTCCAAATACCGCCGCCTTGCTTCATGCTGCCGAGAAAATTCGGGATGCCGGGTATAAAAAATGGGATGTGTTTTCTCCCTTCCCCGTTCATGGAATGGATGCCGCCATGGGTCTTGGAAATTCAAAAGTGTCAGTACTTTCGCTCATCGGTGGGATTACGGGATTGCTCACGGCGTTTCTATTGCAAGTGATTCCCTCAGTTTTCTTATATCCAATGGTTGTAGCTGGGAAACCATTCCTCAGTTTACCAGCGTTTTTCCCAATTATGTTCGAATTAACGATCCTATTTTGCGCCTTTGCGACTGTATTTGGAATGTTGGGAATTAACCGGTTGCCACGATTGAATCATCCCTCTTTTAATTGGGATTTATTGCAAAAAAGCACTGACGATGGTTTTTTTGTTGTCATAGAAGCAGAGGACACAAATTTTTCGGAATCTGCAACGCGCGACCTGTTGCAGACTCTTTGTGCAAGCGATATCACTGTTATTAATCACGACGACGAAGCATGAAGATTTTTATATACACATTCATTTTCTTGGTCATCGCCACTGTATGCGTGGTGGGTTTCCGTGGGCAGAGGAGTACAAAACCGCCCGTTGAAGTTTTTAATGACATGGACCGGCAATATAAAGTTAAGGCACAACAGGGCAGCACCTTTTTTTCCGATGGTTCAGGAACACGCCATCCTGTCGCTGGGACAGTCCCACGAGGTGGTTATTCAGAGGACGAATATTTAAGTACCGGTAAAATGAAAACAACGTATGGCGATGGCATTCCCGTTAAGATTGATCTAGCGGCGATGAAGAGGGGACAGGAACGATTTGGAATTTATTGTGCCGTCTGCCACGGAGCCACGGGTGCGGGTAATGGTGTGGTAACTGAGTACGGTTTCGCAGGTGTGGCCAATTTGCAAAGTGATCGAATACTGAAAATGTCCGATGGCGAACTCTTTGACATTATTACCCATGGTAAGGGGCAAATGGGCGCTTACGGAGGAAATATTTCAGTTCAGGATCGTTGGCTTATTGTCGCTTACCTTCGTGCGTTGCAGCGTAGTCAGCACGGGACCGCCGCAGATATTCCTGAGGACGAAGGAGATGTGAATCCATATGAGTAACCCTTTGCACGAAACCAAACTTGTTGAAGAGCGGTTTGATGTCACTCGCCACTGTAGCGGGGTGATTGGATTTTTGATTGCGGGTATTATCGCTGCGATAGTAGCCCTTTTATTCGTGAAGTTCGGGCCTGGTACAGCGGCTCAATTGGGTCGGTCCTGGCTTTGGGCTTGTTCGATCGCCATCACGATATGCGCAGGATCCCTCTTTTGGGTGCTCTTGCATCATGCGTCAAACGCCGCTTGGTCTACCGTGATCCGACGTTTGGCTGAAAACGTGGCTTCGTTGTTTCTGGTTTTGGCGGTTCTATTTATCCCGGCCATGTTTGTTTTGGGTAAATACCTTTATGAATGGATGACCATCGATCCTAGTAACAAGTACTATTCTCTCTTCGCCGCTAAAAAAAGTTATTATTATTTGCTCTCATATAATTACCCCGACTTCTTTTACTTTAGGCTCTTCTTTTATTTTGTGGTCTTTGGCCTTGTTGCGTACTTAGTGAAGGCATTATCGACTCGTCAGGATGTGACCGGTGATCTTAATATTTCCTTAAAGCTTCGTCGGATTGCTTGTGCCGCTCTTCCGTTCTTTGGATTGGGAATTACATTCTGGTCGATTGATTATTTGATGGGGCTTGATTTCAAGTGGTATTCGACAATGTTCGGGGTTTATATTTTTGCGGGGTCAGCAGGGAGTTCAATGGCCGTGTTGATCATTCTGCTCACTTGGCTTCGTTCAAAGGGTCATATGACTTCAATAACGAATTCAGAGCATTATCATATCATGGGCAAATTACTTTTTGCCTTTACGGTTTTCTGGGGATACATCGTGTTTAGTCAGTATTTCTTGATCTGGTATGCTAACATCCCAGAGGAAACGACTTTTTACAGGTTTCGTAATGAAGGATTTCTCAGTAACAGAGACGGTGGGTTCTGGCGTTATTTTACCATTATCTTTATTGTGTTGGGCCATTTCTTCGTCCCGTTTATTTTGCTTTTAACTCAGTGGATTAAGCGTAAACCCGCTATGCTAGTCTCAGTGGCAGTGTGGGTTTTGGTGATGCACGCCATAGATTTGTATTGGTTGATCTTCCCAAAACCATATTACAACTCAATCGCTTCGTTCCTATGCCTTTCGCTTTTGGACGTCTTATGTCTGGTTTCGGTGTTTGGTATTTTGGCGTTTTTCTTTTTGCGGAGCCTTGGTAACCATTCGCTTATCCCGATCAAAGATCCACGTTTATTGGAGTCCATCAACCTGAAGAACTAGTATGGCTGAAGACAATCACGACAATCATTTTTTGACGAACCTGCCGGTTTATATTGCGATTCTCGCTTTTTTCGGGGTGCTGCCACTTTTATCCATAATGCTTGTGAACTTTCACGTGCATGAGAAACCTGCGCATGACACTGCCGAGCATGTTGAGGGTGAAGAGGGTCATGCTAAAAAGCCAGGGGTATTCAAATCATTTAGCAAGTTCCTCACGGAACAGAGTTACGATAGTCACCGCAATGACGGGCGCATCGAAAAGTTAAAGAAACGCAACGAAACAGATGCTGGGATTTTGGAACAATACGGATGGATTAATGAGCAAGCAGGAATCACTCGTATTCCTATCGAAAAAGCGATGGAAAAGACCATTGTTGAACTTGGTAAAAAACCTGTGCGTGCGGGAAACCCACTTCCTGTTCCTGTAGCCCTTCCAAGTGTAGCTTCGAAGGTGCCTGCTCTTGGACTCCCTGCGCAAGTAACACCAGCCACCAAAACAACGATTCCATAAATTCCATGACCCTTTATCTAATCATTATTTTAGTATTCACGATTCTCCTCGGGGGGAGTGGGGTATGGGCATTGTATTGGGCTGTTAAAAATGGACAAATGACCAGTCTCGAAAACGGGGCCAAATCAATTTTTAATGATGACGAACCTCTGGGCCAAATGAGTGATTGTTTCCCGGGTGAACCTAAACGTAAGAACGTCGGAATAATTAAAGGGTAGATGATGAATACGGTAGCCATGCCAGAACAATCCACGGATAGCCGGGCCGAATTGGACCGGATTGAACGCGTTGCCATTGACGCGTCAACCCGAGGTCCTGTTCTTTTCTTTTATGCTTCGGCCATACTTTGGCTATTGGTTGGAACGATTTTGGGGTTGGTCACCGCACTTAAATTTAATGCTCCAGGGTTTTTGGATGCGTGGTCTTTCACCACTTTCGGGCGAGTCCGCCCAGCTCATTTGACATCCGTCATTTATGGGTGGGCTTCAATGGCCGGTATAGGAACCATCATTTGGTTGATGGCCCGACTATGCCACACGCGTTTAAAAAACGGGTCACTTCTCATTATTGCCGGGTGTATTTGGAACCTAGGTTTGACCTTGGGGATCCTTGGTATTTTTGCGGGGCATGGAACTTCGATTGAGTGGTTGGAACTGCCAGGGTATTCGACTCCTTTACTTTTTATCGCATACTCATTTATCGGGTTGTGGACACTTCTGATGTTTATCAATCGTAGGCCGGGCCACGTTTACGTCACTCAATGGTATCTCCTTGCTGCTGTATTGTGGTTCCCATGGGTTTATGGGACAGCGCAGATTTTATTAGTCGCGCATCCTGTTCAAGGTGTTGTTCAAGCCGCCGTTAATTGGTGGTTCGCACATAATATTATTGGTTTGTGGTTCACGACTATTGGCGTTGGAACAGTTTATTACATGATTCCAAAAGTTTTAGGAAAACCTATTCATAGCTATTACCTGTCTATCATTGGATTTTGGACGCTGGCTTTCTTTTACTCATGGAACGGAATTCATCATCTTATCTATGGACCACTGCCAGCTTGGTTACAGACTGCGAGTATCGTCGCCAGCGTGATGATGATTATTCCCGTGACAACTGTTGCGATAAATCATCATTTGACGATGAAAGGAAGTTTTGGCGCGCTTCGTTATAGTCCGACACTCCGGTTTATCGTGTTCGGAGCCATGTGTTATACCCTGGTGAGTTTGCAAGGGATCTCGATGGCGTTTCGCACCATAAACAAAGCCTCGCATTTTACTCATCTAACAGTCGCCCATGCGCATCTGGGATTGTACGCCTTTTTTACCATGGTGATGTTTGGAGCCATGTATTATATCGTTCCACGTTTGGTAAATTGGGAGTGGCCTTGTGCGAAACTGATCAAGATACATTTCTGGACAACAGCCATTGGAATACTGTTGATGTTCGGAGCGTTGACCATCGCGGGCATTCAGCAGGGTATTCATATGAATTTGAGGACGACTGATTTTAATGTGATTATGAACAGCACCAAACCTTGGTTATGGATGCGATCACTTTCCGGAGCGTTAATGATGGTTGGACACTTTGTGTTTGCGGCATCGTTTGTTATGATTCTCATGCGACTTGGTAAAAATAAAACGACTCCCACATTATTTGAGGAACCCACACGTGGAGGTAACGTTCTATGAATAAACTTCCCACCCTTTTAATAGGGATCACAGCTACTTTCCTCTTTTCGTGGGTAGGATTGGTCATGATTCCGTATGTTCAATTGGGAAAGTTAGGACCCATTGAAGATGAGTCGGGGACCTTGGTTGCCGTGGGTAAGCCCGGAGTGAGTTCTGGAGCGCGTGTGTATGCGGCGCAAGGATGCGTCTATTGTCATACGCAACAAGTGCGACCTGAACATGGTGGCTCTGATATTGCCCGTGGTTGGGGTGCGCGAGCCAGTGTGGCAAGAGATTATAAAGATGATACCACCGTGTTTTTGGGCACCATGCGCACCGGACCTGACCTGCGTAATGTTGGAACAAAATATCAATCCATTACTGGTGAGCTGCATGTGCAGATTTATAATGCAAGGTTGAGAAACAAAAGTTCCATCATGCCCTCATTTCGGTTTCTGTACGAAGAACGAAAGATTGTCGGGTCTTCATCTATTAACGCTTTGAAAGTTAAAGATGTCAAAACAGGTTACGAAATCGTCCCAACGAAAGAAGCTGAAGATCTCGTGGCTTACCTGTTATCACTTAACCAGAATTATTCTTTGCCGGAGGCCCCGACCAGTGAGCATTGATCCTCAACTTCCTAGCCCGGATGATAAAAAACCGGTCGATTATTCAGATATTGAATCACATGAACGATTTGATGTGGGTCAGGTGCATGGATCTATCATGCGCGAAAAGCAGGAGCCAACTGATGGCGCTGAGCCCGTTCCTCTTTGGCTGGTAGGTTTGTTTGCCATCGTCATTTTTTGGGGAGGCTTTTATTTGGTATGGTACTCAGCGGGTTTTAAAGGAAATCGCTTCGACGAACGTTTGTTTAGCAGGGATGATCTCGGGTCGGCGCATGCCAAGGTGGATCCAAATGATCCAAAAGAAATTGCAAAAAAGGGCAAAAAGCTTTTTACCGCTAATTGCGTGAGTTGCCATCAAGCTTCTGGAGCAGGGGTGCCTTCCCAATATCCTCCATTGGCGGGTTCCGAATACGTTCTCGGCGATCCCAATCAACTTGCTGCGTTAGTGCTTTATGGATTAGAAGGCCCAATCACTGTCAAGGGCGAGCCTTATAACGGAGCCATGGTTGCTTGGAGTGGATCATTAAAGGACGATCAGATTGCCTCTATTTTGACGTACATTCGGAGTGAATGGGGAAATAAGGCAGACCCCATTACTACTGAACAAGTTGCCTCCATCAGGACGGCGTATGCCGGGCATCCAGTTTTTACTGGACCTGAATTGGCAAAAGTGAAAGCTGCTCCAGCAGTATCTGCAAGTTCAGGTGCCGATTCCAAAACGACCCCCCCTAAGTTTGTCGCACCCGTGCCTCCCCCAACGGCTGCAAGTGCAGCTCATTAATCTAAATAGACCTTAAATTTATCATTTATATGTTTAATTTAACGTTAAAGTTAGTTTAGTCTATTCTGAGTTGCATCAAAGTTTTGTAGGTAAGTTGGTCGCACCAAATCCTATGGTTCCGAAGCTACCCTTGGGTTCATGGACGCAAGCTCATTGCATTTGTGGTTGTCGGATGACTTTTAACCAGGATTTCTCGTAGCCGTGCAACACTGGGCTGTACGACGAAAGCACTTTTGGATTTGATTTCAGAATTAGTAACGCACACAATATGAAGATATGACATTCCCAATGGTTATCTTTGGCTTAAGAATATTCCAACTCAATCAATGTGTTTTGGACTGGTTAAACACCTAATTTTTCATGGAGCGGAGCATCTTGCAATTGAAATGCAAAAATTGGTAAAAATGCTTTTTTGTTAATATTTAACAAATATAAGTATGATTTATCATTTATATTTTGTTTTAAAAGAATAAATCTTAGAGATGCTCAATAAAAAATGAATAATTGTGCAGTGGGGAGTCCCTCTTTGCCAAAATGATCTCAAAAAAACCTTGCCTTACGGATAGAGTGACCTACCCTTAAGAGATCGAAAACAAATTATCAGCAACAACTCTAATTGTTTCTCTTCAGACAATTAGAATTGGAACACAACGTATTGTCTCTTAATCATCAACACTTTCAGTCTTGTTTACGGGGTGCCGTGCGCACGTCAGGTGTACTTTTGTCCAATGCTTTTGCTGAGCGTCACTTAGCTGTAACAATAAGATCGTTAATTTGTTTCGTTATTGTTTCTGCATTTATTAATCCAACTTTAGCGCAGACTTGGGACGGGGGTGGAGCAGATAATCAATGGGGCACCGCGACCAACTGGAGTACTGATGTGGTTCCAACTTCGGGATCTGCGGTTGGAATTGATGGCACGACACGAACAACCATCAATCTTGAAGCAGGGAAAACCGTGAGCACGCTGACTTTTAGTAACAGTGCCGGAACGTTTACTTTTACCAACAACGCTTTGACCATTAACACCGGCCTTACCAATTTAAGCACAACCAATCTCCAGACATTTAATAATAATCTCACCTTTGGTGGGGCAAACACTTGGTTTGATGCGGGTGGTGGAATGACCTTTCTAGGTACATTGACAGGAGGTGGGAACACGTGGACCGTCGGTGGACCTGGAACATTTACAATGCGCGGCAATGCGAGCGGGTTGGCTACGACGTATGTGCGTAACGGAGCGAATTTGGTTTTTACAAATGCAAATTTTACACTGAACGCGGGCAATCAGCTCTACCTGGATGGCACGAATGCAACCATGAGGTTGATGGGGACGTCCACTGGCACAATGAGTGGTGCCTACATCCAAGTTGGTCAAGCCAGCGGAGCAAGTAACAACACATTTATTGTTTCCGGAACCGGGGCTAAATGGTCGGGAACTCATGGTCTCCGGATTGGTGAGGCCACGGCGGCAAATGGGAATACAGTCATTGTTTCCAACAATGGTGTGTTTGATGCCGGACTAAGCGACTGGATTTACGTCGGCAACAACAGCAGTAACAACTCACTTTACATCATGGATGGCGGGAAGATGACCAATGGCCATGTGTACGTTGGGCAGGCGGCGGGGTCATCCAGTAACCTGCTTATGATCAGCGGCAGTGGAGCTTCCATGTACAATGCCGGAGCAGGCTACTTCGTTTATCTCGGTAATAGTGTGGGTGCCAATTACAATCAATTATTCGTAACGAATAATGGTTTTCTCAATAGCGGGAGTGAAATTCGTATAGGGCAGGCGGGTGCATTCAATTACGCGCTCGTGGCCAGCGGGGGTCAGATTTCGAATGCGGGTACAATTTATTTAGGACAACAATCAACTGCCTCAAATAATACTCTGGTTATTAAGGATGCAGGATCGTTATTTAGAGGCGGGAGTGATTTTTACTTAGGAGATAACGCAGGGAGTCAGACACTGGTGGTGACCAACGGTGGAAAGTTAATCAATCTTGGAGTGGCTCGCGTGGGCTGGGCCGTGGCAGGGGCCAATAGTAACTCCGTATTGGTCGCGGGCGCCGGTTCGATGTGGAGCAATGGGAGTACCTTCTATCTGGGCTATAATGGCGGCAGGAATGTCATGACTGTGTCCAACTCGGCTACTATTGCTAGCGCAGGGGTTTGGGTTGGGGACCAAGTGACTGGGAGCAACAACGTATTGATTTTGGATGGAGCGAGTTGGAGGGCTAATGGTACCTTTATTTTCGGTGCGAATGGGGCAAACAATCGAATGGTAGTCACGAATGGATCGAGCCTGAACATTGTTGGCGAATTTAATGTGGGTTTCTCCATCGGTTCCAGCAATAACTTCGTTCTGGCCCAGGGGAGTGGTGTAAACATCACTAACACTTCGAATTTCCGAGTGGGCCAAGGTAGTTCATGGAATACTTTTATTCTGACCAATGGAGCCACTATGTATGCGGGTGGCGTCCTGAATGTTGGTGAAAACGGCAACAGTAACTACATGCTGATCGCGGACAGTGGTACCCGGTTCTCACATACCTCTGCGCTTAATATCGGACAGAGCGGGTCCTCCACAAATATTTTAATTGTCAGCAACGGTGCCGTCGTAACTTCGCTTGCTGCCGGGCAGACGCACTACCTTGGTCGCAGCAGTAGTAATAACCAGTTTATTATTACGGGCACTGGCAGTTCTTGGGATGCAGGTCTCAATTCAAGTTTCGTGATCGCGCAAGAAAACGCGGCCGGGAATGGCCTGAACCGGTTCATAGTGAGTAACAACGCGTTGGCTACAATCGGCGCCCAACTTCATGTGGGTAATGGGGGATTTAGTAATCAAGCCCTCGTGATGGATGGTGGTGTGGTGAACGTTGGGGGTACGCTTTATATTTCTGGGAATAATTCCGGAAACAGTAACTCGCTCCTTGTTTCGGGGAGTGGAGCACAAGTTAATGTGGGCACGGAAATTCGGATCGGTGAAGGGGGCTCAGCTCAGCGTGGGAGCCTGATTGTTTCTAACGGTGGTGTGGTGACCAATAGAAACAATATTTATTTGGGAATCAGCCCCGCAGGAGGTTCTGGAGACAATACAATTCTTGTCACAGGTGATGGGTCTAAACTGATCAATAATTCGATTAATCAATCTGGCGTAGGCATTCGAATCGGTTGGGATACCACAAATAACCGATTGATCGTCACCAATGGCGGCCTTGTTTACACGCCTTACATGCGTTTGGGTGAAAATGGGGAAGGCAACAACAACGTCACCAACGCAGGTGGGATTTTACTGGTCACTAATACATCAGGCACAGCGACATTTGACGTGGGTGTGGTGGGACAAGGGGGCGGTATGTTTGTGCAGTCGGGCGGAACGAGTGTTATTGATTACTTAAACGCCCCACGCACGGACGCCAATTCTTCTGTTTATTTAAACTATGGACTCTTAACAACCCGCACAGCCGTGCTTAATTATGGTTCTGGATCTACTACTTTGGAGATAGGCGCGACCGCCGCCCAGCAAGCGATCTGGGTGGTTAATGGTGGAATTCATACCATTACCCCCGGAGCCGCCACTCACATCGGGTCAGTAGCGGGTTCAACAGGGATTGTTAACGTCGTTGGTGAGTTTGGTTCGTTTAGCAATGTTAACGACCTCTACGTGGGTGAGGATGGTCTAGGGCGAATGTTTGTCACAAACGGAGGACGGGCCGCGGCCAACAATGCGCGCATCGGTTCTGCTGTGAGCGGGAGCAACAGTCTTGTTTCGTTAAGTGGTTCAACCGCCTATTGGACAAACCGGGGCACGCTGACAGTGGGCGAAGCGGGCGGGGGATCTCAACTCCTCGTTTCCAACGGAGCCCAAGTCATGAGTCTGGCTGGAACGATCGGTAATGCCGCTGGCGGAAGTAACAGTTCCGTTGTTTTGGATGGCAACAATTCCGCCTGGTACGTTGGCGGAAACTTTCTGATGGGTAACAATGCGAGTGCGCAGAATAACCGGTTGACGGTATCGAGCGGGGCTTCTCTGACTAACACGGGAACGACCATCATTGGTCAAACGACGAGTTCCAATAATATAGCCCTGATCACTGGTGCAGGTTCACGCTGGAACATGGTCGGCGCGTTTACGCTGGGCAATTCCACTGTGAGTAACCAGATGGTTATTAGTAATGGTGCTAACGTTAATTCATTTTCAAGCACCGCTTCTGCCATCGGGGCGGGCACGGGTTCGACGAACAAAGTGATTGTGACCGGAGCGGGTTCGACTTGGAGCAATGCAGGCGCTTTAAATATTAATGTGAATGGCGGCAATCAACTGACGATCAATTCCAACGCGACGGTGTATGCTAATGGGCTGAATGTAAGTGCAAACAATAGCGTGACGCACAACGGCGGAACACTCGTTATCAACGGCGGGGTAGCTGGGACGATTACTCCGGCATATACTGTAGGTGATGGCTCCCAAGCTTCCGCGATTGGGATCAACGGAGCCAACGCGCAGACTTTTAGTGGTGGATTATTGGTGAATACGAATGCGACGCTTTACGGAAACGGAACCATTATTGGAGCTGTTACAAATCGCGGAAGTTACCTCTCCATTGGAACAAATGGCGGCGCAGGCGTGGGCGCGATGGTCATGAGTTCTCTTTTCCTAGCAAATAATGCGACGTCGCTATTTAGTTTTAACGGAACAGGGGCAGGAAACTTTGATTCAAACCGTATCACAAGTGCGACAGCCGGTTCATTGGGAGTGGATGGAACACTCAACCTTCAATTTGATTTTGATCCAAACCTCATCGACGCCTTTACGGTTTTTGCGGGATCCTCAACGGTAGCTGGAACCTTTGCTAACGTTAATTGGCTTGGAGCAGCTTTATCAGGAAGCGTCCTTTATTCGGGCAATAATGTTATTGTGAGCAACGTTTCACTTGCGAATTACGTGTGGGACGGCGGACATGGGTCCAGTGATTATTGGTCATCCAATGCAAACTGGATCAGTGACATTCCTCCCATTAATGACGGTCGGGCAAAAGTCACATTCCAAGGGAGCACTCGATTAACACCGTTTACTGACACCAATTGGGATGTGCGGGCGATTGTATTTAGTAACAACGCGAGTGCCTTTACCTTGTGGGGCAGTAATATCACGATTCGCGCCGGTGGAATTACCCAGGCTGACGATACGGTGCAGACGATAAGCAACAATTTAAATCTCGTGTCTGACCAGACGTGGAACGTGAGTGGCGCGGGTGGATTGAGTGTGTGGGGTGGTCTTTCTGGAACCGGTAAAGTGACCCAATCCGCAGGAAACGTGGCCTTGCGCGGGAGCGGCGCGGTGGGTGGGGGCTGGCTGATCAATGGGGGCAACCTTTTTATCACGAACGGCAACACGGTGGCCTTTACGAATGCGGCTGGCAATGCCGATTTTGTGCCGCAGTCTTCAAGTTTTTATATTAGTAATGGAAATATATTGGCTGACCGAGTGTTTGTGACAAACGGTGGCAGTTCTCGCCTCTTCCTGGACTACGGGACTTTTGAAACCAAGAGTCATTTTACAATGAATGGTTATGAGTTTTATGTGGGCAACACCCTTAACCGGGACATGACATGGACGATCAGTGGTGGTAACTCAAACTTGATTGATTCAAATGATCGCACTTATTTAGGAAATGTTTCTGGAGGAACAGGGTCGGGCGTGCTGAATGTGACTGGAAACACCACTCTCGTAACCAATCGTGCACATTTAAGCGTGGGTCATAACAGCCGCGGGGTGTTAGCCATTAGCAATGGGGCGGACTTTGTAACTATTTATCCTGGGGGATCACAGACCGATATAGGTTTCAATATTGCTGCCAGTAATAGCATGCTGGTTGTCGACGGAGCAGGATCAACCTATTCGACTGAATCTTATTTTCGAATTGGTCAAAGTGGTGGAGCCAGCAACCGCGTTATTGTTAGCAATGGTGGACGAGTTTCGGTTCTTGGAGGTGATACACGTTTGGGTGAGCATGCAGCATCAAGTAACAATTACATGGAAATATCTGGAGCCAATTCGTTGTGGAATAACAGTAATTTGGAATTTTATTGGGGAATTGGTGGCGCTGGAGGTCAGCGGATGGTGGTGAGTAATGGGGGTCAATTTATTAACGCTTCTACAATCCATATCGCTCAAGGTGGCAGCACAGGCGGGACAAATTCTTTAATCATTTCCGGGTCCGGGTCACTTGTCAGTAATAGTGCTTCCCTTCAAATTGGGGAAACGGCGAATTCGGCGAGTAACTACGTTCAAGTAGATAACGGGGCCCTGTACTGGAATAATAGCGAGGTCAATGTCGGGTACGGCAGCCCATCCTACAACAATAGTCTTGTCGTCAGTAATGGGGGAACACTGCGTACGGGCACTATGCGGGTAGGTTACCAGGGTGCTTCGACCAACAATCGGGCCTTTGTTTTAGCCGGCGGTAAAATTACAAACTTTCAAGGGAGCGTCAACATGGGTGAAGGCGCGAATAGTTTGAGCAATATTATCATGGTCAGCGGGACCGGTTCTGTATGGTACGGAGCTGGAGACATCAGTGTTGGATATGGCAATCCCTCACATAACAATCTTTTAATTGTCAGTAACGCAGGGTTCATGCGTGCCAATGGTCAAATCCGCGCGGGTTTTCAAGGTGCCAGCACGAACAACAAGATTTTAGTGATGGATGGTGGTCGACTCATTAGTGACGCTTCTGGGATAACGATTGGTGAGGGCGCGGGAAGTTTTAATAATGAACTCGTCGTCGGAGGTGCTAATTCTTACCTCTATACTCCTGGCGAGTTATACGTGGGGTTTGGGAATCCTTCCTATAACAATCGTTTAGTCGTTAGTAATAACGCCACTATACAAACCGGATCCAAACTGACTTTAGGCTATCAAGGGTCAAGTTATAGTAATCAATTTATCTTAGCGAGTGGCGGTAAATATACGAATGTATCGGGTTCAGCTTTACACATCGGTGAAAGTGGGTCCGCTTATAGTAACATAGTCACAGTCCAAGACTCGGGTTCAGTCCTGTATCATAAAGGGGCTGTTAATGTGGGGGCCGGTGGAAGTCAGAACCAACTCAACATTAACAGCAATGGCTTGGTCATTCTGGATAATACTTACACCATGACAGTGAATGCCGCTTCGCGGATCAATCATTCCGGCGGAACGCTGGAAACCCGGAACGGATACAATATCACTTACAATCCCACGACGGTCTATACCATAGGCGATGGTTCGCAGACAGCGGCCCTGGGCCTCGGGGGCGGGACCCATACTTTCTCGGCCGGAAATTTGATCATCAATACCAATGCCACCCTTTACGGGACGGCGACGATTAATGGGCACGTGACAAATCGCGGTGTTCTGTCATCGGGAGGTTCGGCCGGAGCTGGTATTGGAACCATGACATTTAACAACAATTTGATTAACCAAGCTTCCTCAACTTCAGTGTTTAAATTTTTAAGCTCATCCCTTTTCGATAGTAACTACGTTGGCGGAACTTTTTTAGCTGCGGGTGTGCTTAATTTGGATTTCTCATACGTTCCTGCTGCCAATGACTCTTTTACCATTTTCCAGAATACCACCGGCTTAGGATCATTCTCACAAGTCAATTGGCTAGGACAGGTGACGGCAGGATGGTCAGGGTTTATCGGGCAGAATTACGTCATTTCCAATTTCTCAAGTTTAGTGACTACCGTTTGGGACGGGGGATCCGGTGTCAATAACGACTGGAGCGCAAGCGCGAACTGGGTAGGCGACACCACTCCAGCAAATGATGGAAATGCAGGGGTCATTTTCGCCGCTAATAATACGCGTCCTTCCCCCAATGTGGACGTGGCATGGAATGTAAAGTCGCTCACATTTAGTAACCTTGGATCAATGGGGTCTTATACATTGGGCGGTCAAACCATCACACTTCAAGGTGATTCCGGAGTAGGGATCATGCAGAGCAATTCAGCCGCTCAGACGATCAATAACAATCTTATCCTAGCGGCCGATAATATTTTTAATGCGAGCCAAGGAAATATCAATTTTGGTGGCGTAGTTGATGCAAGAACCAGAACCTTAACTATAACGGGACTCAATACCGTAGCGCTCAATAATAACGGTGCCATATACCTGACCAATGGTGGAAAAATTTTAGCGGGAACAACCTTTCAAATTAATGGGTATGGAACCAATAACGCAGGCGCCATTAGATTATTAGGTGGATCAGGATCAGTATCAGGCGTGGTGACCATGGCGAGTGCCTCGGGCTTGGGTGCGGATTCCGGGGCTGTCTTATATCTTTCAAATGCGGTGGCCGGTAATTTCCAAATGACAAAAGTGGGAGCTGGTACGATCGTCATGCTTTCATCGAACACCTACAATCCTGCCAGTGGAATTGGAACAGCGGTAAGTAATGGAACGCTTGTTGTGAGTGGATCAGGGCGAATTAACCATTCCGGAGCTAATGTTGTAATTTCAGGAACTGGATCATCGTTGGTTGTGAGTAATAGTGCACGAGTGACGGGGAATCAGTTATCAGTATTGAATGGAAATGCTGTTTTGCTTGCAGACGGCACGCTTGTTTTTGCTGGGGGCGGAACGCTTGCAGGCTCAGGAATAAGTGATACTGGAGTTCTCCGTAATCTTTCAGGCACTAGTGTTATCAGTGGTGGCACCCTCACAATGAGTGGCGGAGCGATCGCTCTCGGGTCTGACGCAGGAACATTAATCGTCAGCAACGTGGTTGCCGGATCAAGCGCGTTAACAAAAGTAGGCGCCGGAACAGTTATATTGGATGGGGTAAACACCTACGGACCAGGGGCAGGCACGGGGACATCCATCAGTAACGGCACCTTGCTAGTCAGAGGTGGAGGACGGATTAACCATACTGGAGCTAATATTGTTTTCGACACGACAAACGGAACGTTGTCAGTGACAAATGGTGGGCGAGTCACCGTAGCAGCAGTGTCCGTCGGTACCCTTGCAAACGCACAGAGTAACACTTTACAAGTGGCCGGTTCCAGTAGTGAAATGAACGTTTCCTCCTTAGCGATAGGAAACGGAAACGCCGCGAATTTTAACCAAACCATTGTTTCAAATAACGGTGTGTTGTTTGTCACTAACTCCACGACGCTCGGAAACGCAGCGAGTGGGACAAACAACGCGTTGTATGTGATGGATGGCGGGAAACTCACAAATTCAACAGGTTCCCTTACCATCGGTGCAACGAGTGCCTCTGTCAGTAATATAGCCGTAATATCCGGTGCAGGAGCACTGGCGCGGGTGGGTGGATCTGTGGTGGTGGGCAATGCCGCCAATGCGATCAATAACAGCCTGTTTGTTTCCAATAGCGGTCTGCTGTCAGTTGTTGGGGATATTAATGTTGGGAATGGATCTTCCGCCAATAACCTTTTCATCGGTTCAGGCGGGACAGTGACTAGTGCTGGAGCGGTCTACATCGGTGGCAATGGCGTAGGTAACACGGGTATTGTTCAAGGATCAGGTTCGATTCTTCGGAGCGCTACACTGATTGTAGGAAATTCAGCAGGAAGTACTGACAACCGAATTCACCTTACCAATGGTGGTATGATCAGTGTTTCTGGAAACAGCACCATCGGCAATAATGCGACGGCGAATAACAATTTGATGGTGGTTTCCGATAGCAATACACTTTTCACAAACGCAGGTACGCTCACGATCGGTGGAGCAGGTTCGGGGAATCGAATGGTGGTCTCGAATGGTGCAGTAGTCAGGTCATCAACTATTGCGGTCAATTCGGGAAATACAATCCAACATGATGGAGGCACGATTCAAATTGGGTCAGCCGGAATGACATACAATGCGGGCTCTCTTTACACCGCAGGTAACGGGGTGCAAACGGCAGCTCTCGTTGTGACAAATGGCGGGACGCACACTTTTGGTAACAACTTGCTTATTAATACGAATGCCACTTTGAATGCCTCTGGAGCAACTTTCAGTGGGATCGTGACAAACCGAGGTACGCTTTCCAACAATGGATCGGGAGTGGGGACGGCGAGTTTTAATAATGGGTTATTTTTTGGCGGGAGCTCAACTTCTGTTCTCAACTTTGCCAGTGCTGGGAGTTTTGATAGCAATTTTGTTTCAGGCGTATTTACCGCCGGCGGTATATTAAATTTAGACTTTGGATATGGGGCGGCCTTAACCGACTCCTTTATTGTCTTCCAAAACACGACTGGGAGCGGCAGTTTCTCCACGATTAACTGGAGTGGGTACGTTGATGGAGGGTTTGCAGGATACGTAGGTCAGAATTTTGTCGTATCGAATTTGAGCCTTGCCGCTTCTGTTTGGAGCGGATATTCAGGCTCAGATAATAATTGGAGCACCGCGACAAATTGGCTTAACAACTTGGCGCCCGTCAACAATGGAGCTGCGAGGATCGTTATTGCCAGTACTAATCTGCGTACCAGCCCGAATGTCGATGTTCCTTGGAGCATCGCCACGTTGACATTCAGTAACCTTGCATCAATGGGGTCGTACACGATGAATGGCAGTGCGTTAACAATCAACGGGTACAACGGAACAGGGATCGTTCAAAATAGTTCTTCCGCCCAATTTTTTAACAATAACGTTGTCGTCGGGCAGAATCAGAATTGGTATGCCAACAGCGGGCATCTCGTCTTTAACGGTCAGCTGCGTGTGCCGTTTGATTTGAATTTGTATGGAGCTAATAATTATTACTTTACCAACGGAAGTTCAGCGTTGGTCATGGATGGTGGAAAAATTGGGCCGGGTAGTTCAACGATCTATATTATGGGTTCCGGAGCAGGGAATAGCGGGGTAGTCAAAAACATCAATGGGACATACCCAGCCGCACTCGAAGGAAATGTGGCTATGCTGGGGAATTCGTCTTTAGGATCTGATGTAGGTGTTCTTTACATTCAAGGTGGCATTTCAGGAAACTTCATATTGTCAAAAGTGGGTCCTGGTACTGTGGGACTCCAAGGTGCCAACACCTACGCTCCCGCCTCTGGGTTTGGAACTGTGATTAGTAACGGTACCTTGGCTGTCACGGGAAGTTTGGCTCGGATTAACCACGCTGCTGCAGATATCGCGCTCGTGGGTACCGGAGCAACATTTGGAGTGTATGATGGTGCGAAAGTGACCAATAACGCGCTCTACCTTGGGTATAACAACGTTGCGAATTCGAATACGACAGTCATTGTGAATGACAATGGTTCCGTGCTTCACGTTGGAGGAGCTTTTAATTTAGGTGATACTGCAAATGGGAACTCTTTAGCCATTAGTAACGGCGGTCGCGTGAATGCCTACCGCAACGGCTCGTACCTTTCCATGGGTGCAGCGGCTTCTTCCTCAAACAATACACTGACGATTCATGGAAGCAGTTCGCTTCTCACCATGACCAATAGCGGTTTGTACGTCGGTGATGTCTCCTCCTTCAATACGATGAACATTCTGGCGGGCGGCACCTACAGTAATACCTCCGCGGCGGAAGGACTTCGGATAGGCAATGTAGCCGGATCACGCAGTAACACTGTGACCGTCTCCGGGGCGGGATCAACGTTACGTCAGTCGGCTTTTGGTATCAATGTCGGGTATGACGGTTCCTTCAACCAAATGATCATTTCTAACGGCGGTTATGTGACTAATGTGGGAGCCAGCTATATCGGGCGCATTGCGGGATCGAGCAACAACAGTGTGATTGTCACGGGCACGAACTCAACATGGGTGAATAATGGGGCTCTGGATGTAGGGAGTGCCGGAGCCCAATCCAGTCTGACCGTGACCAATGGCGGTTACGTCAGCAATAGTGGAGTCTTGACCGTGGGCAACGCGAGCAGTTCAAGCAACAATACTGTCACCATTAATTCGGGAGGAATCGTCCGGGTCGGTGGGGCAATGACATTCGGTAATGCCGCTGGTTCCAGCAATAACACAATGACCCTTTCCGACACTGGATCCCTATTGGCCATCAGCGGTAGCAGCCTATCCTTTGCCAGCGGAATAAGTAACCGTATCGTTGTCAGCAACGGTGCGGGCTTGGTCATCGGGAGCTTGGCTGTCGGGGGCGACCTCAACTTCAATGGTAACGGCGGAAACACTTTCATCATGACCGGCGCGGGCACCTACGGGCTCTTCGGCAATGGTGTCTGGGCTCAATCTTCCACAAACTACTTTGAGCTCAGCGCCGGTGCCAAGATGACTAACCTGAACGCATCCCGCATGGGTTTTACCGGTAATAGCAACTATTTCCTCGTGACAGGTGCGGGCACTGTCTGGACGAATGCCGGCGGCAATACCATGGCTTATGGCGCGGTCACAGGAAATACCTTCATAGTGTCCAACAGCGCCCAATATCTCTCGCCCAACGATATGAGCTTGGCGGGTGTTGTCGGCGGTGGCGGACAGGTCAGCAATAAACTTTTGATCCTCGACGGCGGGCAGATGATTGTGGGGGCGAGCGCTCTGGGTGACGAAGGCAGTTTAAACACCGTCGTCGTGGCTGGCACGGGGTCGATTCTGGATCAGGTCAGTGTCCGCATGGGCTATAGGGCTGGTGCCAACGACAACCGCTTCTTCGTCACAAACGGAGGCACATGGCGGATTAATAACGGGTCCACTTTGGGTGCCAGTGGGAGTCGCAATATTCTGACGGTGTCCGATCCCGGCTCGGCCTTCATCATCACCAATGGTTTTATAGTACAATGGGAAAGTGGAGGTGGGGTGGGTTCTGGCAATGGTATGGTGGCTACAAATGGCGGCCTAATCAAAGTCGGAGGCGATTTGAATATTGGTTACCAGGGAACCACCGGGGCGGCCTTCCTGACGAATGCAGGCGGTCTATTGGTTGTCACAAACTGGACGGGTGTGGCTAATAACTTCTATGTGGGTTGGTCTGGGAAGGGCGATTTTTATAATGTCGGGGGGACATCCATTGTCGATAATCTTTGGGCTGCCAATACCACGGTGGGTGATTCGCGTGTATTCCTCAACTCCGGCATATTGACAACCAAGACTTCCACGATCAACTACGGCAATAACGGAAGTCTGGAAATTGGGCGCACGTCCGGCCAGACGATGAATTGGTATATGAACGGGGGTCTCAACACCTTCTCGGGTAGCGGTGATGTTGTATTTGGTCCTGCGAGTAGTGGAGGCAAGGCCAATGTGATGGTGGAGGGATCGGCGACCACATGGACCAATTATCGGAACTTCTATTTCCGCACAGATAACAACCTCCTGGTGGTTTCCAATAATGCGACTGTGGGCGGCGGGGTGATGTATATCGGTGATAACGTCGTGGCCAATAGTAATACGGTTCTGGTTGTGGCAGGAGGCCGCCTGCAGACGACGGATGCCCGTATTTCGTATCAGGGGAGCAACAACACCTTCGTCGTCGCTGGGGCGAATTCTTACTGGACCAACTCCGGTGGCATCAATCTGGCCTACTTCGACCAGGCCTTTAACAGCCTGTGGGTGACCAATGGCGGCCGTGTTGATAATACTACAGGCATGTTCCTGGGCGGCGGCGGTGGAACGGCGACAAGTAACAAATTGATTATTTCTTCCGGTGGCTATATGCGCGCTTCTGACACCCGCATCGGCTACGGCGGTCGCGGTAATATTATGGTCGTTGAGGGGGCTGGCTCGATCTACTCCAATGCCAATGGGAACATGAGCATCGCCTATGGTGCCGGAACCAATAACTACATCTTTGTCACTAATAATGGTGTTCTCACAGGGGTGAATGCGTTCGCTATCGGCAGCGGCAATGGGACCGAATACAGCAATATGCTGACCATTGCATCTGGTGGAAAGATGTACACGGCGGATCTCCGTCTGTCTTATGGCGGCTTTTATAATACAACGGTCATCGATGGCGCGGGTAGCTACTTTACCAATACCGGCAATGGCGGGCTCAATTACGGATTTGGTGATTACAACACCCTGACCATATCGAATGGCGGCACCTTCGGTAATGGCGGTATCTTCAACGTGGGTGACCAGGGTAAATCGAATCTGATGGTCGTCAATGGGTCGGGCTCATCCGCCACGATCGGCAACGCGCTGAATATCGGTAACAGTGGCGGCGGCAACGGCAACGGCTTGGTTATTTCTAACGGGGGCGTCGTCAATGTGATGGGGGGCAATACGATGGTCGGTAACAATGGGCAGAATAACTGGGTGTTACTCCAGAATTCCGGATCCATACTGAGTAATGTCAACACCCTTGTGATCGGTAACGGGACGACAGGCAACTGGTTGTCTGTTTCCAGCGAAGCCAAGGCCACAGCCAATGCGATTACCGTGGCTGCCAATAACTCCATTACTCAATCCGGCGGAACCGTGGAAGCCCGGGCGGGGGCCTTCACCTACAATTCGACAATCCAGTACGTGGCCGGTGACGGCAGTCAGACAGCCGTCCTCGGTGCAGGTGGCAACACCACCCACACATTCAACGGCGGTATTCTTGTCAATACCAACACGACCTTCTACGGCCAAGGCACAATTAGTGGTACAACACCTATTGTCACCAACCGTGGTACTCTGACCATGGGAACCAATTTGGGCGGGTCAGGATACGGAACCTTCACTTTCAACAGCAATCTGGTCAACACAGCATCCTCCACGAACCTCTTCAGCTTCGGCGGCACCACGGCGGGCAACTTTGACAGCAACCGCGTCAATGGCACGCTCTTCGCGGGTGGCGCGCTGCAACTTTTCTTCGATAACGACAATTTCCTCTCCTCCGACACGTGGACAATTTACACGGCCGGTGCGGCCAATGTAAATGGAACCTTCTTCACAAACCTCTGGTTGGGCGGTGCCGAAAACGGAACGGTTCTCTATAACCAGTCCGGCGGCAATAACGTCATCATTTCAAATGTGACGGCATCTTCCTACGTCTGGAACGGCGCGGGGGCCAATGCCAACTGGAGCAATTCCGCCAACTGGTCACGCGGGGTGGCCCCACTCAATGATGGTCGTGCCCGGGTTGTTTTTGCCTCGAACAACGTCAGCACCGCGCCCTTCGTCAACACCAATTGGGATGTGCGTGGTATAACTTTCAGCAATGCGCCGCTGACGGTTCAAAGCTATACGATCTTGGGCAGCAATATCACGGTCCGCCAGGCGGGGGTCTTCAATGCCACGGCTAGCAATCAGACGATCCTTAACAACATGACGCTTGCGGCCAATCAGTCCTGGACCACAACCAACGGCGGGAATCTGCTCCTCGGCGGGACAATCGATTCCGGTTCCATCGCTTCTAACTATCAGTGGACCCTCAATGCGGGGACTGGTAAGCAGATCAGGTTTACCAACACCGTCTCAGGCGGGGCGGCCGTCTCCAATATCGGGGCGGGTAATTTAATCTTCGACGGTCAGAATGCCAATACGATCGGCGGATTGCACCTCGCAGCTGGGGTGGTGCAAATCACCAATAACGGGACATTGAATATCACCAACGGGGGCAACAGTGTGTTCAACGTTTTCGGCGTGGCCTTCGCGCACAGCAACAACGTCAATATCCGCGCGGATCATCTCTTTGTGACCAACGGCAACCAGTACATGATGAGCAACGGGACCCTGACGACTCTGGGTGACTCACGCATCACGGTGGATAACGGAGGAGGCCTGCTTATAGGACGTGTGGCGGGTCAAAACTTCACATGGAATGTCCTAGGAGGAAGCAATTACGTCGGCACGGCTGGGGGAGGAGTCACCCTTGGTGCCATCACCAATTCCTCCGGCACGCTTCTTGTCAGTGGGGCTGGAACCTTTTTCACCAATGCGGGCGTTCTGAATGTCGGTCTTTATGGAACCAACAGTCGGTTGCTCGTTTCTAACGGGGGTACTCTGAATGTCAGTGGCGATATCAGAATGGGCGAAAACGCTTCCGCTAACGGTAACACGTTGATGATCACGGGAGGCAATTCAGTCGTTAATGTCGGTGCGGCATTGCGCATGGGTTTCACGGGGGCCAGTCAAAGCAATGTCCTACACGTCTTGGATGGGGGGACGCTGAGTACTGTCAGCGGGATCATAATCGACTATGCATCCAATAGTACCATTCTTGTATCTGGCAACGGGACTTCTGTCTCTAATACAAGTGGTGATATCAATATTGGTTACCGTGCCAGCGCCTTAAATAACTCTCTGGTCGTCAGCAGCAATGCCATCATCAATACTGCCTCATCCCTCTACATCGGATACGATGGAGCCTCCAATTCTCTGTCCGTGACTTCAGGGGGCAGAATCACGAATACCGCCGGTGTCGTGGGCGTGAACAGCCGGGGTAATAGCGCCACCATCACAGGCGCAGGATCCGGTTGGAAACTATATAACAGTGATTTTTATATCGGACAGAATGCCGGGGCTTCCAACAATCTGCTCGTGGTCTCAAATGGCGCTAACATGAGCCTGTTTGGCGGCATAAATGGTACTTTCTATGTGGGCTCGGGCGACCAGAGCAACCGCATGATTGTCGCCGGGGGTGCTTATGTTACCAACCAAACTCACGTGGTGATTGGGAATAATGCCAGCAGCAGCAATAACTCCGTATTAGTCACCGGGTCGGGCACGCGCTGGGATTCTGGCAATGAGTTGCTCATCGGTCAGGTTGCTGGGGCGATCAATAACCAGCTTGTTGTCAGTAACGGGGCTGTCATGACCTTCGCGGGAAATTATAATGTCGTTGGTAACGGCGGGAACAACAGTAGTGTGATTGTCAGCGGGTCCGGCTCGAAGCTCATCATGAATAACTCCATCGACCGTGGCTTCCAGATCGGTAACGCCGGGAATAGCCACTATGTCATCCTGACCAACGGCGGGCTGGTCGTGGCCAACGATCTCCGGATTGGATCCAGTGGCGCGGCCGGCTCGGGTGGGTCCCTGACCAATGCGGGCGGTATGCTTGTCGTCACCAGCCTTAACTACGCCGCTAACAACCGCCTCTATATTGGAGCTGCTGGTTCTCCCGGTTCCTTTGTCAGCATGGGCGGTACCAGCGTGGTGGATAACATCGACGCCTCCGTCGCCAGTGCCAATTCCACGATCATGCTTAACTACGGGGTCCTGACCAACAAGTTGTCTACTATCGCTTACGGTGCCAATGGGTCCTTAGAAATCGGGCGCACGGCGGGGCAGACGATGACGATGTATGTTAACGGGGGCTTGAATACCTGGTACGTGGGCGACACCAGGGTTGGCGCAGCGACGGGTGCACGTGGGTCCGTGATCCTTGATGGTGTGGCCACCGTTCTGACCAATAAGAATTACTTTTATTTAGGATACAATTCCACGGGCAACGTCATGCAGGTCATAAATGGTGCCCGGATGACCAATGGTAATTACCTCTTTATTGGCACCGAAGCAGGGGCCAGCGACAATTATCTACTGGTGAGCAATGGCGGCAGCATATTGACCCCCACCATGCTTATGGGAGCCGTCGCTAGCGCATCCAACAACCTCGCCATAGTCACGGGAGCTGGCAGCATAATTTCAAATTCCATATTTGGTAAAAGTTGGATAGGTCATAGCGGAGGGAACAACACATTGATTGTTTCCAATGGGGGTCTGTACGCGATGCATAGTGGCGGCGACCTGTTTGTGGGTGATAATGCTGCATCGAGCAATAAGATGATCGTCGACGGTGCCGGTTCTGTCGTGAAAGCTTCCTCCCTAGTCATTGGATGGACGGGGAGCAGCAACAAAGCTCTGGTCAGCAATGGGGCCTCGGTCTTGTTGAACAGTCATATCTATGTTGGTTTCAGTGGCGCTGGGAGTAACCTCCTCGAAGTCTCCGGCGGGAGCTACCTTTCCAATGGAGGAGGCGCTTTTATTGGAGGAAGCGAAGACGGCCCATACTCGGGGGGAACAGGCAACATGGCACTTGTAACAGGGTCCGGCACTCGCTGGGATCTGGGCAGTGTCATCAAGGTCGGAGGAAACATACGTGCATTGAATAACAGTCTTGTTCTCAGCAGTAATGCCATCATCAATGGTTCGCAATTGGTTGTGGGCGACGGTGGCGTTTTTCGTGCCAACGGTAACTCGGTCCTGATCAACTCGGGCGCCATCGCTAATTTTACTAATAACCCCTTATTTCAAACGGTAGCTGGCTGGGCGGGCGAGAGTAATACTATTACCGTCGAGGGTGCGGGGTCCATACTGCGATCCGCCGAAATTTTCGTGGGTGCTGGCGCTTGGGCGAATTATAACAGCCTTATCGTATCCAACGGAGCAACGGTTACTGCCTCCGGGGTTAATAATTACGTGGGTGTGTCCGGTACCAACAATTCCATCGTTGTTAACGGTGGGACATTCTCAGCCTCGGGCATCCTCAATCTGGGAACTTCAGGTGGTACGGGCAATGTCTTAAGAATCGACAATGCTGGTAGCGTCGCTCTCAATCAACTTTCGGCTGCCATTCTCAATAACTCGGTTCAGCACTACGGCGGCACGCTGGTCATCAGCAATGGCGGCACGACTTACAACCCGGGTCTGTACACGGTGGGTGACGGAAGTCAGAGTGCAACACTTGGGCTCATTGGTGGGACGCACACGTTTGCAAGTAACCTTGTGATTAATAACGGCGCAACACTTTATGGTGCGAACGCAACATTTAATGGCTCGGTCACCAACCGCGGGTTATTGACGCCGGGTATGGACAGTACCACCAATGCAAGCTCAGTTGGGAGACTCACTTTCAACAACAGTTATATAAACACTGCGAGTTCGACTCAGTCGTTCAATTTCTTGGGTCAAGCTCCAGGGTTCTTCGATAGCAATTACGTTGCAGGAACTTACGTTGCGGCGGGTGTTCTTAATCTTCGGTTTGATTACGATATGACACCAAATGACTGGTTTGTTATCGTGAATAACAACGCCCAGTGGACGGGGGCGTCTAATAACTGGAGCGCAATTAACTGGTACGGCAATTACATTGTCGGCGGCACTATCACTAATATTGGCGGTAACGTCGTGATCACAAACATGGTGTCATCATGGTCCGTATGGGATGGTAACAACGGTGTGGGTAACAATAATTGGAGTAACTCCCTCAATTGGGTAGATGACAGGGCTCCAATTAATTCGGGTCAAGCGCGTATTCTTTTCTCGGATAATAGCAGTAAGACTACTCCATTTGTAAACACCAACTGGAGCGTGTCCATGCTTGCATATAGTAACTTGGCTGGAATGAGTAGTCACACCTTGTCCGGTAGTAACATTACTTTGACTGGGTTTGCTTCCAATAGCGGGATCATTAGTACGGGTATCTGGCAAAATGCCTCGGTGGCTCAGACGATCAATAATGATATGACGGTCGCGTCATCCACTCAGTCTTGGTATGCCACTGGTGGTAACTTGAATCTGGGCGGGGCAACTTACATCGGAAGTAATATTCTTAACCTCCAAGGAGCCAACGGTTATGTGGTTAATACCGGCGGGTCGTTCGGTTTATCAAATGGAACTTTAAATGTTGCTGCTGGAAGCTTCACTGTTAACGGGGCTGGGTCAAACAACACGGGTGCTATACGTGCTGTTTCAGGACTGAACAATACGGTGACGGGTGCTGTCACTTTAGGAAGTGCATCCGCTTTCGGAGCGGATAGCGGAGCAAACCTCACATTAAGTAACTCAACGGTTTCAGGTGCTTTCGCATTAACGAAGGTCGGAGCAGGGTCGATGACGGTACTCGGCACAAACAGCAATAGCGGTACTATCCTGAGCAACGGAACGTTGATTGTAACTGGGTCTGGTTTGATAAATCATCTGACATCCGACTTTGTCTCTTCTAGAACCAACACGCTGCTGACTGTAACCAATGGTGGCGATGTCCTGAACCGGATGGGTATTATTGGTCTTGGCTCAGGAAACAATAGCAACAACGCTATTGTGACTGGTGCGGGTTCACTTTGGAGCAACGCGCAATCATTGGTCGTAGGTGCAAGCGGCGCTACGAATCGTTTGATCGTTGAAAACGGCGGCGTGGTGGCCGTCAACGCGAGCGCGGCTGGATCTCAAGGAATTTACATTGGTTCAAATAGCACAATGAACTCGGTGCTCGTCAGCAATGGTGGGACTTTATACAGCACAGCAGCAGATGGGGCCTTGTACTTAGGCCGCGCTTCAGGAGCTAATAGCAACAGCTTGGTGCTCACCGGTGCTTCATCCACGTTATCAAATATAAGCTTGATGTACGTGGGTTTTGCAGGGTCAAGCAACAACGCTCAGGTTTTGGGCGGAGCCATTCTTGCGGTATCAAATACCATTATCGGCGAAGCGACTTTGGCTAACAGCAACAGCCTTCTTGTCAGTGGCACGGGAAGTAGACTAACAAACTACGGTACAATCACAGTAGGTCAGGGGACCGGTGGATTGGCTACAGGTAACACACTCGTTCTCAATACAGGCGCAACTGTTTACTCCAGTAACATCGTGGTCAAAGCGAATAACTCGATTAGCCACCAAGACGGCACCTTGATCATTGGTGGCGGTGGGATGAATTATACGGGCAGCACATTTACGGTGGGTAGTGGGACACAAAATGCCCGCCTTTATGTGGATACGACAGCCGCTCATACCTTTACCGGGGGATTGCTCGTCAATACAAACGCGAGCATTTACGCGGCTGGTGCAACCATCGCGGGTAATGTGACAAATCGTGGTAACATGAATCTTGGCACTTCATCGGGCGCTGATGTGGGAACGCTCACGATCAATGGCAACATGATTTTGGGTGCGACTTCTACCAACTTCTTTAATTTCAACAGTGCAGCGTCCTTTGATAACGTCGCGGTAAATGGAACCTTCTTTGGCGGAGGTGTCCTTGATTTCACATTTAATTATTCCCCGCTCGCCACCGCTGGATTCCGTTTATTTGATAACACTACGTGGGCTGGAAGTTCAAACGACTTTAGCGGATTTGTTTTCCAAGGGGCTAACGTTTTTGGTGGTCAGATCCTGAATATTGCAAACGATGTGTGGTTGACCAATCTTGTATTCTCACAAGCGCCCTATATTTGGGATGGAAATAATGGAACGGGAAACAGCAACTGGTCAACAGGGGTTAACTGGGTGTTTGACGCGGCTCCAGTGAATGATGGAACAGCAAGTATTATCATTGCGGCTAATAGCACGAAGACAAATTCGATTATTGATACTCCTTATTCAATTTCGCAGATGACCTTTAGTAACCTTGCCGGAATGAGCACCCATGCAATCGGTGGCAGCAACTTGACTATCATGGGGACAAATGGAGTGGGGATATACCAGAATAGCAGCGTCGCCCAATTCATTAGTAATAGAGTGACTGTTGGCGCGTCCCAGACCTGGGATGCTGCTGGGAGCACGCTTGTTCTCGCGGGCACAGTGAACGTATCGAATAAACAACTCACTTTAACCGGGGCTGGTGGCGTTACTTTCACAAATGGCAGCCAAGTGGTATTATCAAATGGGGGCACCTTGAATCTTCAATCGGTTAATGCCAGATTCTCCGATGGTCTTAACGTCCAGAGTAACGGTCTGCTGATCGGTACCAGTTCAACTATCTTTGGACACTTAACAAACGCAGGTACTGTCAGCGCAGGGACAACAACGAATACTGGGACACTGACAGTAGGGAGCGGGTTTAACTACGTGAGTCTTGCGGGCTCAACAAATTACTTCAACATCGGCGCTACCACAAACGTGCGTGACGTTATTTCGAGTGCGGGTTCGAGTGGTAACTTGGTCTTCGGTGGAGCACTTTATCTCAATACCACACCGACAACCGATACAAACACCTACCGGCTTATTAATGGTTTCGACGTCACTAAACAAACTGGGATGTTCGGGAACGTAACCAATTTGGGCGGTGCTAACTTACAAGTCATCGCAGCGGACGGATCATACTGGGCTGTAACGACAAATCAGGTTTCAGGATCTGTGAACCTTCAAGTTCAAGTCACGGATAGTCCTGTATTGGATTCAGCTTCCACCTTCAAGGGTACTTTGGGCCACTCGGAGGTCTTTATTGTGACAAATGTCGGCTCAGGTCAAGGCTACACAGCGGTTCTTACGAACGCCCTTTATTCGACAGTGTCAGTGTTGAATGGGCGATTAAAGACCGATAACGTGGCGGCTAACGTTTTGGCTGATGGCGGAACAATCGCTAACGTAAACACAATTAACAACCTTACTTCGACCGGTACTGGCACTAACGGTACAGGCTTAAATGATGTGCGCGAAGGTGGCCGATTCTATTCCGCCCAAGGCGCTGCGAGTGCTGCAATGGCATTGTCGGTTAACCAAGGTTTTGTGGAAAACGTAACGGGCGCGGTAGTCACTAACGATATGCGTAAACAGGTTCAGCCAGGGACCGGGATTGGTTCGGGAACAGCCTCAGCAAATCGCGGGTCTGTTTACTTCAACGAATTTATGGTCAATGCGGGAGCAAACGCAGTTGACAAGAATCATGAATGGCTCGAACTCAAACTTGGAACGAACCTCGCCCATTCCCAGACTTTGGGCAGTGGAGGAGGCTTGGATCTTTCTGGATATAAAGTTCGTGCATACGATCAGAACGGTTATCTTGCAGCCAACTTTAGTATCTCCGGCGCTGGTAACTTAGGAGGCACAAACAACGAATTCTTGGTTATGGGTATGGTAGGTGCCCCTTCTGACTCGTTTACTTTCGGTGCTGACGAACATAACGGAGGTGTTCAAGGTGGACGTCCTTTCCGCCCAAGCGTGACATACACCACACAAACTGGAAGTAGCTGGACTCAGTCCGGCGATCCTTATACAAATCTTGTCAGCGGTCAGGGCGGTACTCTGATCGTCGCTAATGCCGATTCGGGTTACTTAACTGATAGTTATTTCAATAACTGGACGGACGCTTATGGGTTTATGGGCAACCCGGACAGCAACGCGGATTATATGGTTCTTTACGATAACTTAGGGGCTGTGGTCGATGTATTCACATACAACAATGACGGGGCTAATTACGATCTGACCATGATTGGAGGGACTAGCCAGTTTGCCCTCGACTTTGGCGGTGGCGCGGGTTGGCAAGCCAATTTCCAAAACTTCTGGGATCCTTCCAGCGGAGTCGTCAATTTACAGTACTCAGCACTGAACACCGGTTTGGGCGCGGATCTTTCTGGCAACCTAGTCGCTACACGGGTTGGATATAACAATTCTACATCCGATTACATCACTGGAATTGCCAATAATAGCCTTGGTAACACCGGTTATGCTTACGCGACACCGGGTTATGAAACACCTGAACCCGAAGAGTGGATGGTTATCATCCTCACTTTAATCGTTCTTGCCTTCTATGGTCGCAAACCTGCACTCGCCTGGATGAAATCCCGCACACGCAAAACGACTTAACGTGGAGCACGGGTCTCCTTACCCGTGTGCTTTGAGGGGGGCTTACCCCCCGTGGATAGCCGTGTGTGGAAACACGGAGGAACACGGGTAGGGAGACCCATGTTCTAGGTTTTAAAAAACCAAAGTCTCGGTTTTATTGGATTCCGGGTCGAACCACCAGGCGCGTGTTGACTGCTGCGGAACTTCGCCGGTGAAGGTTTGGCTGTGGAGGGTCAAGGCGACTATGGCGGGTTGTTGGCCATCATTCTGAAGGGCCACATAAAGGCCCCCGGTTGTTACGTGACAGGTTTTTTCGGGGTAACAGGGGCTGTTTAGTTTCAATATAAAACCGGGGAAGAGCAACAGGGCCCGGGTTTTCTGACGGTAGCCCCTGGCATCCACGACTTGAGATCGTTTTGCTGGTCCTTGTTGGCAGGTTCCAATAGGCACGTGTTATCTTAGGTTCCCACCCCTGAATCTCGTCTTTTGAAAAAACATTTTTGATTTTGACGTGGCCATTATTGCGAAAAGAAAGAATTTCCGAGGCCGAGGGTTGAATGACGGTTTGTTTGTGAGAAAGTGTTTCCATTTAAGAAAGGTAAAAGAGGAGGACGGAAACGTATTTTAAACGTCATTCCAAAACGATCTTTACCGATTTTGTCATCGATTTAAAATTAAACCACGTCTGTCAGCAGCTTCTGGAGTCGTCGCGCTCGATTACTTTGATCGCCTTTTTCTGTGGTTTTTCAAACCTCTCAAATTTCAACCGCCTCTTTTCCAAAAAGAAACGAATGACCCCGAGGGAGTTTCGACTTCGTTTTAATGATATGACCAAGTAACGAGGTTGCGGAGTACTCATATCGACCCAGGAGACTTTGGACTTGAAAAGGGAATATGATTCGGTATGGTTTCGCGCAAGTTAAATGATTATCATCATTCGCGCGGGACTCGTTGTGTTTCTGCTTTCTAACCTGATTACCGAATCGGAAATTCATGTATCGACACGCGGCGGGGTTTTTGTTGGGGGAACGCGACGACAGCTTCAGATCCGTCAGTTTTACCGACAGGTACGGTTATTTCAGATAACCATATTTATAACATGGGTTGGAGCAGTTACGGGGTGGTTCCCATTTTCGTGTCCCTGGCCCGCGAAACCATCGTGGCTCGAAACCACATTCATCACGTTCCTTATTCAGGGATTTCCATTGGTTCGAATTTTGGGGTAGACGTTACCGGGGCAAAAGCGCCCAGCCGTGAAAAATGTCCAAGGTACAGCAAAGAAAAAAGATCTTAAAAAAGCAAAATTATGAAAGTAAAACTCATCGCCATCTTACTCGTCATTGTTGTCCTGGCCGCTGCCTGCTGGATATTTTGTAAGCCTTGTTTCAAGTTCAGGGCCTGTGGTCTTTCGAAAGCCGCGTCGATTGTTGCTGATGGGAAAACTGATAACACTCAAACCATTCAACAGGCCATGGACGAGGTCCGGAAAAAGGGAGGCGGGCGTGTGCAGTTACCCGTTGGTAAAATTCTGGTCTCAGGAAGTTTGCGAATTCCTGAAGGTGTCGCTCTGGTGGGGGTTAACGAGGCTAATCACTTTTCAGATCCGCAAGTGGGAACCATCGTCATGTCCACCGCGGGACGCGGCCGCGAGGACGGTCCCGCCCTTTTCGAACTCGGGAACAACGCGGCGGTTATTGGTCTGTCCGTTCTTTATCCCGATCAGGTCGCTAAAGATATTCAACCTTATCCTTGGACCTTTCATCTGCAGGGACGTGATAACCGGCTCGAAGACATCACCCTCTTCAACAGTTACAATGCAATCCGCGTGGGTCCGGAAGTTAATATACGGTTTCAGGTTCGCAATGTGTACGGATGCGCATTGCGCCGTGGATTTTATGTGGACAACTGCGTGGACATCGGGCGCCTCGATAACGTGCATTTCCATTGTGAATGGTTTCATTCGGGGGTCGGTGGAGATTGGGATTTGGTGTTCGATTACATGTCGAAAAACTTTGAGGCCTTTACTTTCGGGCGAATTGATTGGGCTTACGTTCACAACACCTTCGTGTTCCCGGCGCGTGTCGGATATAAATTTGTAAAAACCGCAAACGGGGCTTGTAACGGCCAGTTTTCTGGAATCGGTGCCGATGCGACATGGAACGCAATTGTGGTTGAAGATATTCAACCGATGGGCCTTTTGATATCTAATGGCGAGTTCGTTTCCATGAGCGGCCCCGACCCGATTCAGGTTTTGATTGGACCGAATTGCGCCGGTTCAGTGCGCTTTTCTAATTGTGCATTCTGGGGTCCGTCAGAACAATGTGTCGTGTCGAGCGCTCCCGAAGGGTATGTGTCCCTGGAGAACTGTTATTTTTCGAGTTCGCGCGGAGAACATTCCGGGCGCGCGCTTGTGGAAGCCTCGGCGGGTCGATTGCAGGTGCGGGGGTGTACTTTCCATACGACCGAACCTTCCATCGATGTGCTTCCCGGCGTTGTGCATGCGATCTTGAGTGATAACAACGGGAAGCAAGGCGTTCGTATTCGTGACGGCAGCGGTGGAAAAACGATGATTCGCGATAATGAACCCGCAGTTGCGGTGAAGGTGTCCCCCACTACGTTGACGATGTCATGGCTGCGCAAACCTGAAGGTATGGGAGAAAAAGGGCGGGTTCAAGTGACCATCGAAAACAAAGGGAAGGAACCGATATCTGATGAAGTCGTTTTGGATATGCTCCCTCACGATGCCGGAATTTCCTTCGAGAGGGGCAGAAAGCAGGTGACCTTGGCCGCGGGCCAACGAATGAATTATGAGTTTGATGTGGCGCAGATGGAATCGCGCCTTGCCGTGCGGGCCCGGTTAAAAAAGGAAGGATCTACTCAGGCGGTGCTTGGACACATCGATCTTTCCCGGAAAGTGACTGTTGCCATGGTCCCCACTGTTCCTGAACTGAAAGATGTTCAGGAGTTCCTTAAAGATTCTCCTGCGCTCCCCATTTATAATAACAACAAGAATGAAGTTCTGGGTGTGGTGCGTTTTGGATTGGCCGCCGGACATCTGATTGTCGCCGCTAAGGTAAACGATAAAAATCCTCAGTTGAACGCAAACCCCTGGGAAGGATCGGATCTTGAAATATTCACCGCTCTCAAACCCGATAAGCCCACAGGCCAGGCCTTTTTAATTCCTGGTATCGACAAACAAACCGCGCGGGCACTCTACAAGGAGGGTGATGTCCCCACTTCAGCGGCGGACATCCAGATTACCTCCGAAAACGCACCTTACGGATACCGCCTCTTCGCTGTGATCCCGTTATCACGTCTTAAAATTGACCCTCTCACCAAGCAATTTTATATCGAGTTCACGCTCTCCACATTCGACGAGAAGGGCGTTTCGCTTCGCGGCTCGACATTCCAGAGCCAACCCGCCTACCTCGACGCCTCCAAGTACGGTCGTGTGACGGTGAAATAGATCAGGACGTGGAGCACGGGTCTCCTTACCCGTGGCCTTTTTAAGGAGGCTTATACACTCCTTAAACTCCCGTGTGTGGAAACACGGAGGAAAACGGGTAGGGAAACCCATTTTCCACGTGAAAAAGCACGGGTTTCATTCCTGTGTTAGGCTTTTCCTTCAGCCTTTTATTCTCAGGCGATCGTATGCTGGCGCATACTCGGCCGGTGTCCCCGCACCTACAAGGGAAATGAGGGAAAGAATTAGACTCACACGAAGGCACGAAGAAATCCTTTTTTGTCCTGCTTCCCCTTTCGTGTCTTCGTATCCGAAGGGACGTACAAACTATGCGTTTAAAGACACTGATCCCACTAAGGAAGAAAGGACGTGAGAGCGAATCCCAAAAGGGATTTCGTCACACAGTCTAGGGTCGATCGGGTACGAGATGCCACTGGGGTAAAAGTCAGCAAACACACAATCCCAAAGGGGTTGTGCACCCATAAGATTACACCTTCAATTGACCATCACCAAAAAAACGCGGCCTGGGCGAAATTTGATAAGTTACGTTCTGTTTGATGGACTACACTAGCCTTCGAGGATCTTATTAGTATTACAAATGGTATTCTTTCCCCGGAGTAGGGATGATCCATTTCATGTTTTGTTTGTCGAGCTGGTCCCCAAACCATTCGGAAGCGGTGGGGTCTCCATGGACAAGGATGGTCGTTTTCGGCTTAACCTTTAAGATGTAGTTGAGAATATCTTCGCGATTGGCGTGCGTGGTTAGGTCGAAGCTATCCATATCACAGCGAACGGTTTGTTCGGGGATGTCGCGACCCAATTTAACTTTTCCACCACGGCCTGCCGCTTTGATGAGCCCTGCGGGTGATTCCGGATCGAGGTAACCTACGAAAAATATGGCGTTATTCTCCGTCTGCAACATGCGTTGTCCAATAACAAACGAATGGGTGGGAGCGGTCATCATTCCTGCGGAAACAGCAAAGATTTTTCCACCGCCAAGTTTGATGGAATCACTTTCCCCCCTTGCAAAAACAGCGAGGTCCATGTCATCGAAGAATTGGAGGTCAGGCAAAAGTCGCCGAGTGTGCGGGGCCAGTTTATCGTAAAGTTGGCTGAACTGTTTTCCGAGGCCCCCAAAGAACACGGTTTTGCGTTCAATCAAACCTTGGGTCATTATTTGATGAAGAATAGCTAAAACTTCCTGTTGTTTGCCGAGGGCGAAACAAGGAATCAGGACTGAGCCACCTCGATCGAAGACTTCTTTGAGCCTTCGTCCGAGTCGCTCGATTTCAGTTTGTCGGGTTTTACCCTCTGTAGCGGCTTGAGCTCCACGGGTGGTTTCGATGACGAGGACATCGGGTGACTCCTCTGGAAAATCGGCGGGCAAGGTGATTGTTTGTGGGGTAAAATTAATATCACCCGTGTAGAAAAAGGATTCGGTTTTTCCTTTTAACTGTACCCCGGCAGAGCCGAGTACGTGGCCCGCATCAAAAAGTGTACATTCGATTGAACCCCCGGCAATTTTCTCAGGGTCCTTATATCGAAGGGTAAACCATCGTTCCAGAAGTTCATCGACCTCTCGGTGCCCAAAGAGCGGATATTCGCGAATATGTTTTTCGTCACGTTCCTTGATCATGACGTTGCATGAATTATGGAGTACGATGGGGGAAAGTTGATAGCAAGCTTGTGTCATGTACACAGGGACAGCGGGATGTTCGCGCATGACCACTGGGAGAGATCCAATATGATCGAGATGACAATGAGTCAGTAAAATACCGTGAATAATTTCATCACGGATCCATTCCAATTCGGGCAGTGCTGTGAACCCTGCAAGTTTCGGATGAAGTCCTGCATCCAGAATAAAACCACGGTCTTCAATCTCGAGGAAGTAGCAGTTCGCCCCGATTTCATTCCGGCCGGTGAGGTTAATGAATCTCATGAGCGCTTCTGGATGATCTCAATTTCGTAACCTTCGGGGGCATCAATAAAAGCAATGATATTCCCAGAGGAAGTTTCTGTAGGTCCATCTGAGAGGGGAACACCCTTAGCTTTTAATGTTTCGACGAAAGTATTCATATCTTCAACTTGGAATGCGAGGTGCGTGAGGTCTGCTTGAACTTGGACTGGGCCACTGGCAGGAAATGAACAAAGTTCAATAAGCTCTTCGCTCCCCGGGGTTTTCAGGAAGACAAGTTCTGAGCCGCGCGGGGACTTGTGGCGCGTAACTTCTTGGAGGCCAAGGATTTCCTTGTAAAAAGTCACGGTTTTTTCCAAGTCGTTGACACGGTAGCGAGTATGGAGCAATTTAATAACGGCCATAATTTTTGTGAATATAGAGCAGGTTTCAACCGTCAGACACAAGGATAAATCCATCGTGCACCGCTATTTTACCATCATCGTTTACCTTTTAGCTTTTACCGCCCTAAACTTTGCCCAGGGTCAGGTCAAAGAAGGCGATACGCTTGATCATGTCATTGAGGTTTTAGGAGAGCCCGGTGGGATCATAAAGTCTGACACTGAAACAGTTTACGTTTTTGACCGTGGTGAAGTTACCGTGGTGAATGGTGTAGTCAAAGCGGTGGAGCTTCTGCCCCAAAATAAGCGTTACAGCGAGATTGCCGCTAAAGCAGCGGTTTCCGGCAAAGTTTACGCCCAACAACAAAGAGAAGCGGGCCAACGGGAATTGGAGTTGCTTGTGGCATCGCGTTCTTATGTCCTAGCCGACCCAGATTTAAAGTTGGAACGGCTTCGCTTGTTTTCTAAGCATTATCCAGATGTGGATACTAGAGTCGCGATAAAAGAGGCCAACAAGGAATTAAAAGAGAAAATGGCCCGAATCGAAGAGGACGCGGGCGTTGATCGTGAAAATCGCCAGCGCGCTTATGAGATGGAAGCTCAGCAATCGTACATCAGTCTTATTCAGTACCAACCGATTTACCATATGATCCAACCTGACTTCGATCAGGGGAGTGGATTTACCAGACCCATACATCCACATTGCGAAACCCCGTCAGGCAGCCGAATCGTCATTGGATTCTGATATAATTGCGGACCGATAAAGGGTCAAAGATGGGGATCTCCGCCCGACTGGGTAGCGAGATAATTTTACGACATCGAAGGGGTCAGGGACCCGACATCGAGGCGTATCAATTTTAAGCAGATTAAGGAAGCTGGGTTTTACCCATCAAATATCTATCGCACTCACGGGCTGCTCCACGACCTTCGTTAATAGCCCAGACGACAAGGGATTGACCACGGCGCATGTCACCAGCAGCGAAAACACCGGTAATATTTGTGGTATATTTTTCGAATTCAGCCTTCGCATTAGAGCGCTCGTCACGATCCACTTTGAGTTGTGCGAGGACCGTATCTTCGGGCCCAAGAAATCCCATGGCCAAAAGCACTAACTGAGCAGGTAAAACCTTTTCTGTGCCTTGGATTTCCTTTGGATAAAAACGGCCTTTATCGTCTTTGGCCCATTCGACCCCGACAATGTGCACGGCTTTAACTTGGTTATTTTCATCAACTTCAAATTTCTTCGCAGTCACCAAATAGGCCCGTGGGTCTGATCCGAAAACAGCTGCGGCTTCTTCTTGACCGTAATCAAGTTTGTACACCTTTGGCCATTGAGGCCATGGATTATCGGTAGCACGCGCCTCGGGTGGGCGGGCCATAATTTCTAATTGAATAACGGATTTGCAGCCGTGTCGCATGGATGTTCCCACGCAGTCAGTGCCGGTATCTCCACCGCCAATAACGATGACGTTTTTATCCTTAGCAGAAATATAATTTCCACTTACATGGTTATCATCAAGCAAAGCCTTGGTGTTAGCGTGAAGGAATTCCATGGCAAAATGAACGCCCTTTGAATTTCGGCCTTCAATTGGTAAGTCGCGAGGTTTTGTCGCACCGCCGCAGAGAACAACAGCATCGAAATCCTTAACAAGTTTCTCTGCGGGGATATCTTTTCCGATTTCTGTTTTAGTGACAAAGTTAACTCCCTCAGCGGCCATATGATCCACGCGCCGTTGAACGACTTCTTTTTTGTCGAGTTTCATGTTCGGAATCCCGTACATGAGAAGACCTCCGATGCGGTCAGCGCGTTCGAATACAGTGACAAGGTGCCCGGCTTTATTGAGTTGATCTGCTGCAGAAAGTCCTGCTGGGCCTGAACCTACAACGGCCACTTTTTTGCCGGTGCGATTTATGGGGACCATAACCTTTACCCAGCCTTCGTCCCAACCCCGGTCAATAATCGAACATTCGATATTCTTGATAGTTACCGCGGGTTCGTTCATTCCAAGAACGCAGGAACCCTCGCATGGGGCTGGGCACACACGGCCGGTAAATTCAGGGAAGTTGTTTGTGCGGTGGAGTCGCTCAAGCGCTTCTTTCCAAAGACCGCGATAAACAAGATCGTTCCATTCGGGAATCAAATTGTTTACTGGACAACCAGAAGCCATGCCGCCAATCAAGGTGCCTGTGTGACAAAAGGGTATGCCGCAATCCATACACCGCGCGCCTTGCTGACGGAGTTTGTCCTCCCCAAGGTGTTCGTGGAATTCTTCCCAATGGTGAATGCGATCCTTTGGATTTGCATCCGCAGGAAGTTCACGATTTATTTCTAAAAAACCAGTTGGTTTACCCATTTTTTCCTTAACTACTTGAGTGGGGTGATGTTCGCACCAGGTTAATCCCATTCCGAGCACCGCGATAGATACAAAAGCCCCGACAAAATTCGTCAAGCGCAATATCCACAAGCCCTTAAATTAATTTCATTTAAGTCCATGGAAGATTCGTAGGGATTCTACGAACTTTCCGGACTTTAATATTAGTTTCCGCCAGCACGAGCCAAGTCATGGGCGTTACTTTCAAACGCGGCCATGATGGCATCGTCCGCCGTAAGCCCTTGTTTTTCAACGCGCTCAATGGCTTCCAGCATACGCTTATAATCTTTCGGCATGACTTTTACAAATTTGGGAACCATGTCATCCCATAACTTGAGGATGTTTTTACCCCGCTCACTGCCGGTGTAATGAACGTGCTTTTCAATCATGCCCCGGACTTCCAAGATTTCTGATTGAGACACCAATTTTTCGAGTCCGACCATTTGGGTGTTACACTTGATTTTAAAATTCCCGTCAATGTCGAGGATGTAGGCAATGCCCCCGGACATACCCGCAGCGAAGTTGCGTCCTGTATTACCCAAAACCACAACGCGGCCGCCGGTCATGTACTCGCAACCGTGGTCACCCACAGATTCGACAACCGTTCTTACGCCACTGTTACGCACGCCAAACCGTTCCCCGGCCATTCCGCCAATATAGGCTTCGCCCGCTGTCGCACCGTAAAACGCGACGTTACCAATGATAATATTGTCTTCTGGGGCAAACGATGAACCTTTAGGAGGAAAGATCACAATCTTACCGCCCGACAGGCCTTTACCCACGTAATCGTTGGCGTCTCCTTCGAGTTGAATTGAAAGTCCCTTGGGAATGAACGCGCCCAGTGATTGCCCAGCTGAACCTTTTAATTTCAGTTGGATGGTATCTTCTGGTAAACCTGCGGCCCCGTATTTTTTAGTGACTTCATTGCCGAGAATCGTGCCCACCACGCGATTCACATTTCTGACTGGGCTTTCGATGATGACCTTTTCACCGCGTTCTAAAGCAGGTTTAGACTTCTCTAGGAGCACCGTGAGATCAAGGGATTTATCCAGCCCATGATTCTGCTCGACTTGGGCATACCGACCAACTTCTGGTCCTGACTTAGGCTGATACAGAATCTTACTCAAATCCAGACCCTTAGCTTTCCAGTGGTCGACTGCATTGTTTACCTTCAGTAAATCCGTGCGCCCAATAAGTTCGTTGACCGTGCGAATGCCGAGTTGAGCCATGAGTTCACGCACTTCTTGGGCGATAAAACGCATGAAATTGACCACATGATCAGGACTTCCCATGAATTTGGCCCGAAGTTTTGGATCTTGAGTCGCTACACCGACAGGGCAGGTGTTCAAGTGACAAACACGCATGACGATGCATCCGAGCACTACTAAGGGTGCTGTGGCAAAGCCAAATTCTTCTGCGCCCAACAAAGCGGCAACAACCACATCTTTTCCGGTTTTAAGCTGGCCGTCTGTTTCAACAACCACCCGACTCCGGAGGTTGTTCAAAACGAGAGTTTGGTGCGTCTCCGCAAGACCCAGTTCCCATGGAATTCCCGCATGCTTAATCGAAGACAACGGTGAGGCGCCCGTGCCACCATCGTGACCACTGATCAGGATGACGTCAGCATGCGCTTTTGCTACACCCGCTGCAATTGTTCCGACGCCTACTTCAGAAACCAATTTAACACTAATTCTTGCTGCGCGGTTTGCGTTTTTAAGGTCATGAATAAGTTCAGCTAAATCTTCGATCGAATAAATATCGTGATGCGGAGGAGGGGAGATGAGCCCAACTCCAGGCGTTGCGTGCCGCGTTTTGGCTATCCACGGATACACTTTTGTGCCCGGGAGTTCGCCGCCTTCGCCGGGTTTTGCGCCTTGCGCCATCTTGATCTGGATTTCCCGTGCTTTTGTCAGGTAAAGGCTTGTGACACCAAACCGACCAGAAGCCACCTGTTTAATGGCGCTATTCTTGGAATCACCATTTTCAGACCACGCATAACGATCAGGATCTTCGCCCCCTTCGCCTGTGTTGCTTTTTCCACCAATCCGATTCATCGCAATAGCTAACGCTTCGTGGGCTTCTGAGCTGATTGACCCGTAAGACATGGCACCTGTTTTGAACCGCTTAACAATAGTTTCAACTGACTCAACCTCATCTATGGAAATCGGGTTGGCAGCAAAATTAAAGTCAAGGAGACCGCGGAGCGTTGCGAGGTTTTTGTCCTGTTTATCGACCAATTTTGAATATTCACCGAACACTTTTGCGCTATTCGTCCGACAAGCCGTTTGAAGGCGGTGCACCGTTTCAGGGTTAAACAAATGATATTCACCGTCTTTCCTGTATTGATATTGGCCACCTGCTTCAAGAGTATCGTTGGATTCAATAGACCGAACTGGGTACGCCTCTTCATGACGAAGGAGAACTTCCTTCGCGATGATATTCATATCAATTCCTTCAATCCGTGTAGCCGTCCAAGTAAAATATCGATCAATGACGGCTTTATTAATTCCAATAGCCTCAAAAATCTGTGCGCCATGGTAACTTTGAATCGTGGAGATCCCCATTTTTGACATGGTTTTAACCACGCCTTTAACGATGCCCTTGATAAAGTTCTTCACGCCTGTTTTGTGATCGATGTCCTTCAGTAACCCTTGGTGAATGCAATCGGCGATTGTCTCAAAAGCCAAATAAGGATTAATCGCCGTGGCGCCGTAACCAATCAGCAGGCTGAAATGATGAACTTCCCGAGGTTCGCCTGATTCGAGGACGATACCAATCCGAGTCCGTGTCCCTTCACGGATCAAATGATGATGCAGTCCGGACACAGCCAACAATGATGGAATGGGAGCGAGTTCCCCACTCACGCCACGGTCAGAAAGGACGATAATGTTTACCCCTGCAGCAATTTCGGCGGAAGCTTTGGCAAACAGTTCGTCCATCGCGGCATGTAAACCCGCGCCGGCTTTGCGAGGATCGAACAAGATAGGCAAGGTCACCGCTTTAAAACCATTGCGATCGATGTGCCTCAGTTTTTCAAACTGCTCATTGCTCAAAACCGGGTAATGCAACTTGATCTGCCGACAGTTTTCGGGGCCAGGGCTGAGTAGGTTGCCTTCCGAACCAACCGTGATTTCCGTCGAAGTAATAATTTCTTCACGAATACAATCAATAGGTGGGTTTGTGACTTGGGCAAAAAGCTGTTTAAAATAGCTAAACAAAAGTTGCGGTTTGTTGGATAAAACTGCCAAAGGGGTATCTGTCCCCATAGACCCCAAAGGTTGGACGCCATCACGAGCCGTCGGACCCACTATAATACGTAGGTCTTCAAAGGAGTACCCAAAAGCCTTTTGACGTTGCATAACGGACTTATGGTCAGGTTCGTGCACATGCGGAGGTTCCGGAAGCGCATCAAGTTCGATGATGTTTTCATTTAACCACTGCCGGTACGGTTGTTCGGTTGCGATTCGGCTTTTTATCTCCTCATCAGAGATAATCCGGCCTTCACGTGTATCAACAAGAAACATTTTGCCTGGGGTTAAACGCCCTTTTTCTTTTATGTTTTCAGGCGCTACATCCAGCACCCCGACTTCAGAAGCCATGATGACAAGGTCGTCTTTGGTTACGTAATACCGAGAGGGCCTCAGACCATTTCTATCCAACGTGGCGCCCATCTGAAATCCGTCTGTAAAAGCCATCGATGCGGGGCCGTCCCAAGGTTCCATCATACATGCATGATATTCGTAGAACGCTTTCTTTTCTGCGCTCATACTTTCATGGCCTTCCCAAGGCTCGGGCACCATCATCATCATGGTATGCGGCAGGGAACGACCTGAGAGCACAAGGAACTCAAAACAATTATCAAACATCGCCGAGTCAGATCCATCTTCGTCGATAATCGGTACGATTTTCTTGAGGTCTTCGCCCCAGACTGGCGAGCACAAAAGTGATTCCCGGGCATGCATCCAGTTGACGTTGCCTCTTAGGGTATTGATTTCACCATTGTGTGCAATGTACCTGTAAGGATGGGACCTGTTCCAGTTCGGGAACGTGTTGGTGCTGAACCGGGAGTGGACAAGGGCCAAAGCACTCGTCGCCGCCGGGTCGTTTAAGTCAGGATAAAACTTGGCGACCTGTTCGGTCATAAGCATCCCTTTATAAATGATCGTCTTATAAGAAAGACTGACCGGATAAAAAAATTCAGAGCCAACAAATTTGCCCGACCGTTTAATTTCGTTTTCAGCGCGTTTACGAATGACGTAGAGTTTCCGTTCCCATGCTGTCTCATCTAGGATGGCACTCGACCGGATAATAAAGGGTTGCCGAACCTCTGGTTGTGCGGCAATGGCTGTTGGTCCCAGTGATTGATTGTTTGTCGGGACAGAACGCCAACCTAAGAAGGCTTGTCCTTCTTCTTTGACGATTTGCTCAAATTTGGCTTCAGCCGCCTTACGGTCCTCTTCTTTGGGAGGCATAAAAAAGATTCCCGTGCCGTAGTGACCGAAGTCGGGAAGGGACAATTTCACTTCACCAGCAGCCTTGACCATGAAGTCGTGGGGCATCTGGATCAGAATACCGGCTCCATCGCCCGTATTAATTTCGCATCCACAAGCTCCCCGGTGCTCAAGATTCAAAAGGGCCTGTAACCCCTGTTGAACGATATCATGGGACTTTTTTCCTTTGACGTGGACAATGAAGCCTACGCCACAGGAATCATGTTCGTACCGCGAGTCGTATAATCCTTGGGATTGCATTTTATTACCTCTTACACTTTGGTTACTTGCCTTTACTAGGGCGGGACACCTTAAAAATTGTACCGCACAAAAGGCGGAAGTTTTTAACGCAGGCGAACCACTGATGCAAATGGTTTATGCGATTTTTTTAAGGACACAATCTGCCCGAGATGGGGTCGTATAGATCAACGGGCAAGAAAGCCCCTGAAAGGGTCAGATCGTGAGGAGAGCCACGTTGAAGAAAAATAATTTATTTAAGGGAAGTGCGCTGATTCGGCACGGGCTTAAAGGAGTCAATGGCGCCCTTGAAAGCGGCCCATGCCCCACGGTGGTAGCCCAAAATTAAGCGGGCCAAAATTTTAAGCGGCCAGAAATAAACCACAGCCATGAAATAACTTAAGGTTATATCGAGCCAACTGCAATGTCGCTTCACCACCCATTGAGTATTGCGAGTAGCATAATAATTCACGACCGGGCTTTTGCGACCATCCGAGGTGGAATCTCTATGGCGGACCCGGGAGTGAGAGACTGCGAAAATTTTCCAACCTGCCTTGCGTGTTCTTATGCCGAAGTCCACATCCTCATTATAAAGAAAGAAGTTTTCATCAAATCCCCCTAACTCCTCAAGGACTTCTCGGCGGACTAAAAAACAAGCTCCCGGTGGAAAATATGTTTCCGAGATCGTCCCATGCTCAAAAGTCTCTGGGGAAGAATCATGATGGGCTCTATGAAATCGTCCGGAACTTAAGCTCCCGGTTCCGCCAAATGCCTGAACCTTCCCAGTTTCTCGATCCAATATCATCGGACATACCACGCCCGCGTCAGGATTCCTTTCCATGACTTCTAGTAAAGGGCCGAGAAAACCTGATTCCACTTCACAATCAGGATTAATCACTAAAATATGTGAGGCCCCCGCTTTCAAAGCTTCCCTAAACCCGGCGTTATTGCCCCCGGCATACCCAAGATTGCTCCCCGTTTGAATCCATGTTTCCAGGGGGTTCAGTTGTGATAAAACAACATCTTCTGAGTCATCAAGCGACGCGTTGTCAACAACCCAAACGTTTATCAAAACACCTCTTACAGCCCTAATTGATTTTAGGCACTGAATAGTTTCAGCTGGACATCGATAGTTTAATATGACGGCAGCAATGAGCATAAATAGGATGAAAAGGATTTCTTACTGTTTGGATTTAAACTTTATTGGCCCAGATACACCCATCAGGCCATCGTAAAGTCCTTTACAAACGTATTTAATTTTAAGAAATTTATCATTTTCAAATAGTAGAATTTTAAAAATAATCTTAAAGTTTATATAAAGTTCCCTCTTGCAAAAATTAGGATCAAACATGAGATAATCCCGAGTTAATAAAATTAAATTCCTATAACTATAATATCTTCTGACTGCTGAATGTCTGCTATTTGTAATCTTCCAGGAAAAAATATTCACGATCAACGGGTTGCCAATCATATGCTTTATCCGTACGAAATTTGCTAAAAGCACATATAAATTCATTTTGCGTGCTCGCAAACAAAATTCATGATCAACATGATCAATAAAATAATCCTCTCTAAATTGACCCAACTTATTTGACAGTGCAACATTTACCAAACTGCCTGATGTGATTACCGTTTTTACATTCCGCCACTTTTCAGGGTGATCAAATACTGATTTATTATAAGCATCATGATAATTCACCCCGATTACGGCAATTTTTTCAGGTGTCGCATGTTCCATCAATACAGTCGAAAGATTATCTATGAAATTAGTAGTTGTCGGCTGTGAGTCCTGATCAAAAAAAACAACCCATTCAATACTAGAAGCGAATGCTAATTTTAGCCCTTGATTTAAAGCGGCAGCAATTCCTAGATTTATTTCATTTTGAATAAAATCTATATTATTCACCTTAGCGAATTTGATCTTATCTGCATCGCATGGTCCATTTGAAATGACTGCAATTCGTTCAAACTCCATTAGGATTCTATCAATGTTCTCATATACACAGTCACTAGGCTCGTACCATATTATAACGGCCATTGTATTAGACTTTTTTGGAGCGATCATGTCAATTTTGAACCTGTTTTAAAAGAAGGGTAACGCATGATGCTTACACACAATTCGGAACCTTTGTCCCTGTCACCAACCAACGACATCCCTGATTGCGCTCACCCAACCATTTGAATATTTATGATATTGCCCGTTTAACACCTCATGGACTACAGGACGAATTCTTTTCATCAGTTTTCCGGGTAGTGTGCCACGTAATTTCAGGTGCATTAACCTTTGGTGATCTAAATTTTTAGCATTCTTATTTGCACTTGTCTGATCCAATAATTCCAGCCTTTGAATCGCAGTTTCAAAACGTTGATATTCCTGCATATAGATTTTGGATTTGTTTTTCAGCCTATCTTTTATGTATTCACAAATATTT
Source organism: Verrucomicrobiota bacterium (assembly GCA_034440535.1). Taxonomy (GTDB): domain Bacteria; phylum Verrucomicrobiota; class Verrucomicrobiia; order JAWXBN01; family JAWXCD01; genus JAWXCD01. The sequence continues at coordinate 11,709 of JAWXCD010000003.1, read as the reverse complement.
GGCTTGCGTGCGCCAAGTTGCTGTCGAGGATGTTGCCTATACAATATTAATGGTTGATCGATAAAATCAATCTTGGCGAATGATGACAGGATCAATGCCAGCCACGCATCGTGAACCCAATCCTTCGGAATCGGTAAAATATGTTTCCGGTATTCACTTTTAAATGCGAGGGTGGCACCCGTGACAACATTATGTTTCAGAAGGACTTTCATAGAAAGCCCCATGGATATTGCCGCCTTTTCTCTCTGATCGAAATTGATGGATTCCCATAATGTGTACCCCAAAGGCTTCAACTGTTGATCGACTATGGTGGCATCGGTAAAAACAAGGACTGCCTCCTGACAGTCAGCAAATTTATTTGATATGCACTCCAGTTTCGTACTACTCCACACATCATCCTGATCTGAAAGTGCTATAATTCCGCCATTGCAGAGACCAATGGCTTTTTCAAAATTTGCCGTCGACCCTAGGTTACGCTCGTTTACGTGTAATTTGATAGGAAAGGGTGAATTTAAAGAAAATCTCCTAATGATATCGAGGGTGCTATCAGTGGAGCCATCATCGCATATGATTAATTCCAGTGGGAGATGTGATTGATGGCGAATGCTCTCGAGTTGTTGTTGAATGTATTTTTCACCATTGTAAGTACACATGGCAACCGAGATGTCACATTTGTTGATCGGATCAGACGAGATTAAAGACATGCAGATGTTAAAGTAAGTTATTTGAATTTTTTGCTTAACTTATCCAAACGCCACATTGAAATGACGATCGGGCGGGATAATCACACTATCTTTTAGGGGCATTCCGTTTGAATAACAACCAGGCCTTGAGCTTCTCCTTTATTGAGAGTTTTCTGGTAAGTCCGGCATTGACCCTACTCCATTCGATCTGGATGCTATTTAAGCATTCGGATTCGATATTATATGCCAACTCTTTGATAATGTGTCGGGGCATGTCACACTTTACCAGAGACAGCATGTTTAATGTCTTAATGAGACGATAGACATCGTCGTGCTGCGACCAACTGCCGGAGTTAATGCGATACACAGCCATGCATTCGTTGATCAGTTTAATTTTCCCCTTCAAGGAAAGTAACAAATAGAGGGGATAGTCTCCTATTGGTGAATCTAATATCCAATCTGGAATTTCTATAAGTTTGTTTCTGAATACAATCGTAGGTGAATGTATAAAATTGGTCCTGGCCAGATCGTGCGTTGTAAATGAATCCCTGTTCGGTGGTATTTTTGTTATAAAGTCTTCTACAAGTCCGTCTCTAGTTTCAATTTTAACCTTGTGAAAACACATGGCGTAATCCGGGTTGCGTTCAAGGAATTCGACTTGTTTTTGTAATTTGTTCTTTTGAGTCCAATAGTCATCACCTTCAAGGTAAGCTGTGTATTTTCCTGTGGGTGCCTGAATTAATTCTAGCCAATTACGCGCGGCTCCAACATTTTGGGATTGTATGATTAATTTGATCCGGTCGGGATATCTGGTCTTGTAGTCTATGATAATTTCGCGCGTGCCATCAGTGGAGCAATCATCGGCAATGATAATATCCCACTGGAAATCAGACTCTTGCATCAGAATGCCTTCAAGGGCGCGTGTGATGTACTTGCTCTGGTTGTAAGTTATGAGACAGACAGAAAGCAGTGGCGGTTTGATATTATTTCCCCTTTTCACATAATAAAAATATACTTGAGCATAGATCAGGATATTGTTGCCCCAATTGATAGCATCCCTCCAGATAATCCTGATTGACTATATTTGTTTGCAGGATCTGATCCCACTGGAAATTTGCGAATGCTTTGAAGAAAATGCCTGAACGAAATACCACTTTTAAACCTGCGGCACGCGCATCGCTCTCTAGAGTATCAAGAGAATATGTAATTCGGTGCCCATGCTCTTTTTCCGCGGGCGTTACAGCAGAATTTTGACTGATTAACCCCATCTTCACTGCAATTTGGCGAGACGGAGCATTAGCATTCGGACAAACAAGAAAAAAACGCCCTCCATCCGCGAGCCACTCGTTGTTCACACGCCTCAAGACGCCGACAGGATCGTCCAAATGCTCAAGAACATGTGTTAAGACAATGTTGTCATACTGACGAGGCAACTGTACTGTCTCAAAAAGAGCATTAATAATCGTGGCCTTTTCTTGGAGTATGTGAGAAGCCTCCTTTACTGCTTCACTTGAAGCTTCAACGCAGGTGATGTCTGCAAAGTGTGCCAGAAGCCGTCGCGTAAAATCCCCTTTAAAGCTCCCTAACTCCAAGAGACTTCCTTGTCTCGCCAAAGGCAAAAATGCCCGAATCATGAAAGGATGCATGACGTCGAAGTCGAAGCTGTACACATACTTCTCGTTCGCAGCATTGCTGGAATCGTCCAGTTCAGCGTTGTAGTTTCTTGAATTCATTATTTTCTCCATTCATTTAATTTCTGAAAAATTAGTTTTCCAGCAAGGCTAGGCCAAATCCATAACGCCCAAACTCGTTGCCGTTGTAAAGTAAGTAGATTCGTCCGTCGCATTCGAAGATATGCGGGTAGCACTGCATTTGCGAGTCCCAGCCCTCTCCGGAAACATCGATGCCCGCCAGTCTATCGTTACGCACCCAGTTTTCTAAGTCGGTTGACCAAGCGTAACCAAGACGATAACCACGGCTAGGATCAGTCCGGAATCCATAGGCCTCGCGATAGCAGAAATACATATGGTAAACGTCATTCAGGCAGATAACTGTGGGAAGTGCCTGGCATTCGTCTGGATTTAACTGGTCGCTGATAATCTGCCGCCCGTCACGCTGCCAATTAACACCGTCGGACGAGGAAGCGTGCGATATTTTGTAGACACGGTCGGGCGCTTCGATTTCTGTGAACTTCTGCCATTTGGTGCCATAAATGTACCACATGTGATACCTATCCCCGTAACGGCTGACAAAAGCGTCCGCCACCAGAAATGGTTCTTTTAGCGATGAGCTCAAGATTGGCCCGGTGCCATACCGTTTGAAAGTCAATCCGTCATCGTTGCTGATCGTCAAGCCGATCGATGCATCTGCCGATACCGAGACCTTGCGGTTCCATCCTGTGGTGTAGCCTAGCACGCGATCACCGTCACGCATCGGGTTGATTGGGAATATCCCATGCTCATCGAAACAACCCAAGCCACCCAGCGACATCACCTGCTCGGCGGACACACCGAGCAGTTCACCCATGTTTCGGCTAAAATCCGCAAAGGCAATATGACTCAGATATTTGCCTGTGAAATCTCGCTCACGCGTGGAGAAATAAACTCTCACCCGGTCTTGCAATACCAGCGTCTGAGGAGATTGCGCGAATTCCACACAGCGATTCGGCAGCACATGATCGGTCGGATTAAAAATCTTGCCTAGTTTCTTCCACTTCATGCTTGCCCCCATGCGTCTTCTGATTCGAGGACTGCTAGCCCAAATCCGGCCCGTCCCATCCCATTGCCCTGATAGAGCATGTAGGTTCTGCCATCCAGCCAGAAAACATGTGGATAGTTGACCATTTCCGAATCCCAGCCGATTTCGGACAAGCAAATGCCTATCCGCGCATCATCTCGCTTCCAGTTCACCATATCTGGCGACGAGGCATATCCGATGCGGTAGCCACCTTCGCGCCCCTTGTAATTACGGATGTCCCGGTAAGAAAAAAACATGTGGTAACGGTCGTTGCGGTAAGTTACATCCGGGCAGGCTTGGCATTCGTGATCGCCCAATTTATCAGGGATCAGATCACGCCCTAGTTTGACCCAGTCAACTCCGTTGTCCGAAGTCGCCAGGCGGATTTTGTACACCGGCTCAGGTTTGCCGTCTGTCATACGCCATTCTCGCCCTGCCACATACCAGAGTTGCCAACCCCCATTGATTTTGCGTATGCGCGGACTGCCAAGCAAAAAAGGTTCATCATGCGTGTAGGAGAGCACCGGTCCATCGCCTAGCCGCTGAAAAGTTTCTCCGCCGTCGCGGCTGACAGCCAGACCAATGGCCGCGTTGAACGGGACCGATTCGCAACGTGTCCAACCTGCGTAGTAGGCGCGTATCTCGTCGCCGTCGCAGATCACTGACACCGGATAGGTGCCAAACTCATCGAAGGTCCCATACTTGCCGAGTTCCAGCACAGGACGTTCGCACACCCGGAGGGTGTTAAACAGATTGCGACGGTCAAGATCAATGAAGGCAATGTAACTTAGATATTGCCCGTCCGGGCCGGGCGCCGGTCGCGAGCAGAAATACACCCGCACACAATCTTCCCTGACCAGCACCGAGGGCGACTGCGCGAATTCGTGCATCCAGCTGGGGCTGGCCATATCCTTGGGGTTAAAGACCTTGCCTAATTTTTTCCATTTGAACATGTGATCCCCCTTACTCTTGTCAGTCAGCTAAACGACGCAAATTTCGCGCTGCACTGGAAAGCTGCCCAGCCAGTCTAGATCTCCCGGCTCAATGATGGTGCGCTGATAGGCCAGACAATCATTCACGTTTTGCGAACGGGAGCAGAAGCCACCGCCCGCCATGTACCAATCATGAATGCCCATCACGCAGAGAACCTCGCGCTCTCGAAGTTCGCGGCAGCATTCGTTGATCTGCGAGTAATAGCCCACTACGTCGCCCGCGCAGTAGATTTGTGTCACGCTCAGCCGGTCAATTTTGACTAGCACCGCCTTGAGTGCCTCGTAATTGCCGTGAATGTCAGAGATGAACGCCGTCCTCATAGAAAATTTGCTCGTCGGTATAGCGTACGGCACGACCACGGCGGAGAGCTGGCTGCAACGGATCGCGCTGATCTAAAAAATAATCCATCGCCATCGCGCTTTCGTTATAGCCAAATGCGGTTCGGATGGAGGTGGAGGAAGAAATTCGGGGGTTAATTTCTAGCAGCTTGGGGCCTTTAGCGCAGCGGCGAAACTGAAAATTGGTTGGCCCCATAGGACGTAATAAACGGCACAACTCTTCCATCGCTGCGGCGAATTCCAGCGAATCGGCCACCTCAGCCTTGTCGGTGAAACCATCGCGCGATAGTTTGCGCCGCAGCGTCATGCTGGCGAAATAGCCGCCGCGACCATCGCAAAACGCCGAAGTAGTGAATTCCTCTTCATCATTTCCGACGATGGGCTGGGCCATCAGAGCCGGGCCGATGTCGGCTCGATGCGGCTCAAACTCTACTTCCGACGTCACCCGCACGATGCCTCTGGAGCCGAAGCCCCGGCGCGGCTTGAGCAGAAACGGCAGTCCGAACCGCGCCGCCAGCACAGTAAAATCCTGCTCCAGCGAACTCTCGATGGTGCAACTCACGCCAGCTGCTGCAAGCCGCTGGTAAAAGCCCCACTTGTCCCTGCACAGAGCGATCAGTTCTGGCACGTTGAGCAATGGCAGTGCTCCAGTAACACGGATCTCGGGAACATGCTCAACCCAGTTGTACATGTCGATCTCAAGGCCGGGAATCAGCATTTCAATTCGGTACTTCACTAGCGTGTCGATCAGCCAGTCGAGATATTCCGGGGCACTGGTAGGCTGCGCTAGCTCGAATACGTCGCAAAAAGCGGGGGCGACTGAGTCGTTATAAATAGAAGTTCCAACCAGAAAGCACGGCTGCCCAGCCTGCCGCAGCGAACGTAATACGCCGTACCCGACAATTCCACTGGCACCGGAAACAAGCACCCGCTTCATGGTAATCCCTTTCTGCGCTCGGCTTCACGGATTAACCCTTGCGCTAGCGAAATCTTCGGGAAGTAACCGATGCGGCGATACAGGGCGTCATCTGCCGCAAAGGCGTTGTCGGGAATGTCCGCTTTGTCAGTATCAAAACGGATAGCACTGGGGCTGTCGAAGGCCGCCACTGCTGCAGCCGCAATTTCGGAAAAACGCACATTGGTCAGGCTGGAGCATTCATAAAGTCCTTCGATGCGCTGTCGCACCACGCGGGCGATGATTTCGGCCACATCATCGACGTGGATGAAATTCCGCAAGGCATCATTGCGGCCATAGAGCACGATGTCTTTGCCGCATTGCGCGCTATCCAGCAACGCGTAAAGGAAGGGCTGATGGCGGCGAAAGACTTGACCTTCGCCATAAAATTGCGCCGGTCTCAGAATCACCAGCGGCAAACCGACGCTGCGACAATACAACCCTGTTAGTTCCTCGGCATGACGCTTGGACAGTGCATAGCTGTTATAGAAAGGGGATTTTATGCCTAGTCCGGCAAAAATACTGGAAACCTGAACAAGTTGACCGACACCAGCCCGATGACAGGTATGCGCCAACTTAAGCGCACCGAGCACATTAATCTCTTCGGCGGCCAGAATGGATGCAAAATCCGGCCCACCGAAATTCGCTGCTAGATGAATGACGGTGTCCACGTCCTGTGGCAGTTCAAATCGCTCGGCGGGCCAAGCCATATCCAACATCACATCGCAACCACTACGCCCAGCCGTCTGCACCTCTGCGAACGAGGCTAGCACCGGGCGCAAAACTTGAGCCAGTGAGGAATTTCCGCCTGTGAGCAATATTTTCATCGGGTAGAAATCTCGGCGAGCAGACCGCAACTGAGCTCAGGATAGTCAATTCCGACGGTGCATAGCGCGTCAATGATCTTGCGATCTAGCCTCAGGGAAACGACCTGCCGTGTGGTGAAGGGCTTGAGGTAAATACCTTCCAGCCGGTCTACGCAGCAACCCGCTAGGGCGATGTCTGCGCTCAGGGTACTTACGGTATAAAAGCGTTTATGTCCGAGCAAATGATCGTTTTCAGACAGTATGGTGACATCGTCCAGTAACCCGGCAAGCTTGCCCAGTCTGCGGTTCAGCACATCGGCGTTGGGCACGGCCAAAAATATTCGGCCTCCAGGAGTTAGAAATTCGCAGAAGCGGCGAAGTATCAGTAGCGGATCATCCACATGCTCAAGAATGAAGCCCATAACGATCAGGTCAAAGCGTTCGCGGGTGACAAATTTCTCGAACCAAGTTTCAATGATTTCGGCACGGCAATCTGGGTATTTGTCGTAGAAATTGCCTATCACAGCAGGAGAACCTTCTAGCACCAAATGTCGCTCAAAACGGGACGAGAAGATGTCGGTGGCGTAGCCATGCCCGAGCCCAAGCTCCAGCAGGGAACGCGCTGCGCCAGCATGGTGAAGCACGCGCTGCGGATACCACGTCAGCAGAATCTCATTATCGAAGTCGTACAGGTTGTCGCCCTTATAGGCGGAAACATGACTATCTAATGGGTTGCCCATATTTTTCCTTTTTATATCAATTCATAACCCCGCCGAATTTGATCTTTAACCTTCTCAATAGGGTTAAAAAACATTACATCGACGATAGAGAGCCAGGGCACGAAAGGTGAGTCGAATTGCTTATATTCAAACGGCTTTGCTTTGATAAATTGAAGGTCAATCCCGCGCACACCGAACTCGCCCTTATCATAAAGGCCAGTGCCGCCAATGGTATTGATATATGTATCCGCGCCCAGCGCACCGCACAGCGCGAGCACCTTGTCCTGCGCTTTCAGTTCGTGATCAATTGCGATACTGGATGAGATGCGTACTTCCGTATCGATGCCTATGTGTCGGCAGGTTTCTATAACGGAGTGATAGAGATAGCGGAACAGATTGCCTTCTTCGTGCCCCACAATGCGTTCGAGTAGCGGGAATGTTTGTGCGAAATAAGGCGCCCGGCCGTAAGCCCCTTTGAATTGGTTAAGCAGCGTTGATCGGTCGAAGTCCGCGGATAGTTCACGTTGCACGACATCGAGCGAGTCCGAGTCCTTTTTCAAGGGCAGCGAGAACATTTCATCAGCACCATTCAGCAGCATGCGGTTGCGATTGATCCAGCCCTTCTTCGTATATTTGATGTTGTCGTAAATCACAAACTCGTCCACAGCATTCATGAGCTGAAAATATCCTAGATAAGGCAAAAAATAAGGTTGCATAATGGTTATCTTCACAGAACTCCATCCAGCGATTGATTAGTAAGATGACTGATTAAAAGCACATCAGTCTTTGTCAACTCTGGGAATAATGGAAGGCACAAAACTTTTTTTACAATCTCATCACTGATTTTCATGGTGCTTTTTCCTAGATAACACAGTGTGTTCAAGCTTGGGTAAAAATACCGTCGTGGATTGATGCCATTGCGATTCAATGCATCACGAGCCGCAAGCATTGATTTCTCCGATGGAAAAATCACTGGAAAATAAGCATAATTGTATTCTGTCCCGATGGGAATGAGGGGGAGCTTGAGCCTGTCGAGATTTAGATGTTTCTTGTAAAGCTCGCTTAATCTGCGGCGTGCCTGAAGAATTTCATCTATGTAAGGCAACACAGCCAACCCCAAAGCCGCATGAAATTCGGATGCCTTCCCATTGACTCCCACATCAATAAATTCTTCGGGGCCATTATGCCCGAAATTGTGCATCGAGAATATCTTCGCCTGAATGGCCGGTTCTTTGGCTATAATCCCGCCGCCCTCACCAGTGTGAAATAATTTTGTAGCATGAAAGCTGATGGTGGAAATATCTCCATAGTTGAGGAGGTTTTGCCCTTTGTATTTCACACCAAAACAATGAGCTGCATCATAAATCACCTTTAGTCCATGCTTACGGGCGATGACTTCAATCCTCTCCACGTCACAGGGAATTCCATAAACATGCGTCGCGAGAATGGCTGATGTCTTCTCTGTGATGGCCGTCTCTATCTTACCCGGATCGATACAAAGTGTTTCCGGGTCAATATCCACAAAAACTGGGGTACATCCCTCCCATACAATTGAAGATGTTGTCGCTACATAGGAAAAGGGAGTCGTAATGATCTCTCCCTTCAGGTCAAGAGCCTTGATCGCAATCTGAAGAGCGATTGTGCCATTGCAAACAAATAGCAGATGGTGCAAGCCCAAATACCTGCACAGCTTCATCTCCAATTCGCAAGCCAGTGGGCCCCGGTTGGTCAGATGCCCACGTTCCCATATTCCTCGCAGTAGATTCTGATACTCCTCTAAAGGAGGCATGAAGGTTTTTGTTACGTTAATCATGAATTGATGAAATAAAATGGTGTAACTGACTTTATGTTTTAATTTTTGACAGTATGATTACAAATGTGTGCGTTTTATTTACTATCATGAGGTTTTTTGATTCCAACATAGAGGACAGAGCGCCTATGAATTGCATATTGGTTGAAAGCATCAAATCCAAAGTAGTCTCCTCCAAGTTGAATTATTTCAAATCCAACATTTTCTAATCGTTCTACATAATCATATTTGGCGTACCTTCTTACGTGATCATTTTGACCAAAATGCCTCCATCTCATATCCTCGCTAATGATGGTATCATCCTCATAAGTGTTTTGAATTGAAAGATCTATAGGCACCATGAGAAGGGCATGCCCATGGTTTTTAAGCACACGGTATATTTCACTCATGGCTTTGCGATCATCATTTATGTGTTCAAGGACATGAGAGCAAATGATTATGTCAAAAATATTTGAATCGTATAAAGACATGTCTGTGATATCTATACGATCATCTACATTAGCCATGGAGAGGTCAGCCGTACGCAATATTATCTGTGGCCACAATTTGAGATATTTCGATAATGGTGGGGACGGCGCAATTTCCAAGACTTTGATTTTAGCTTCCTTTATAGCAGGAATGATTTCATTCAAATAGAGGGACATTAATCTATCGCGATCACTACACCCGCAATGTGAGCAGGAATAATTTTCAAGATTCATGGTTTCACTGGAAAATACATTAAAATCGACTTGAATATCATTAAATTTGGAAAAGCACTTCATGGGAAGTTCATTAAATGTTGCATTCTTTTTTCCGCAGACGGGGCACGCCAGATGAGGGAAGTTGACATTCTTGATGGCAGGGATAACGACCGCCCTGCCTAAAAGAACCTTAACCGCATCCTTTATTCGCTTTGGTATATAGTTTTTAAGTGCAATCATTTTTTTGCTCCATTCTGAAGTCCCACTGTAGTGTTGGTCTGACGATTCCAATCCACTTGCCATGCCATGCGCCATTACGTTCTATATCAGTCACTTCAAAACTGATGATGTTATCAACATCAATCAGTGCTGTTGATGTATCTTTGACAACTAGAATACGGACAGTGTAATATTCACTATTCAACAGATTGGCAGGGATATGACACCATGATCTATAAATTCCTTGTTCACCCCTTATTGCGTCCGATCCACTATTGAAAACGCAAACACCTTCACGCGTGTAAAGTACGAGACTCATGTTTAAATGATCCGTATTGACATAACATTCAAACTCGAAAAAAATACTGAATTTGGTGTCAGTTTTCAGGACTTCATTATCTGACTCAATGGAGGCTTTCTTAAATACTACTGCCTCATTGCGAAGGGCTTTGTTGTCGTTCCAACATAACGATTTTGAAAGTGATGATGAAGACGATTGCGATAAATAGCTATCAATGCCCCAATTAGTTTCTCCCCTGCAAGTTATACTTCCATTATCAAGCACTATTATTTCCTGGCATAGTGATTTGACAGCCGTCATGTTGTGGCTTACGAAAATAACCGTCCGTCCTTGCGTTGATACGGAGTTTATTTTGCCAAGACATTTTTTCTGGAATTGTATGTCTCCGACCGCTAGAACTTCATCAATAACCAGTATTTCCGGCTCCAGGTGAGCCGCAACGGCAAACCCTAATCGCATATACATGCCGCTGGAATAATGTTTGGCGGGAGTATCGATAAACTTCTCCAGTTCCGCGAACTCAACAATCTCGTCAAATTTATTGTTAATCTCCCACCGCTTCATCCCAAGAATGGCGCCGCTGAGGTAAATATTCTCGCGTCCAGTCAGTTCAGGATGAAATCCGGTTCCTACCTCGAGCAAAGCTCCTATACGGCCATTGACGACAACCCTGCCTTGCGTTGGCTCTGTAATTCGGCTGAGTATTTTTAATAAGGTGGATTTACCGGCCCCATTGCGTCCAATGATACCCAAAATTTCTCCGGTTTTTACCTCAAAGGAAATATCCTTAAGTGCCCAAAACTCATTTTTAGGATTACCCGCCTTAAACGAACTTAATGCTTTTCGAGGCCATGACAAAAGAGTCTCCTGAAGCGTTTGATATTTACGGCCGGGTGCGTGTGAGCCTCCAATGGTGTATTTTTTACCCAAGCCCTCAACACTTATGACAACATCAGACATAAAACCTATATGTAATCCGCAAACTCACGTTCGACAGATTTAAAATAAAAAACTCCCGCTAACGACATGCCAAGTGCCATGGCAACACTGGTGACCAATACGGTTAGTGTCAGTCCGCTTGAGCCCAAAATAGACCACCTGAATCCTTCAATGATCCCCACCATTGGATTCAGAGCGAATATCCAACGCCATTTTTCTGGAATTAGACTGGAGGCATAGACAACCGGTGTTGCATACATCCATAATTGAATCAGGAATGGCATGGCATACATAAAATCACGATATTTCACATTGATAGCTGATAGCCATAGGCTGACACCGGTTCCAAGGAGAACTGTCAATAATAACCACAAGGGAAGAGTCAGAATCTCTAGTCCTGGACTTACTCCATAATATAACATCAAAATAATGAGAACGATGAGACTGACAATAAAATCCACAAGTACGGCAACTGTACTCGCCAAAGGCACCAGTATTCGTGGAAAATATACCTTTGTAATCAACTT
>JAWXCD010000002.1:0-37897 GCA_034440535.1 Verrucomicrobiota bacterium | reverse complement strand
CTCTTAAAACTCGTCATCGTCCTATTGATTGTGGGTGTCCTTTCAGGGTTAGGGCTTGTCATTGCCCTTCTAGTTATGAAACCCGACATTCCCGATTTTAAGAACTACAACTTGAGCAAAAGTTTGCCGGAAAAAGAACAGTTTAAGCTTGAGGATGACCACTATGAAACCGGTCTTAAAAAAAGTGATTTAGAGGATGCTGTTCTCAATAACTCGCCGACCGAAGTTGTATTGAACTCCGATCAATTGAATGCTTACGTTGCCAAATCTCTGAAACCGAGCACCCAGAAGTTCGGTCCAGTTAACGCTCGATTCCAAGGGGTGAATGTCCACCTTCTCGGCAATAATAAGGCGTTGCTCGTGGTTTCTTATGATATTTATGGGAAAACAACGCTTTTCCAATATCATATCGACGTCCGAATAGACAGTGGGGTGTTACTTGTAAAATACGATAAAGTGGCCATTGGCAAACTGAGCATCCCCAAACAGGCTATTGATTATACGGTCACTCCTCTCGAACGTTTTAAAAATAATTTCAAAAACGAACAAAAAACCCTTGTTTCGTGCAGCGCCATAGAAATAGGTAAAGGGACATTAAAATTAAAAACTGTTGAAAAAGCACCCTCTCCGGAAGCTCAGTCTTTGTAACCTCGTTTTCTGGCTCATGGTGCCCTTTGGCCTGAGCCAAACCCCATCTCCTAAGGATGTTCCGGTTGTGGCTTCCAACGACTCCCGTATCGTCGTTCAAAGCTCAAATCCGACCTTATCTCGATTGGTGTCCACACACGCAGAAAAGGCGTTGCTCCATTTCGAATCCGTTTTTTCTCCAAAAGAAAAACTTAAAGGCATCATTCGAATCAATTTAACTGAGTCCAAGGAAATTCAATGGACTCGTTTCCCGTTCCTGTACGACGGAACTCTGTGTTTTGAACTTCGCGCCGAGTCACCTTTTCCAGTTTCAGAAACTCAACTCGATTTGGAGCTGGCTCAAATTTTTTTCCTCCGCCTAGCAAACCAAGTTCACCTGCGTAAGGATAGTACCCTCACAGAACCTCCCCTTTGGCTTGCGGTGGGTTATTCCCAATGGAAAAACATGGATGTGGATACAGCATCCATCATTGAAAACGTTCGTCCGATTTATGAACGCGGACATCTACCCCTTGTTTCTGAAATTTTTCTCCAGAATGATCCGCTCGCAATGGACGAACCAGAATACATAGCGAACACATACATGTTATTCCGAGCCTTTATGCAAATACCGGGCGGAAAGGATAAGATTGCGAAATCCCTTGCAATGATGACTTCGGGAATACCGGCGCTCCAGTCTTTTGCCTCCCATTTTTCAAGTACGGAATCAGTGCGAGATTTAGAAAAAATCTGGATTCTCCAAACCGCCTCACAAATGGAACTCATGCATAGGCGGATGCTTTCCATTGAAGTCGCCGATCGTAAGCTCACCACGATATTAACATTCACAAACGCCAAAAATGAGGAAGCTGATTTATATTCGTTTCTGACAAAAAAGAGGGAGAAAAACCATGATGAGATTCTCAAAACAAAATTGAAAGAACTCAGCCTATTAGGAATTGAATCCCCAATCGAGTATAAAACTGTGATCGTGGAATATCAAAATCTGCTCATTCAGGGCATCAAAATAGAGCCCCGAAAAATCAAAGATACGCTCAAGTCCCTGATCTTACACCGAGAAGACCTGTTATCATATCAATCGGCAATAAAAGATTACATGAATTGGTACATCGTGACGCGCACGCCCACTGACAGGGCGGAATTTGAACAACTCTTCAAAAAGTTTGATGAAGATGAACTTCACGGCACACGAGCCACGATCGTCCGAAATTACCTAAAAACCTTCCATTCCTCCAAATGAATTAAATTTTACCCTTTATTTTCGCCCTAATTTACCGTTTTTTAAGTAGCCACTCATGAAAGTCACTGATCTCAGAGGAATTTTAACATACGTACCCAATTTCCGGGAAAAGGTTTTTGTCATCGCCTTGGATGGAGAAATCATTGAGTCCGAGAATTTTGCCAATCTGCTCCTGGACCTCGCGGTTTTACGCAGTTTGAACATTCGTATCATTCTTGTACACGGTGCGGGGTACCAGATTCGAAAGCTCGCTGCTCAAACATCTGAAAAAATTTCAAATGACGACGGCACGGGTATCACAGACGAAACCACTTTAAAATTAGCATTGCTCGCCGCAAACCGGTTGACCCATGAGATGATGGAAGGCCTCACAAATAGTGATCTTCGTGCAAGCTACATCAATGCCGTTATCGCCTCGCCCTACGGGATCATTGGGGGTGTCGACCACTTGTTTACCGGGAAAGTCGAACGGATCGATGTTGAGTTTCTGAATGCTCTCTTGGAAAAAGGAGCTGTTCCGGTGGTGCCCCCGTTGGGTTTTGACGGAGAAGGACATACGTTCAGAGTAAACTCTGATGCGATTGCCCTGAGTATCGCGATTTCTCTCAAAGCTGCTAAACTCATATTTATCACGACGAGTGAAGGTTTACCGAAAAACGGGGATATCGTCAGGCAACTGGGGGTGCTTGAGGCTGAGGAATACTTAAAGAAGAACAAATCGGATGTCCCTCGGGAATTAATTTCAAAGTTAGTGCATAGCATTAAAGCCTGCCATGAAGGTGTCCCTCGGGCCCATATTATTAACGGCAGACTAGACGAGGCGTTATTAACCGAAATCTTCTCGCACGAAGGTGTAGGCACGATGATTTATGCTAATGAATATCAAGCTATTCGCCGCGCATTGAAAAAAGATGTTACTGCTATCGTCGGTGGCATTCAAAAATCAGTTCAAAATGACGAATTGGTCAAACGTTCCCGGCAATCTGTGATAAGTCAACTTCAGGATTACTTTGTATTCGAGGTGGATAAATCCGTTGTCGGCTGTGTGGCGCTGCATCAGTATCCTGCCCAATCAACTGCTGAACTGGCATGTCTCTATGTTTCTCCGTCCTTTGAAAACAGAGGTATCGGAAGAAAGCTTATTACCTATGTTGAAAACTTAGCTCGTGAGCGTGGGTTTAGGCGGCTTATCGCACTCTCATCTCAAGCGTTTACCTATTTTCAGCGCAAGGCAGGGTTTAACCACGGATCCATTGATGATCTTCCTCCCGAACGTCGTGTGAAGCACGACCAAAGCCGCAGGAACTCCATCATCCTCATAAAAGACCTTGAACAAACTGACCCTCAAAAAGTCACGAGTTTGTCGTCGTAAACATTCCCTGATAGCTCAATGGGCTTCTGCGCATTGATTTCTACGCTCCCGCGAATGGTGACCGGCCCTTGAAATGAAACGGGACCTTTTACTTTGAGGCTTTGACAATCCTTCAGGGAGGGAACCACTTGAACACGATGATCGAAGTCATGCATCATTTTAAAATGATCGTCGAGTTGTACGACCGGAGCGATTTTCTCGGCATCAGCGAGTTCTACGTGAAAGTCCTTTGTAAACTGATACGCATCAGAGCGGAGGACGATAAGATCTGATGTGTTTTTAACAGGTAAAAACCTGCTGCGGTCAACAACCACCGCTGAGGTGCGCGCAAAACTTTCAATGGCTGATCCCATGGCTGTTTCAAGCTGCACAACCCTTGGCGAATCTGGACGTGTGGGATCAACGTGCTTTTGATTCCGTATAACAGGCAGTGGCACCGCACCGCTATGTTCCTGAAGGGTCTTTTTTAATGAGACCAAGTTCAGCCATAGATTGTTTGTGTTAAAATAGCGGTGCCGGTTCACGTCCTGACAATATACGATGTCATCAGGAGCAGATTGCGCAGACTCGCGCAGACAAAGGCGACCAGATTCTTTAACTTGAACCAGGTGCCCACCTTTCTTATCCGCTTCTGTTCTCTCCGCTACTTCCATCAGAAAATCAAACCCCGATCTAGAAAAGTAAGATAAAATGACGGGATCCAACGTCGCCCCCAAATTGTCTGCGTTTGAAATAAACAGGTAAATGACGCCGCGTGAGAGCAGGGAGTCAAGGAGACCTGAGCCTGCAAGCGATGGATAAAGATCACCGTGACCGGGAGGGCACCATTCAAGCTCAGGCTTGTCTGGCCATTCAACGGGTTGTTGAGTGCTCAAATCGATTTTTGGAATCCAACTTTGCAAAAATTCAATTCTGTTATCGACAGGAAGCGCTGGGTATTTCTGCAAAAATGCCAACGTGTCTGCGCTGGTGCTCCTGCTGTTCATAAAATACAGTGGCACCTGAATTTTAATTTTATCGCGCAAAGCCAGCATTTGACGCGCAATAATATCTAAAAAAGTGAGACCATCCTTAACCGGGAGCAAGCTCTTTGCTTTATTGAGTCCCATACCGGTCCCCAGTCCTCCATTAAGTTTACACACCGCTACCTGCTGCAAAAGTCGGCTCGGCGAATGTGCAATGGTAAGCTCTTCATACTTCTGAATATCATTCACAGGTGTCACATCGGACTCTCTAATGAATGAGTCAGTTTCA
The DNA here is from genome assembly GCA_034440535.1 of Verrucomicrobiota bacterium. Classification (GTDB taxonomy): domain Bacteria; phylum Verrucomicrobiota; class Verrucomicrobiia; order JAWXBN01; family JAWXCD01; genus JAWXCD01. Next base: position 33,383 of record JAWXCD010000002.1, on the reverse strand, counting down.
CTCTCCATGAAAACTTGGTAACTCCGGCGAAACGCGTCAATGGCGGGTTTGTTCGCCCCGGCCCCACTCATCTTGCGCTCAATAGAGAAAAAGGTCTCGGGGTTCATCTCCTGGCTTACAATAATTCCTTCGGAAGATGTGGCATGAGTTTTTTGATCTCCTGTACTTTATCTCGGTGACATACCAAAACGGCATCGCCTGCATCCACAACAACCAAGTCATCAACTCCGCACAGGGCTATCATTCTTCCATTGGAGTGTACGATATTATTACGACTATCAACAAAAGTCGCTGGGCCTGTCACTGTATTCCCTGCGTCATCTTGCCCCAAGTGTGTGGGGAGAGACGTCCATGACCCCACGTCGTCCCAATCAAAGTCGGCTCGGGCCGCTATGACAGCACCGGCTTTTTCCATGATCGCATAATCGATGGAGGTCTTGGGTAAGGTTGGAAAACGGTCCGCTAAGTAATCAAGGAAGTTGCCCTCAGGGAAATCATTAATAAAGGAGGCAAGCTCAGGCGCATGTGTTTCCACTTCCTTCAGAAAGGTCGAAACCTTCCAGACGAACATCCCCGAGTTCCAAGCATAATTACCACTCTGGACATAATGTTGGGCAGTCTCTGTGTCGGGTTTTTCGACAAACCGGTCCACAGCAAAAAAAGCAGTCCCCTGCTTTCCTTTTTCTGTTTCTTTCCCAAGTGAAAGATAACCATACCCGGTGGATGCCCAAGAAGGTTTAATAGCAAAGGTAAACAATCCATCCGATCGAGATGCTGCCAATACAGAATCAAGCAGGTTCCTCTGAAACGTGGTTACATCGTGGATAATATGGTCAGCGGCGAGTAACGTGATGACGGCATCCGGATCCCGTTTATGGGCGATCGCGTTCGCTAAAGCGACGGCTGGAGCGGTATCGCGTTTGGCTGGTTCAGCAATGACCCGGTCGGGGTTAAACCCAGGTAAAGCCTTTAACAGTTCCTCTCGCTGCGCTTGATTAGTCAGGATATAAATTTGGTCAGATCGAACGATACCCTCAACGCGATTCACCGTCTGTTCGAGAAGGGTTTTACCTTTAAAAAGGCGCAACAAATGTTTCGGTGTTTTATTGCGACTCAATGGCCAGAAACGTTCGCCACTGCCCCCCGCCATAATAAACGCAAATAGGTGGTTCATGGATTTTATTTAGTCCGCTTGCGAATCTGTTCTTTTTTCTCTTCGCCTTCCTCATGAAGCTTACGTCGCTCCCGGGCCAATTGAGTGGTAATTTGTTCGACACCCATTTGATCACCACCCGCTCGAGATTTCTGAAGTTGCTCTTCAAGGAACAGTTCGCGTTCAGCAATTTTAGCCTTATAAATCGAGTCAACTTCCGCGATTTCTTTTTTTTGTTCGTCGGATAATTTAACAGCAGGCGACTGTTTATTCAGTCGTTCCATCGCGAGTTCGTAGGCAGATTTCATGTAGGCTAAAGCTTAACGAGAATATGCCCATCTTCAACCTTCGTTTCGAATGTCTTTAAATCAACTCCTGGCACCGTTACAGAAACTCCGGTCTTTATATTAAATTTCCACATATGCCAGGGACAGATGATCATCTCCTCCCTCACACAACCGCCAGCAAGCGGCGCGCCCATGTGTGGACAAGTGTTCTCAATAGCAAAAAACTCTCCATTGAGATTAAATAAGCCGATATCGTTCCCATCAACGGTAACGGTGGTTCCAGCACCGACTTTAACGGCATCCACAGCTGCAGCTATGACGAAGTGACTCATAATCTATATTGTAAAATCTCTATGGTTAAGGACATCTACAAAAAATCAAGAATTATCTCCCATCCTGCGATCTGCCTTGTAAAATAGTGAGTCCTGAATTATTGGTTATTAAACATGCCAACATCCCGTCAACTTTCCATAAGTGTCGAAGATTACCTTGAGCGCATTTACGAGCTCATCACAGAAAAAGGCTATGCGCGTACCATTGACATCGCCTCTTCTCTTCATATTGCTCAAGCTTCTGTAACCAAGATGGTTCAGAAATTGGATGAAGACGGGTTTGTGATCTACGAAAAATACCGAGGTCTTGTTCTTTCTCCTGAAGGTGAACGAGTGGCAAAGGCCATAAAACGCAGGCACCAAGTATTGGCTGAGTTTTTCGGTCAGCTCAATCTCGAGGCTGCAAATGTAGAAAAGGATATTGAAGGAATTGAACACCATCTGAGTCCCTCAACCATCGATTCTATTGAAAATTTAGTGGGTTTTTTCAAGGAAAATCCGGATCAGTTAAAAAAACTTAACCAATTCAAAAACAAAAAATAGACCTAATCAACTGAGGTCACTTGAGTATCTGATTTCGGCGGCTTCACCCCAATCTCTGAAGCCACGATTTTCCTCAGTTCCACCTTTAAAATTTTTCCAGCTTCATCCATAGGCAATCGACTGACAATTCTAATTTCCCTTGGCTGTTTGTAGTCAGCCATCATTTGTTTGAGATGACGAACCAGTTCTTTTTCATTGAGGACAACCCCTGGTTTAGCGACGACGAACGCAATGGGGACTTCCCCCCTTTTATCGTCAGGTTTTCCTACGACCGCAGCGGCATCCACCCCAGGCGATTGTCGGATGACTTGTTCAAGTTCCGCTGGATAAACATGCAAGCCACGCACTACAAGCATCTCTTTTCTCCGCCCGGTAATGGTCAAATACCCAGCTTTATCCATCATCCCGAGATCCCCAGTCTGCAACCACCCATCCCTTATCGACTCTGTAGCGTCAACCGCCTGATTGTAATACCCACCCGTAACCCCAGCTCCCTTAATCCAGACCTCCCCTTCACGTCCAACTTCAGCAGTGGTCCCCTCCTCATTTCTGATTGAAATGGTGAGACCTGGTATCGGAAGACCCACGGAACCATCGAAGCGTTTATTTGTTAACTTGTTGCAACAAACAACACCTGAGGCTTCTGACAACCCATACGCTACAAAAAGAGGAAATTTAAATTTCTTTTGAAATTTTTCCACCAACTCGGGCGTCACAGGACCTGATGTTGAAATGGCCATTCTTATCGGGAACACCCAATTAAAATAAAAAGGGATCTTCGTTAGAGCCATGGTTTGATAAAACTGCGGAATGGAAGCGAGAACGGTGGCTTTTGCATCGGCAATCTCCTTAAAAAGGTGTTTGGAATGCACAATTGATTTCACGATTAAGATACTCGCTCCTATGGAAAGCGGCAGCACCATACAAACGTTTATCATGAAAGCTTGGTGCATCGGCATCATTAATACGACCCGATCCTTTTGAGTAATTTTGAACAACTCGCGGGATCCTTGCACAACACTGGTTATATTTTCATGGGTCAACACCGCGCCCTTAGGTCGCCCGGATGTCGCTAATGTATAAAAAATAACTGCCGCTTCTTTTTCGGAGACCACTTCAGGTGTTATGGTCAAAGACTTGCCCACTTCACTAAACTCGTGTTCCACCAAATAAATCCCCACCAAACTGGGAACCTTCATTCGCAACGATTGGTGCACATCAAAAAAATCGTGACTACTCACCATGCATCTGACCGAACTATCGTTGATGAGCAACTTTACTTCATCGGCCCTCAAATAATGCTCCAGTGGAACCACCACACCGCCCACAAAAAGGATGGCGTAAAAGGCATAGATAAATTCTGGGCTGTTTTTCAACAGGACCGCCACTCGGTCCCCTTTCTTCACACCCATATTTTTAAGAGATCCGGCGAGTCGTATGGATTTGTCGTAGAGCGTCTGATAAGAAATTTCACACCCGTCATAAACTAATGCCGTCTGCCCACGCTGCATTTTAAGCGTTTGCTGGAAAAGACTTACAACGGTCTCTTTCATTTCGTTCATAACTTTAGTCTAAACGTTCCCCGAGATAAGAAGAACAATTTCTCCTTTCACAGTTTTCTGATTAAAATACTGAATAGCATCCTTGGCTTTCCCACGAAAATATTCTTCGTAAATCTTCGATAATTCCCGTGCTACCACAACATTTCTTTCCGGAAAAACAACGGCTATTTCTTCAAGCGATTTGATAAGTCGGTAAGGTGACTCATAAAAAACAAGCGTGGCTTCAATTCCGGCAAGGCTGATCAATAATTTGTTTCTTTGACCTGATTTAACTGGAAGAAATCCAGCGTAATAAAAGGAGTCCGTCGGAAGTCCTGACCCCACAAGGGCGGTGATGAGTGCGCTCGGCCCGGGTAGGACTTCTACGGGTACGCCTGCTTTAATACATTGTGAAATCACTCGGTATCCTGGATCGCTTATGCCTGGAGTTCCTGCATCGGATATGAGTGCAATTTTTTTACCCTGTGCAAATTGTTCAACGAATTCAGCCGTCCGTTTTGCTTCGTTAAACTGGTGGTAACTTACAATGGGCTTTGATATCTCATAATGTTGAAGCAAACGGAGACTATGCCGGGTATCCTCTGCGGCTATCATATCGACCTCTTTCAAGATCCTCAATGCACGAAGAGTAATATCCTCAAGATTCCCAATAGGAGTCGGGACTACGTATAACTTTCCACCAGCTTCACTCACAGATCTTTAACCACTAAAGGTTCATCCAAAGAACTCAAATCAATTACCTCGAAACCTTTGTATACCGGACCAGCCGGAATCTTGTTTGCCGGAGAACATACTTAAAATTGTAACTGGTAGAGCATGATGTAAACAATCACCCCGGTGATGGAAACGTACACCCAAAGCGGAAACGTCCAACGGGCTATCTTCTTATGCTTTTCGTCCATTCGCATTAAACCAAGAATCAAGGTGGTACACGCGAGGGGGACAATGAAAATGGCCAATATGATGTGAGAAATAAGGATGGGGAGGTAAATGAACTGACGAATAAAGACAGGGCCTTTGAATGTAACGGGGTCAGACGTTGCATGGTAATAAAGGTAACACACCAAAAATAAGATCGACGATACCATCGCACAAATCATGAGCCGTTTATGGTTTTCAATATTTTTTCTTAAGATCTGAATGAACGCGAGTAAGAGAAAAAAGAAACTGAGTAGGTTCAAACATGCGTTGATCGTTGGTAATAAGGGAGCGTTCATTTCTTGAGCTGAAATTGAATGTCGTTGTAAAGACGGTCAATTTCTTCCTGTCCAGACGTGGTATCATAATAATCCACAATCATTCCTTTCCGGTCAACGAGCACAAATTTAGAGGAGTGAGTCACTGCGTCTGCGGGTGTCGCTCGGGATCCTTCTTGGAGAGGGAGTAGAAATCCCTGTTGGACTATCGAATAAATTTCTTCTTTTTTTCCTGTTAAAAAGAACCATTTTCCGGAAACCGCGCCATATCTATTCCCATATTCCTTGAGAACCTTCGGAGTATCCATTTCTGGATCAACACTTATCGACACCAACTTCAGGTCGTCATTTTTCTGAAATTTTTCCTGAATGTTGGACATGTGCACGGTTAAAACAGGGCATGGTCCACCACAATGAGTAAATAGGAAACTCGTCACCCAAACCTTACCCAGAAGCGATGAGCTGGAGAATGGTGTTGAGTGCTGATCCGTCAGGCTCACCCTAGGGGCGCGCCCGTATTTTGGTTTTGCAGCCGCCGTGAACGACTGGGTTGGCGCTGTCGCTAATGACCGCTGGCGCGCCGTTAGCATCAGAATAATGCAGGCCATCAATGTAAGAATGATAAGCCCTAGTCCAACGAAAAAAACGTTGGTAAACTTCTTCTCATTCATAAGAGGTCCCCAGTCGTTCTCTTACGCAACCCAAAAACCGATGCCACAAAAAACACCCCTGCAAATATGATTAAAATCGAACTTTTCAAGAGTATCCACTTCAGCGAAGGGAAATCCTGGGGGACAGCATGTAAGGACTCCCTGAACATTTCTAAACCGTATGTGATCGGATTGATCTTCATTGCAACGGCCATCCAGCGCGGGGCGGTATCAACTGGAAAAAAGGATCCCGAGAGTAACCACATAGGCATGAGGAACAAATTCATGACGCCATGAAATCCTTGAGTGCTGTTCATTTTCCAAGCGAAATAAAAGCCTAAGGATGTGAGACCTGCGCTCAACCAGAATAAACTCCAAAGTCCGAGCATTAACCCTTCGATGGAGAACCTGATTCCAAGGAAGGGGGCAATCAGGAGAAATAAAATGCCCTGACTCATGGCAAGGAGAGTGCCCCCCAAAACCTTACCCAACACAATCCCGACGGGTGAAACGGGGGAGACAAGGACCGATTGCATAAACCCTTCACGTCGATCTTCAATAATCGATATTGTTGAAAAGATGGAGGCAAACAATAGGTTTAAAACAATAAAACCCGGATACAAATAAACCAAACCTTTCACGTGAGTGCTCCCCACTTGAACTCCAATTGCCGAGTTTAACCCAAATCCAAAAAAGACCCAAAACACCAACGGAGTGGCGATAGAGCTCAGGACTCGACTGCGCTGCCTGTAAAACCGGACGATTTCCCGAACGAGAAGGGTCCATGCGGGCAATAAAATGGTGTTCATTCTTTTTCCCCTGTCAGCCGATGACCGGTCAATTTTAAAAAAACGTCCTCAAGTGATGGCTTACCAACCGAAGCGGATTGGATAGCACCTGGGAAGGCTTCGACCAGTTTGGGAATCCAACTGTGGCCCGCTTCCAATTGCATCCGCACTTCGCGTCCAACTACCTGGGTTTTGATTTGAAACTGGCGCTGTATGGAGGTTGAGATTTCCTCAGGCTTATCTGAAATTAATAACACCACGTCCCCGCCAATGGAGGACTTTAAATGAGAAGGCGTATCGTCAGCGACCAGTTTCCCGTTGTTCATCACAGCGACTCGATCGAAGGTGTCGGCTTCTTCCATGAGGTGAGTCGTGACAAAAAGGGTCATTCCTTTTTCTTTACGCAGCTCATGCAGGTAAGCCCACATATCCGCACGTGAACCAGGGTCAAGACCTGTAGCGGGCTCATCAAGGAGCAAAAATTGAGGTGTGTGGAGTAAAGCCTTGGCGATTTCGACTCGTCTTTTCATTCCTCCAGAAAGTTGCTCAACAGGTTCATGCGCCCTATCGGAAAGGCTAAAACGTTCTAAGACTTCATTTACTTTACGGTTGAGCGGAGCGCCTGATAGTCCATATAAATGACCTTGGTGCACCAAGTTTTCTTTGACCTTCAGTTTTTTGTCGAGGCTAGGATGTTGAAAAACGACCCCTATGACTTCTTGTATTTTACGAGGTTGTGTGTCGAGTTGAAAACCGCAAAGGGAGACCTTCCCCTCTTGCAATGGAATAAGAGTTGAAAGAACTCGAAAAAGAGTGGTTTTTCCGCTCCCATTTGGACCAAGCAAACCATGCAGGGACCCCTGCTGGACTTCTATGCTGACCTGATCGACTGCAACCCGGTCCCCGTACCGATGTGAAACTTTGTCTATGGTTAGCACCGGCGCGCTCTGGGCGATCATGTTATTCCTGAGCCAATGATTCTGCCAAAGCCTTGGCTTCCCTATCCATAAATTCTTTAAATTGTTCAGATGTATCCACCGAAATAAAACCCTTCATCCGGTAATGCCCATTCCCGCACAACTGCGCACAGGAAATTTCTTGAGCCACAAGTGGAAAGGTGTCTAGTTCTTTCTTACCCGCGTTAATGAGCGCAATAAAGTCTTTTACCTTGATGACTTGATTTTCCTGTATTCCCGCCTCTGGAATGGCGACAGCGCTGATCCGGCCGAGCGGCACGTAAAGGGTCATAAATGTGCCTTCCAGAATATTCATAGCCGTGTCGTCAGCAGTTTCAAGGGAAGGCAACTTGAACTTCTTTACCTTTTCCTTCGGCGCTGGATTTGCACGCTTTGTTTCAACCACAGGGATCCCAGCCACGACTAACTTTTCAACCTCAACACCTGTGAGCGGTTGTCCCGCCTTAACGATCATCGCGCCGTCTTTACTCGCGTAATCTACATGCGCCACACGACCCGCTTCAACAAGTCCTTCAAATACGCCTTTGCGCTTTTCGGTAAGTGATGTGTTTAAGAGGGTTTTATCAGGTAATTTGTAGTGACGTGGCATTTTAATGCGGAGCTCGTCATTGGTCATCAATGGAGTAAAATGCATGGGTATGACTAATCCAGGGTTCGCATCTTGTTTGGCGCGTAAATGCCATAGCGCTAACGAATGAATGACATCTTTTGAGGTCAACTGAACAAGTACAGGTTTTCCAACGGGTACATGCAGATCATTCATAGTCACAATATCATCGGCAGCTGCGGAATCCCCTCCACGATCAAGACCTACGGGGTTATCGGGGTTTACAAACTCAGGGCTCACCCGTCCGAACTTACCGTCTGGACCGGGATAATGTATATTCCATGCAAACTGCTCAGCGATGATGCGAACGACAGTAGCTTCCTTTTCGGTCGGAAGTTTATCAACCGTGCGACTCCACAGGGGAATAGCAAGACCGACGAGCAAAAGAACTTCGACAAAGGCCACAAAGACTTCCAAGTAAGTAGAAGCATGTGTTTTGACACCCTCGTAATCAGCCACTTTTTGACGTGAACTACTGAAGCGCCAAAGGACGTAAATGAAATAAATACCCCAAAAAAGAAAGAGGAAAAACATCAACGCATGCACCGCCCATGTCAACGTGTCTAGACCATGGCCATGGGCCGATATGTCGAGGGGCATTCCAAAATATTCATTTAACTGCTTAATCATAGCTGTCTTCCGTATTAAACCGTTTCGTCAATTGATTGTTCTAGCACTGGGTCGCGCTCTGTTTCGGCCTGTTTACGTACAAGATAAACAATAAAAGCTAAAAAGGAGGAAAGGACCAAGAAAACAACTCCTAGCATGGACACAACAGCCCATTGTGTCGCTATGATAGCCTGTCCTTCGGCTCCACCGAAACATACGGCGCACGCACTCAGATCACTTGGGAAAAACGCAGCACAAAGTACCATCACTAAAAGCACTGTTTTAAAATGTAGGTTATGCCCCATGATTCAAATGTTTTTAGTTTTTTTCATGAAATATCGGCCGTAAACAATCAGGCCTATTCCCGCAATAAAGCTAAACCCGGCAACTACAAAGCTCAGGGTTTTATTAGAAATGTCAGATTGGGCGTGGTGAATGCACCATCCACCAAAAAAGAATGCGAATATAACAGAGATCGTTATGAAAAAAATATGGAATGCCCTCAAGCCCATATTAGTACTCCACTCCGTTGGACTGGGTGAGTAGCGGCAACAACATGAGGCCAATGAAGAAAACAACCGTAAACAACATGATCAGATACACCAATTTTTTTTCTGACATGAGATGCATAAAATAGGCGGCCACTAGGGCTGCTTTAAGAGAAGCAATGGCCAGCGCGACAACGACAGTTGTGCTAAAATCAAAAGTAAAATAAGAAACGGTCACTGTCGCCAGTGTAAGAGCGAGGAGCGCCATAAAAACGCCCATGTAAATTTTTACGTGGTGTTTAATCTCAGCTTCGGTGTAGTGCTGAACGACTTCCGCATGGGGCGCATTCTCGTCGTGCGCGTGTGTGGGTGTATGAGATTGATGTTCCATATGTTTTATCAAAGGAGGTAAAGGATCGGGAAAAGAAATATCCAGACAAGGTCAACAAAGTGCCAAAAAAGCCCAGTGACTTCGATTCGATTTGCAAGGCGTTGTGGCTGCTTTTCCCACATTTTCCGGCCAAAAAAGAGTAAGTAAGTCATCACAGCCATACCGCACAGAACGTGTAACGCGTGTAACCCTGTTAAGGTGAAGTAAAGTGCATAAAAGTTATTAAAACTAGGCCAGTGACCATGTGTAAATTTCTCGCGATATTCAAAGGACTTCACGATCATGAAGGTTGCCCCGCACAAAATGGTAATCGCGAGGTACATCCGAAACTTATTATATTTCTTCAACATTAAAGATGCCCAAGCGAGAACTATGGTCACACTAGAGGCGATCAGGACAGCGGTATTAAATAGGCCAAGCGGCACGTTCAGATGCTCTTTTGTCCAGCCTGGGTGCAAGACTCTGATAAGTATGTAAGACGAAAATAAGGCTCCGAAGAGCATCACTTCCGAGGCAAGGAACAACCAAATACCGAGCTTGCCATTGTATAAGCCAGTATCCTTACGGGCTGAGACTGTATAAGGAATTTCCATGGTATATCTTAAATTTATTGGTTCTGAGGTGTGTAATCTTTGGCTTCTCCGGGCACGCTATATTCGTACGGGCCGCGTTTCACAACTGGGGGTACCAAAAAGTTCCCGTGAGGGGGTGGAGTCGGCGTCTGCCATTCCATTGTGGTTGCATCCCACGGATTGTCATTCGCAACGGGTCGCCCTTTCCAGATGCTCCAGAAGAAATTAATGATGAAGGGGATTTGAAATATCCCAAGGCCCCATGCAGATATTGATATAAATTCGTTCCAATGCAGCACAGGTTCTGCGTGTAGGTACTGAGTTCCCCCATCAAACAATCGCCTAGAAACCCCTGCCATCCCTTGAATGAACATGGGAAAGAAGATGCCGTTGAGAGTAATGAGTGACCCCCAGAAATGCAGGTGCCCTAACTTCTCGTTTAACATTCGACCTGTCGCTTTTGGATACCAATAGTATATCCCTGCAAACATGGCAAAAATAGTTCCGGGCGCCACAACATAATGGAAATGCGCAATCACATAATACGTATCATGAAGGTGAATGTCCGATGCATTAAATCCAAGCGGCAGTCCAGTTAACCCACCTATCCCAAACATCGGCAAAAAGGCCATGGCAAACATCATGGGTGTCGTGAATCGTATGGATCCGCCCCATAACGATATGAAATACGCGGTCAAAATAATGACCGATGGAATGGAGATCATCATCGTGGTCGTTTGGAAAAAGGCGCTGATCTTTGTACCCATCCCAGTCAGGTACATATGATGCGCCCAAACAGTAAACGATAGGAACCCGATCGTCAGCGTGGAATAAACAAGGGAACGATAACCCCAAATCGGTTTGCGCGTGTTATTGGTAATCACTTCGCAGATAATCCCAAGGCCTGGAAGAATCAGAACATACACTTCTGGATGTCCAAGGAACCAAAACAAATGTTGCCAGAGTAGAGGTGAGCCACCCCCCGCACGGGTGTATCCGGCCACCACGTTGGCTCCGGCATAACTTACGTTCAACCCTTCTGGTAAAAAGAAACTTGTTCCAGCGACGCGGTCCATGAGCTGCATCACCCCGGCGGCTTCTAACGGAGGAAACGCCAACAGAAGCAAAAATGCAGTGACCAACTGTGCCCAACAAAAGAACGGCAATCGCATCCACGTCATTCCAGGACAACGCAACTGGATGATGGTTACAATAAAGTTCACTGATCCAAGGAGCGACGAGGTAATTAAAAGAATCATGCCGATCAACCACAGGCTCTGCCCATTCCAACACTTCGACGCGACGGCGGCTACCCCACCAAAAAATGGACTGTGATGTAACCATTCACCGATTGATTTTAAAAATCCAAGAGAAGAGCTATCTAGGGCGTTAATGATTAATTTGGGGTCGATGGGCGTTGTAATGACGGATAATGGAGGATAAGCAGTCCATCCTGCGTTTGCAGCTCCTCCGGGAACGAAAAAGCTGATCAACATGATTAAGCCACCCGCAAGATATGCCCAGTAGCTAATAGCGTTCAACTTAGGGAATGCCATGTCAGGCGCGCCAATTTGTAGGGGCACTACGTAATTTCCAAATGCTCCGAACGCGAGGGGTACAATCCCTAAGAACACCATGATGGTTCCGTGCATCGCGCCAAGGGCGTTATAAAAATCCGGGGTCATGACTCCGCCTGGCATTGAATGGGAAAACATCCATCCTATGTAAGGAAGTGGTTGACCGGGATACGCCAATTGCCAGCGCATCAACATCATGAGTGAAAAACCGAAGAACAGAAAAATTAGGGACGTGAGTCCATATTGAATCCCAATGACTTTGTGATCAGTGGAAAATATGTACTTGCGCCAAAAACCTAATTCCTCGTGATGCGGCGCATCGTGTGCATGCCCATCATCATGTGTCGTCGCGTGGTCCATTCTCAATCCTTGCGTAAAGTGGTTTCTTTCAAAATGTTCTGAAAGGAATATCGGAAATTATCGGGCAGCTGTGATGCTGTCAATATAAGATCACAATTTTCAGTGCTATTTTTTATCGAAGACAATAAGTGCTAATAGTAAAGGCAGATAGAACACCGATCCAAAAAATAATATTCGAGCCGTGCGATTAGACTTATCCCCTAAGAACCGGAAGGCGAGTACAAGAAACGCCAAGCCCAAAATAATGGCCCCCACGAGGTACACCTTTCCTGTTATTCCAAGCCAAGAAGGAAGTACACTCGCCGCCAATAAAAGAAAGGTGTGGATAATAGCCTGAAATGCTGTGCGTTTACCATCGGGATCGATCACTGGAAGCATGTGAAACCCAGCTAACCGATAATCCTCGCGATACACCCAAGCGATCGCAAAAAAATGCGGGATCTGCCAAAAGAAAAGTATGGCAAATAAAGAAAGCCCGCCCAGCGCCAAGTGATCAGTTGCGGCTGTCCATCCGAGCAATGGTGGAAAGGCCCCGGGTACTGCCCCAACGAGAGTATTGTACCAGGTGATTCTCTTTAAAGGGGTATAAACCAAGAGGTAACTGATTAATGTGATGGCAGCAATGGCACAGGTGAGTATGTTCACCGATATCAATAGATAAGCCAATCCGGTCAGAGAGGTGACGCATCCAAAAAACAGCGCTTGCCTTTGTGTCAGCCTACCGGCGGGGAGTGGTCGGTCTTTTGTGCGGTTCATGGTCGCGTCTATTTTCATCTCTATCAATTGATTCAGCGCCCCCGAACCTAGCGCTACCAACGATGTCGCCACAAGCGTGTGAAAGAGGAGCCACTTGTCAATGACGTCCGGACTCCCCGCGTAGAACCCCACAAATGTCGAAACGAGCACGAGAAAATTCAAGCGCGCCTTGCCTAGTTCTAGATAATCGGAGATCATTTCAATGGTTTTCGGTTCAAAAAGTATGCTTACTTACCAGCCACCCCACGCGGCGGCAACCTCAAAGGCTAATTTTTCCCATTTTGTCCAAAGTGCGTTCACTGATTCAGAGTCGATTTGCAGACAATGGAGAGTTCCTTAATTTACTCAGAACGAAGCTAATCACCCGCCCATCAGCACAGTTCGTTCGAAAACTTTGCGAACTGAGGCACCGCATTACATGGCTGAAATAAAATAACTTCAGCAACGACTTAGCGTGTAGGAAGGGGCGCCGATTTGTCTTTGGTAGGTCCGACGTACATGAGGTCGCGGAGGCGTGATATTTCATCGTCCTTGGCAAACAATTTTGATTCGAGGTCGCGGGAATCTTTCTGGATTTCGTCAAGCTGGGCTTGAATACTTTCAATCTTGGCGTCATCGGCCACAGATTTTGATTGATGCGATTTTAAATCTTCTTCTGCACGAGCAAGCTTCTCCTGAGCATCACGGAGCTCACGTTGGCTCACTTCAATTTGCTTTTTAACCTTTTCAGCGTCAGTAAGAGCCTCGTTCATCTTTTTCTTATAAGAATCAGCCCGTTCAAGTTCAGTTTGGAGCTTGGTCTGGGACACTTCTACAACCGACTCTGACTTCCCCTTGATTTCGCGATACTCAAGTCCCATGAAAAACGCCGCTCCGCAGGCCGCAAGAGTCACTACCAATAATATTTTAGATAAAAGTGTCATAATCGATTAAGAGTCGATCATTTTAACCGCGCTTTTCCTAAAAGCAACCGAGGATTCAACTTTTGTTGCTCTCCCCTCACCCCTCTTTTCTCACGCAAAGGCACGAAGCCGCGAAGGTTCGAGGAGATTTAACCTCAGATGAGGACAGATTGACGCAGATTTTAGGTAAGAAACTCAGACGTGATACCTTTTATTGGTTCAATCGTCGCTTGCATGTGAACACCGAGGGCGAGGGAACAAATTGGGAATCAAACCAGAAGCTGTTATTTCCCACGAACATATCACAATAATGGTTAATATCCTTTAGTACCTGACATCGGGCTTCTTCCAGCTCCTCCCCTCAATCTGCGTGAATCTGTGCTCATCTGCGGTTCCCTCCTCCCAACTTCGTGTCTTCGTGTGAGATTACTTTTCCCTGCTTCTTTTTTGTGTCTCTTGCGCCTTTTCGCGGCTATTTTCTATGTTTCTCGTATTTGAACTATGATCCGAGTTCAAAGTTTGCCCGGCCCTTCGCGTGATGGAGGCGGCTATCGTCTTAAGGGCCTGACCGCTTACCAGACGATTCTTTTGACTTGGGGTACATGATCGAAGTGGACGTCTCGGCTCACGATATGCAAATCATGCTGGCACGCCAGCGCGGCAATCCAGATATCATTTTCAGGAATGGGTTTACCAGACGACTTCAGTCCATGACGGATTTGGGCATAAACCAGGGAAGTTTCTTCATCCGGGGATATAATCCACGACTCGCTCACAAGTTCAGCCAGCAGTTTTTCCAACTTCTTCCGGTGTCGGGAAGACAACAAGCCATAACGATATTCTCCTAGAACAATGACGGGAAGATGATGCCGTGACTCGACATCCAACACTTCTGCCAGATCGGTGTCACCCGCCAGCAGGGCTGAAATGGCATTTGTATCAAGGATCATCGCCAGTCATCTAGATGGATTCTGGAAAATTCTTCATCGATTACAGCCTGCACCTCGGCCAGTCCTGCCTTGGGACCTTTCCCGAACACTTTACGCCATCCCACGGCCCGTCTCCCGCCTCCAGCTTCAGATTCGAGCTTTTCCTTGAGCGCCTCCAAAACAAGAGCCCTTACAGTCGTCCCCTTCAGGGCAGCCCTCGCCTTAATTTGAAAATAAATGGAATCCGCAATATCCAATGTGGTTTTCATACAATAACCATAAAACCATATTTATGGCTGTCAATGACGATAGCCATTGAAAAATGACACTTGTTCCCGGGCCGGGCCGCCGGGGACAGACAAATTATCGGTCGTTTAAAAGCCATTTTCTATGTTTCTCATATTTAGTCGACCAAATGGACGCACCCTTCGGAATTGTCCCTTCGAATTTCAGTTTTACGTCCCTAAACCAACCCACATGATTCCACGAAGAGCCTAAAAAATTAAGGGTAGATAGGCTTACAAGGAAAGGAGGAAGGCGACCACGGTTTCATGGCGCGGCGGGCTTGGGACAGGCGTTCTTCTTCGTCGGTTGAATTAAAAAACTCGACGACTTGCTGAGGGCCGAAGGACTCCACGCCATTGAACTTTTCTTTGAGAAAACCGATCTCACTGACAACGTCTTGCTCGGATTTACGCGCGCGCCAGTCGTCCTGGATCGAATTCCTCACATGGGCGCTCTCTAGGCAGTAGCAAATATCATAGGCGTCTTTAGGTTTATCACGTCCATTGAGGGCAAACGCCTTCATGATGAGAAAGTCCGGAAGGGATGCAATTTGGAATCGAACGGTGTTTTGTATTCCGGACACCATTGGCCCTTCGAGGGTTAGAATGGTTGGGTTATGAAAGGCGGCGCGGCATCCGTCGGCTTGCAGGACACGGAACTGTGCGAGCAACTTCGGTTTGTTTTTCTTAAAATTGATATCAGTGGGCGCCAGAAATTCGACATCCACGCGGACCGGCTTTTCGCCGTCATGAAGATCGACAGCCGTATAAAGCTGGAACCCCTTGTTTCCCCTGTGATAGCGACGGGTATTCAAAAGCACCGTGAGTAGTTCTGCATAACGACGACCGGCAAGACGTTCGACATTTAACGCGAGGTCCACATCAAGACTGCCGATATGGGGCGTCTGCGGATTTTTAATCAACAAATCCGGCCCCACCCGCCCACGAGCACAAGGCAGTCGGAAAAGCTGGCCAACACCTGGCCAAGGTCAATGAGGACGCGGCGGGCCGCTTGAGTTTGCCGTGAAGAATATTCGTTCTGATGTCGCGGCTCAAGGTTCATGGCGTAATCTTATTCCATATTGGCTTAAGTATTTGATCCAGTAAAGCTTGTGCTGCTTCCTGACCACGGGACCCGGAATGCCAGAGGTCGAGGTAGGTCTGTATGGGATTGGTCACGTTGGCCCCGGCGCCTAGCTCCTGTCCAAGGTAAAATACGCCGTCGTCTTCCGGGATCAGGATCACGACGTTTTCCCCGCTCGAAACCAGCTTGCCATCGAGTTTCTGGATAAACATATCGGCATATTTGGAATGCAAAAAGACCCACTCCTTGGATTGGCGGACGTAGGGCGCTAGAAAATCGGCGGCGGAGAAGGAGCACATCAAAGCATGCCCTCCAGAAAGGGAGTTCATTTTTTTGACCACTTCGAGAAAACGGGCCTTGAGCTGATTGCCACTTAGCAAAGTAAAGCAATTGCGGCGCTCGTGGCGGTCAAAACGATATTGATCCCGCCAGAGGGTCAGCAGCTTTTCCGGCTGTTTTAGGCCAAAACGGCGAGTTGTACCATCCACGAGAAAACCCTCTTCTCTCAGTTGTTGGACAACTTTATTGACCAATGCAAGACTCACGCCGGGAACGCAGTGGGCTTGCAGGTCCCTTTGCGTCCACGAGTTTCCAAGATTGTCGGGGGCCAGAAGCGCCCGCAACACGCGCCCCACATGGGGGCTGGAAAGACGTGGGCGTTGAGGCTTCTCCGCTGCGGGGTTCGGATGTCCCAGCCGCTCAAGATGAAACCCAGGAAAAGACAGCAGACAGTTGCCCGCCAGATCAAACCATCCTGTTTTTTGGCCCGCACAGTCATCGGCAACGGCTGGGGAAATCCATGGCGCGGCGATCACTTTGATAATCGAGCGCGCACCTCTCCTTGAAAACCGGGAATCTTGAATCAACCGGGCAGACGCCTTTTTCAATTGATCCAGCAGACTGGGAACTTCAACAGGACGGATACGGCTTTTGCATTTAGCCAAAATGATTAGTTTACCAGAGGGGCCATTCAGCTCAACCAAGAGATCCACCCCGATATCGTTGCAGATCTTTTGATCGGCAAATTTTGCTTTACTTACCCCATCAGGAATTTGAAGAAGAAACTGGAGTCGTTCTTCAAAGACATTTATGTGTCGTTTCATTTGTTCACGCTTTATATCATGTTTACGTCGGCGCGAACATAACAAATATTGTGAACAATATCAGCCTGTGCCACTTGTCCCGCAAATCGCTTCCCTCAGAGGATCAACATACAATCGCCGTAACTGAAGAAGCGGTAGCGCTGTTTTACTGCGTGAGCGTAGGCACTCATGATCAAATCCTTTCCGGCGAAGGCGGAAACGAGCATGAGCAAGGTGGATTTGGGTAGGTGGAAATTCGTCAGAAGGGTGTCTACCAGTTTAAACTGATACGGGGGATGAATGAAAATGCTTGTTCTTTCGAATCCCTTTGTCGCCTCGACTCGATAAGGTTTATGTCCAGACGACGCAGGTTTTGCCGCACTTTCCAGTGCCCTCACGCATGTGGTACCGACGGTCACGACTCGGGTTGCGTTATTAATTCTCTCTGCTGTTTCGACAGAAATAGAATAGCGTTCTTCGTGCATGACATGATCTTCCAGATTTTCGGTTTTAACCGGGCGAAACGTTCCAATTCCTACGTGAAGCGTCAGGAAAGTGTGCGAGAACCGATTGAGAATTTCCGACGTAAAATGTAGTCCCGCTGTTGGAGCTGCGACGGCCCCGCGCTGGGATGCAAACACGGTTTGGTACCGTTCTAGATCCATGGTCGCAAGCTGATCCGGTCCCTTTTGTTTCTGGGCCCTTTGAAGGTAAGGGGGAAGCGGCATCACTCCCGATTTATCAAGGTCGGGGCGAGATTTAAAACGCATCACGCGTTCACCCTCTGGCATAATTTCTACGCACTCTGCATCAACTCCAATAAGCGAAATCACTGTTCCCAGCTGAACCTTTTTCCCGGGCTTGATTAAGCATATCCACTCGTTTTCAGATCGTTCCTCGGTCAAAAGCGCTTCGATACGGCCATCGTCCGAAAACACCCGGGCGGGGATCACTTTTGTGTTATTCAAAACAACCAAATCATCAGGTGCGAGATAAGCTCCAAGATTTGTAAAAACGTCGTCTTTAAAAAGACCTGTCTTTCGCTCAATCACCAGCATGCGAGAATCACTTCGCCTTTGAACAGGGGTTTGAGCGATCAGTTCAGGGGGCAACGAATAGTCGTAATGGTTGGTGTTAATATATCAAACTATTAACCACTGATGGGCGCATCTGGCAAGACAGGTTGTAAGGAGGTGATTACTTGTGTAAGGTATTCTGCCCGCATGAAAATTCCTGATCACTATAAAACGATTTTTATCACTGTTGCGTTATACGTTCTTGTATGGGCCGGAATTATCGTACTGATCAATGCCTTTATTATAAAACCCAAGGAATTAGCTGAAAGACAAGCCGCAGAGGCGAGTGCAGCAAAAGCCCAGGCTCTTAAACCTATCGTCGAAGAACGACAACTTGAAGATGGGTCCAAAGAAACTTTGGTCACCGTGGGTATTCCACAGAATATTGGGGCGAGTAATGATCTATTCGTAACGCTCCCGACTAAAGTGACCGTCACTCAAAAAACTTCGAAGCCGACTAAAAAAAGAAAACAGAACGCTCCCCCGTCCGACGCCCCTAAACCTCGTTAATACTGTAAATAGCCAAAGGGCGGACCACGTCAATCCCCTCCATTGAAAGTCGATTGCCAGAGTTGAGCGGATGGACTAGAAACTCGTTATGGCAAACTTGACCGTACCTTGGACTATTAAAGACCTCCACGCGGATACCCCCTTGCGTGAAACAATTTTCCCGGTCACAAAACACTCCATTTTTATGGCGCACGCCGGGGTGGCCCCTATCCCCGCTTGCGCTGCTGAAGCCATTCGTGAAATGGCGGAAATCGCGAGTACAGGTGATCAAGAAGGCCAACGCCTATGGAGTATCCTTGGGTTAGCACGCAAAAATGCGGCCAAACTATTAAATGCATTGCCCGAAGAAATCGCTTTATTGGGCCCGACATCGCTCGGCCTAAATCTCGTCGCCAATGGACTCGACTGGAACGCGGGTGACGAGGTCATTTGTTATCGAGATGATTATCCAGCTAACGTGTATCCTTGGAAAGGCTTGGAACGACTCGGCGTTAAAGTTTCCGCGATCACGACTGCTGCGCATGGTCAGATCCGGATTTCCGATCTCGAAAAACACATCACAGGAAAAACGCGGCTAGTGGCTTTGACGTCGGTCAACAATTTGAGTGGGTTTCAGATTGATATAGATGCGATAGGTAAATACCTGCATTCACGCGGAATTCTATTCTGTGTTGACGCGATACAAAGCATCGGTATGGCCCCTACTTCAGTCGAGCATGTTGATTTTTTGGCGGCAGACTCTCACAAATGGATGTTAGGCCCACTCGCGGCAGGTATTGTTTACATTCGGAAGGAGCATTTCGAAAAAGTGCGGCCCACACTCGTTGGAGCTTGGAACGTTCAATCTCCTAACTTCATCGCCCAAGACTCCATAGCATTTGAAGAAAGCGCCCGACGCTACGAACCAGGAGCCATGAACCTGATCGGTATCGCCGGCATGAACGCGAGCATGGAACTTTTAAATACGATCGGCATTACCGCGATACATCAGTCAGTGCTCGAAACACGCGATTACTTAGCGAACCACCTTCACGGTTTAGGGTTCACCTTCCTTGATGGCGCCGCAAACCCTGGGGAGCGATCGGCCATTGTGACCGTCCTCCATCCTACCGCCGACTTAAAGAAAATCTCCGAGCACCTCATCGCCAAAAATATTCACGTTTCCCTCAGACACCTCAGGGACCAACGGCCCATCATCCGTTTTTCTCCCCATTTTTACATATCAAAATCCGATATAGACTTCGTCGTTCAAGAGCTCAAACATGCCATAGAATCTTGATCGTCCGTCTCACTCCCCCGTGGTCTCATCCCACTTTTGCGTTTATGGTTTCAATATGGTCGTTGTTAAACAAAACTTGTTTTGGTCTCATTAATAGATATTTTGTCCGCGGAAACGAAAAAGGCTTATGACTAAGGAAAAGCAATTGAAAGAAACACCCCCCCGGAAAAGCCAACTCGACGATAAGCAAATGGAACGCGACACGCGCAAAATTCGCATCGATCGTGTCGGCGTAAAAGAATTGAAGTATCCAATTCAAATCCGCGATAAGGCACACATCGGGCAGCACACGATCGCACGCATTTCGATGACCGTGGATTTGCCTCATCATTATAAAGGCACGCACATGAGCCGTTTTCTCGAAGTGCTCAATGCGCACGGGCGTGAAATCCACGTTCAAAACATACCCGACATCCTCAAGGCTATGCAAAAACGTCTGGATGCCGAGAATGCCCACATCAGTTTCGAGTTCCCTTTTTTCTTGGAAAAAGCGGCTCCAGTTACGGGGATTAAAAGTTTGATCGATTACGTCGGGCGTTTCGAAGCGAGTGTCATTAAGGATGAGATGGATTTTATCACTGGCGCAACGATACCCGTAACAACCCTTTGCCCGTGCTCTAAGGCCATTAGTGCACGTGGCGCGCATAACCAGAGGGGTCACGTCGATGTTCAGATCAGAACTTTACATCCTGTTTGGCTGGAAGATTTAATCGCCATGGTTGAGAAAAGCGCGAGCAGCGAATTGTACTCACTCCTGAAACGTGAAGACGAAAAAGCGGTGACCGAACGAGCTTACGACAACCCTGTGTTCGTGGAGGACTTGGTGCGTAATGTCGCCTTGCACTTGAATGCGCACAAGGACATCACTTGGTACAAAGTTGAAGCAGAAAACTTTGAAAGCATTCATAATCACAACGCCTACGCAATGGTTGAAAAGGCCTGAATGAGGAGCGATGACTGAGTCCCCCCTTCCTCATAAGGTTGCGACGCTGCTTTATATTTTTAACGAGGCAGACGAGGTGTTACTGTTGCACCGCACGCGCGAGCCCAACGCGGGACTGTGGAGTCCACCGGGAGGCAAAGTCGAAACAAACAAAGGGGAATCACCTTATCAAGGCGCCGTCCGAGAAGCGTATGAGGAAGTTGGAATGAACCTCGACGTCCCTGATTTGCATTTGACTGGACTGATCTCGGAACACGCATACGAGGGGGCGGGTCACTGGTTAATGTTCTTGTTCGAGGTAAAAAGAAAACTAAACAAACTCCCGCCTCCACATCCAGAAGGGGAGTTTGCTTTCGTCCCTCGCGAGCGATTAGATGGCCTGCCTCATCCTATAACGGATCGAACAACACTTTGGCCGTATTTTTGGAAATATCGGACGGGGTTTTTTAGTTTAAATTGCCGATATTTAGGGGCAAACGAATATCAGTGGCAAGAAGAGGAAACAATCAATCCTTCGATGGGCTCGTTTGATCCAAGGGCTAAATGAGCTGAAAAAATAATCGTCTTCTGCACTTGACGATAAGCAAACTCAAGGCAAACTACGTGACCCTTTAAAAAAACCGGACCCTGACTAATGATAGGGCTCCAAAGGAAGGTACGGGTTCCAGATGAAAAAATCTAAAACCAAAAAAATTTCCAAACCAGCAGCCAAAAAATCTGCGCTAAGCAAAGTTCTCAAAGTGATCTCAAAACCAATTAAAAAAATTCTTGCTAAGGCGAAAGAGCCAAAAGCAGAAAAAAAGAAGACCATTGAAAAGCCAAAGGTCGTTGCCCCCGTTAAGCCGGTTGCAAAAGATAAACTTCCGGCCGCTAAAAAGGTTCCTACCCCCAAGGCTCCGAAAGTAGAAGAAGAAGAAGATGAAGTTCGCATTCCTGTTAAAGCGACACACCTCACATCACAATTTCTCCAACAGCAAAAAAATCGACTCCTCGCATTACGTGACGCGCTTCTAGATCAGATGCACGATGTCACTCAAGCCACCGTGCGCGAGAAGCCAGTCGAGTCTTCAGGTCTTGGCATGCACCAAGGCGACGCAGGCAGCGAAGCGTATGACCGCGATTTTGCTTTAACAATTCTTTCACAGGAACAAGACGCCCTCTACGAAATCGAAGAGGCTCTAAAACGTGTTGATGACAAGACGTATGGTGTCTGTGAAATGACTAGTAAACCCATTCCAGTCGCCCGTTTGGAAGCTATTCCATTTTGCCGACACACGGTTCAATGTCAGGCCCAGCTTGAAAAAGAAAATCGCCACAAACGGCGGTGGACCACGGAAACCCCGTTCAGCGAAATGATGGGCAAATCTGAAGACGATTCCGATGAGGATGGCGACGACGACAGAAGGAGAGAATAATTATGGCACGTGAAATCATTACTTTAGAATGTACAGAAGCAGTTAAAGAGGGAAAACCCCCTTCCCGCTATATTACGAACAAAAACAAAAAAAGCCCTAACACTCAGGGCCGGTTGGAAAAGAAAAAATACAACCCGTTTTTGCGTCGTCACACTCTGCACCGCGAAATTAAATAATCGCGCTCTATTGATTTTAGGCGGCCTTTTCCTAAGGCCGCCTTTTTATTTCAATTTTTGCACAAGGAATAATCCATTCCTTGGCTTTCTCCTGCCTAGCGTAGTGAGCATCCGAAAGCAGCCTCACACTTAAATTGAGGCGCAACCCCTTTGGGTCAGATAACAATAATCGCAATCATACAAGCCGGAGGCTTCCCAGCATGTAGCCGGTGGTTGAGCGAGGTACGAGTGACACCACCGGACCACGGCCCCACGACGAACGCATCCCGGAGGGATGCCAGCAACTTCATGCCTTCCGTCCCAAGAGGCGCAACCCCCTTTGGGGTTGTGCGGATTTTCCGCATATACCCAGGGTTGCTCGTCCTCGAGAAACCCTGGGTACAAGTAAGTCGACACACAACCCCCAAAGGGGTTGCGTCCATGATCCCAGAGAATCCCTTTTGAAAGTGGTCGAAAGAGACGCAACTCCCCTTTGGGATTTTCCAGTCTCTTAAACTATCGCGCGATCGCTTGAACAAGGGTTCTGATGTTCTTGGAACTGATACAATAGGGCGGCATCAAAACGATGGTGTTGCCTATGGGCCGGGTTAATACTCCTTTGGCGCGCAGTTTTAAACACTCAGTTCGCGCTTGGTCTCCTTTGGTCCTATGGTGCGGCACTCTGATGTATCCGATCATCCCGAGTGCTCCTGTTTCAAGGCCTGTCATCGTACTCAGTTTGCTCAATTCCCACGCAAATTCTTCGGATAACGTCTTAACTCTCGTCATCACATCCGTGGTCTCAAACAACACCAAATTTTCCAGCCCAACCCGACAGGCGAGCGGATTGGCGGTGTACGTGTGACCGTGGTAAAACAGGCGGCCACTGTAGTAATCACCTTTAAAAACTTGGTACACACGTTCTGGAGCGAGGGTAATGGCCAAGGGCAAGTAGCCCGCAGTTAACCCTTTCGAAAGAGTGATAAAATCCGGCGTTACCTTTTCTCGGTAACACCCGAGGAAAGGCCCCGTGCGCGCAAACCCAGCAAGCACTTCGTCGACAACCAATAAGGCTCCCGCTTTTCGGACACTGGCGCTGACGTGCTCCATAAAACCCGGTGGATGCGGTATCATTCCCCCCGCTCCCGCCAGAGCACTTTCAAGAAACACCGCGGCGACTTGATTCCCTTTTTGGGCCAACAACTTCTTTAAGTCGGCCAGGTCTCGAACCCGATGCGTTTTAATCCGCAGGTCTTTGTAAGGTTCCGAAAAAACACTTACACCACCAAGACTTACGTTGAGCATCGTATCGCCGTGATACGCATTATCGAATGAAACAAGAATCTTGCGTTGAGCCTGACCTGTAATCCTAAAAAACTGGACAGCCATCTTCGCTGCGATTTCGTTTGCGCACGAACCGTTGTCGGAATAAAACACACGTCTTGGCAAATGAGCCCTTGAAATGCCTCGAGGAAATCCAAGGTTAGTCTTGGAATGAAGTACGTTAACGAGCTTTTGGGCAAGAATCGACGCCGGCTCGTTGGCCAGACCTAAATAGGACGAGTGCGCCACTTTCTTAACCTGCTCCACCAATGCCCGGTTAAGAGCGGGATGGTTATGCCCATGAATGTTGCACCAGATTGAGGAGTTTCCGTCTAAGTACCGCCTTCCCTGATCGTCCCACAACCATTCGCCCTTACCTTTTACGATAACGAGCCGATCTTTGGCAGGGACGTCAGACGAGCTGAACGGATGCCAGCAGTACTGAAAATCAAGTTCGGCAAGAGTCTGTGTCATGGTTATTATGTCCCTTTCCCATAAATCAGGCGCGTTGGACTTGCTCATGATGAAGAATTCTCATAACTTTGCCAAGGCATGTTAAATTCGGGGCAACGATTCGGTAGCTATGAAATTCTCGACCTTATTGGGGTTGGAGGGATGGGCGCTGTTTATCGGGCTCGGCATGTGGTACTCGGGAGAATCGACGCACTCAAGGTGTTAGCAGAAAATCTGACTTCCAACGTGACCTTCCAACAACGTTTTCTCTACGAAGCAAAAGTCCAAGCCAAGTTGCATCATCCTAACATCGTCGAAGTCCACGACTGCTTTAAAGAGGGTAACCATTATTGTATATCGATGGGTTACGTTCCCGGACACCCGCTGAGCCGTGTCTTTGCAAGTGGCGTGCTGGGTGAGGAACGGTTGCGATCCGTTTTCGATCAAATCCTCGATGCCATGGCCTTTTCACACCGGCTCTTTGTTGTGCATCGCGATTTGAAATCGTCGAATATCTTAATCGCAGGCAAAGACACAGTGAAAATTGTCGACTTTGGTATAGCTAAAATGCTCGACGAACAGGCCGATCTCACTCAAGCATCCGACCGTGTCGGCACAGCCCGATACATGGCCCCGGAACAAGTGCTGGGCGAACCTATCACGGCTTCAACGGACGTTTATTCCATTGGCGTTCTTTTATACGAAGCCGTTACAGGTCGTGGACCTTTTGAAGGGGTCTCGGACTACGTGATAAAACATGCTCATGTAAACTCGCATCCAGTTGGCCCGCGCAGCGTGGCGCCGTACATCTCAGAAGAACTGAACGATCTGATCCTTAAATGCCTTGCCAAACATCGAGGCGATCGTTTTGCAAATGCCGAAGAAGTACGGGACCAATTACGTGAAATGGAGGTTCTCTACACCGAAGAACCCACTCAGGTGGCGCAAATTCTGGATGACACCCATGACGATTTTCAACAATTTTTCCCCACGCAATTTACTAAAATTGGACTTTCATTCAGTTCTAAGTTCTGGTGGTCGATAGCCCTGATTTTGATCGTATTTACGTCGTTGGGATGGATCGGTGTTTCGATTTATTGGAAGCCCGCGCCAAAAACCGTCCTTGTCCCTTCATCTCCCAACGAAATTCCGGAGGAAAAGCCAATACAAGTAGGCAACGTAAATTCGCCACCCCTGTTTGATGAAGCTGACATGTTAGGGTCCATAAGCACAAACTTCGCACCGTTGATTGACCCTCCGTCGATTCCTGTCACAGAAACAAACACGTTCCCTAGTGAAACGACTGCAACTCCTTCCACCGGCCCTGAACCGGTTACTAGCGTTAATCTAATCGAGGGGCCCTCGCTTCAGGATGTCTTAGTAAACATAGAAAATATTTCCCACGATCTGGTGTCGATGTACATGTTGCGCGTCGAAACAGAAGCAGATGGTAAAGACGATTTCCCACTGGATTGGAAAATTACTTATTACGCGCCTCAAAGTACAACCAAACGCAAAAGTCTGATGTATAAAAACGGCGAAATTAAAAACACTTCGGTCAGTGTGAGCCCACCCTTGGCCAACAACGAAAAGTTGGCTTTTTCTTTCGATAAACTTCAACTCCCGTCCAGCCAAATCATTCACAAAGCAAGAACTTTTGCAGCCGAAAACCAGATCGACATAAGTAAAATATGGGTTGTTCTCGAAAAGAACCACGCGAACTCTCTGGCGCCGGTCTGGACCTGCACGCTCATTGATCAGATGGGTAAAAAAAAGGCCATCCTAACGCTGTCGTCCCAGACGGCGGAAATCCTCTCGGTAAAACGTTAGTCGTTCGCCTACTCTGATTCGCAATGCCACCCGTTATTAAAAGACCTGCTGTGAAATATTTTGAGGGCATTCAATGGGGGGGGGTTAATCATATCCCAAAATGCGATGTTTTCAAAGATCGCCTGCCAAAGGACTATTGTTCCTTGAACTTTGCAGCAGCGGGTCGGGTCCGTTTTCAGTTTGCGGGGGGAAGTGAACAAATTCTCCACGCACCTGTCACTTGGTGGGAGCCCTTGTGCAAAAACCCTTATGCATTCGTCCCAGTGGATGGAGAAACGTGGGACCATTATTTTATCACGCTTACGGGACCTCGCATTCAATCAGGCTATCGGTGCGGCCTGATCTCAAAATCAAAATTAATCATTCCTCTCACAGCAAAGGACGGATTCCGCGAAGCTTACGAAAAATTATTTAAAATGATCGCACTCAAAACCCTTTAAGAACAAGCGGTTCAACACTTCGAAGGTATGCTCCTTGCCCGGAACTTTCAATTTCCTATCCCCTCCGGAATTAGGCCACGCTGCGAAAATCAAAACTTGGGCTGAGTCCGTGCAGCGTCTTGCCCCTTTCGGATCAAACTCCCCTTCACCCCCGCTTCCGCATGGTTTGTCTGCCACCCATTTCCGTCGCCTTTTTAAAGCTGTGTATTCGATTTCACCGTCGCAGTACGTCATCCAAACCCGCCTCACAAAAGCCGCGTCCGAACTGCGCACAACCCAGCGTCCTATTAAACAAATCGCTGCGGAATGCGGCATCAAGGACGTTTTCTATTTCTCGCGCCTCTTCAAATCCCGATACGTCTCAGGCCCTAAAGATTACAGGGAACGGTCTTTCCTGACGTAGGTGTTAGAGGACGAAAGAAACAAGTTCGTGTTAAACAATCTAATGTTTATGTTCTCCCAAAAAAACGGTCCATTGTAACCAAACTTGGAATTGGTCCCTTGGGCCTTGAACGTTGCCTCCAGCAAAGAAATTGTCTTCGTTAATTCCAACATAACTGAATTGAAGCCTTAAACGCTGACTTTCAGATGGGTAAGCGGTCAAGTACGCCGAGTAGGTATGGATATCATTTGAAAATTTAGTAAAAGTTTCGTTAAACCCATCAGCGTCCGTGTCGCGGAACTCAAAAATATCCGGGCGCGTAAAGTCATAGCGCACACCAGGTTCCCAGTACTTCCCAAAACGATACTGCGCATAAGTATAAAAACCCGCCCCTTGCGCAAATTGAGTTCCGGTATTTGTGAAAACAGGGGTTTCTGCCACTCCATCCCCATCGGTATCAATGGCGCCCAACCCAAGAGTAGGAACAACCGCTTGTTCTCTTTGCCATAAGGCCTCGGCGCCCCACACAAAAGCATCTTTTCGGTTATTAAATGGTTTCCATCTCGCAAGTAAATCAGCAGATGCAATCTGGCGCCGCTCGGCATCAAAATTTGTTGCGTAATCCGCTCCAAATTCAACTTTCACTGAACCCAATTCCATCGCCGTCTCTCCCCGCGCATAATAAGTCATGTCCTGAAAGTCACGGCGCCCTCTAAACAATGTATGCGTACTGCCATCAGGCAAATCTACTGTTGCATTTGGAATTTCAGACCCAATGCCATCCACAAATCCGCCGGTCAGTCGCGCATATTGGTTCATCCATTCCGGCGTATAACTCACTTCGAACCCGCGCGCGAGTGTCTCCCCTCCAATAACGGTATCCACACTGCGTGGCCCATCAATAAAGGGTCTATCATGGGGATGAACTTTTCCTAGTTTTGTGAAGTCTGCAAAAAACTGACCGCCCTTAACTTTTAATCCATAAGGAAGTGACGTGGTTTCAATGGCTGCTTCTTCAACCTGAACTTCATAGTTGCCATCATGCCGCCGCAAAAATCCAGTGCGCTCATCCAATTCAATTTCAGTACCTGCATTTAAAACTATATACCCAAGCGCAAATTGATCCACTTCAGCCATAAGCGTCAGCTCCACAGTGCGCGGGATAAAATCAATTCCGGTATCAGAAGAGTATTGTGAGATGGTATCAATCACGGACCCAATGCGTGGGCTAATTGAAAAGGATTCTTTTCCATGGTCATGACCATGGTGTCCCGATTGACTCTCGACCTGGTGAGGGACATGCTCTTCCACTCTCTGTTCAGTAAATTGCTTCTTTAAATCGTCTACGGATTTTGTAAGAAGCCGCACTTGTTCCCTTAATTCCTCAAGTTCACCCGCTCTTATTTTAAAGGGAACTGTCAGCGTCAGTACGACTAAACACGTGCATAAAATTTGTTTGCTCATTTTCACTTAATACAACTAACTTGCATTATTGTAAATCTATTTCGCAATCAACTTGCAATTTTCAAATCGGAACACATAATAGCCCACATGAATTTAAACGTCGCGTCCTTCGTCTTGGCTGTCATGACACTCACCCATGCTCACCTCGGGGCTGCCGATAAACTCCAGGTCATGACGTTGCATCCGGTGGCTACTGAACTGGCTCGGGTCATTGGTGGTGAGATAATTGAGGTCACATCGCTCATGGCGCCTGGAACCAACCCTCACGATTTTAATCCTTCACCTAAACAGATTGAAAACCTTGCAAAAGCTGACTTAGTCCTTGCCGCTGGAAAAAATCTTGAGGAGTTTCTTCCTCGATTTGTGAAGTCAACCGGCTCTAAAAACAAGGTTCTGGAAATCGGAAACTCGGTTCCAACGCTTAAATCCAACGATGAACATCATGGCTTCGTTGATCCTCACTGGTGGCACAGTATTAAAAACATGAAAACAGCCGCTTCTGTGGTTGAACAGCGTTTGTCTCAATTCGCACCGGGATCACAAAGCCTTTTTGCAAACAACCGCAAAAATTATGTTTCCAAATTGGATTCCCTGGAAAAATGGGCCGCAAAAGAAATCGGCAAAATCCCCCGCGAAAAACGTAAACTCGTGACCTCACACGATGCTTTTGGATATTTTGCGCATAATTATGGGTTCAGAGTTTATCCGATTGGGGGTCTTACGCCTGCCGATAAACCCTCCTCAAAAAAAGTAGCTGACCTAGTGCGGTTGATTAAATCCATGAACGTAAAAGCAGTTTTTGCTGAGAACATGGAAAATCCAAAAGTGTTAGAAATGATGATGACCGAAACCGGCTCTTCGATGGGAGGTAAGTTGTATGCGGATTCCTTTGGATTTCCTCCTGTCCTGAACTACGAAGAAATGTATCGCCATAACGTCACCACCATTGTCGAAGGATTAACCCGGTAATGCGCAATTCCCCTATTAAAGCGGCGGTGATCGTATTTTGCGGATACCTTTTATGCGGTCTCCTCTTTTACAAAGTCATCGGCGAGGCCCCATCGGTGATCGCCCCCGCCACACAATTGAATGCCCCCCTTCCCTCTTCCGCCTTGCTGTCCATGGAGTTTACTTCCGTTCCGGAGTTTGTTCAGATCGAGAAAGGCACAAACGTTTTATTACGGGTGAATCCCACCACTCCTTCAATCCAGACCAACCTTCCTTTTTCGGTTCCTTCAGAAGGTGTTGACCTATTCCTGATTGTAAAATGGAAGAAACCCACTCCATCTGCCATTCGTTTTTCGGTTCAAAACACACAAGAGACCACACTCTCTTTTGAGAAAGTCATCTGGGCCACAAACAATCTTGAGCAGAACGTTCTCCTTCCCTAAATGAACACCTCCTCTCACAATTGCATAGATCACCATTTGCAGATCAAAAACTTAACCGTCTCGTACAACAGGGTTCCGGCCGTTCATCATTTATCCGTTCAGATCGACTGCGGCGCCTGCGTAGCGGTGATAGGACCTAACGGAGCAGGTAAAACGACCCTGCTAAAAGCGGTGGCGAGATTGCTCCCTTTCGAAACAGGCGAAATAAATTTTCATTCACACGCGGGACATGATCACTCCTCTGTCTTCGCTTATCTTCCTCAACGAGAAAAAGTGGACTGGGATTTCCCCCTGACGGTCCGAGGCTTGGCAGAGTTGGGTCGGTATTCCCAACTCGGATGGAGGAAACCCTTTACCGCCCGAGACGAAGAGAAGGTCACCGAAGCCTTACACACCATGGGTTTATGTGATTTAGCGGACCGCCAAATCAAAGCCCTCTCTGGGGGACAACAACAGCGCGCCTTTCTTGCGCGTGCTCTTGCTCAAGAAGCCCATGTCTTCCTACTGGACGAACCCTTCACGGGTCTTGATGTCACATCACAAGTGGCTCTTGGTCGCACCATTAAAAGCCTAGCCGAAAAGGGTAACCTCGTGATGGCGGCGCACCATGATTTAGATAACGTGCACAAATTTTATTCGCACATTTTATTTATCAATGGCGAGCTGATTGACTATGGTCCCGTAGCCAAAGTACACACCCCGGAGAACATAAAGCGCACCTACAATACCCCTGTGTTCAGTGGGCCACACCCTTCTCACCCCCATCATCATCATGACGTTTCTTGAACCATTCGAATTTCATTTCATGAAACGGGCCTTTCTCGCGTGTGCGGTGATTGGCTTTACGAACGGCTTTGTCGGAGCCTTTATCCTTTTACGTCGCTTGGCACTCCTCACAGACGCGTTGTCTCATTCTCTTCTCCCCGGAATTGTTATAGGCATTCTGCTTTTTGGATTAAGCCCGCTTTCCTTATTTGCAGGAGCTCTGATGTCCGCGCTCTTTGTGGCCGTAGGCGGTCAAGTCATTGCGCGGTCTTCCCGAATCAAGGACGAAACAGCTATTGGCGTGCTCTACACTTTCGCATTTGCACTCGGGATTACCCTTCATAAAGCGAGTCACATTCAAAAACCTTTAGAGGATTATTTGTTCGGAAACATCTTGGGAACGAGTAACGACGATCTCTGGATCTGCCTTGCCATTGGAATAATCACTGTGCCAGTCCTCACCCTCCTTCAAAGGCCGATTCTTCTGAGTCTGTTTGAACCCGATGTTGCCCGTACTCAAGGTGTTAACCCGTACCTGATGCAAATTCTCTTAATGGTTTCCATCGTGTTTTCCATGATCGCATCCCTTCAAGCCGCGGGGGTTGTACTGGCCGTTGGATTAATGATTGGACCTGCGGCCATCGTTTACCTGTATACAGATTCGTATCAACGTTTGTTATGGGGTAGTGCTATTGTCGGCCTCGTGGGCAGTGTGGGTGGACTCTACATTTCGTATTGGACGAGCGTCCCTCCGGGAGCGTGCATTGTCCTTCTTATCAGTGGCGCCTTTCTCGCGAGCCTTGTCCTCAGTCCGAGATATGGATGGATCAGGTCACTCCTCCACAAAAAACACCTTCACGAAGAATCACTTGCCCGCTGGCAATCCACAGCGCCACACACAGAAAAAAAAGCCGAACACGATTCTAAACCACCCCAAACTTAACTGAAAACCCCAAACACGGGGCAGTGAGTTGCAATTACACAGAGTTCAAGTTACCGTCCAACCGCCATGTGGGTCCCTTTTAATTTAAACGATTTCCTCATCACCTTCCTGAGCATCATTCTTGAAGGCTTACCTTTCCTATTGGTGGGAAGCATCCTCAGCGTGATTCTTGACGTCACCATTCCTGACTCATGGATAAATCGAATATCACCGAAGAACGTTGTCGCTGGCGCATTAGTTGGCGGAACCTTAGGCCTCATATTTCCAGTGTGCGAATGTGGAATGATCCCCATTATCCGACGCCTTTTAAAACGGGGCATGCCTCTGCCCTTGGTCATGGCCTACATGCTCTCAAGTCCCATCATGAACGGGGTATCGGCGGTGAGCACCTACATCGCGTTTCAAGGTCAAAGCCCCTTTGAAATGACCGCGCTCCGGCTTATCGGGGGTTATTCTATCGCGGTCTTAGTTTCACTCCTTATCTCACGAATCCCGCTCCCTCAACTGCTCAAGCCTGGTGTTACATCCCCCTCACTTTTTGAGGGCGGGTTTCGGAACATAACCACTCAATCCAGCCAAAAACCCAAACTTTCTTGGCCAAAAATAGCAAACTCGGCCACTAAAGATTTTTTAGACATCACGTTTTATTTCATCTGCGGAACCATGCTCGCCGCCGCTTTTAGCACCATGGTCAACCGCCCAGCCCTTGCCGAAATGACTTCCAACCCGCTTATTGCTATCCAAATCATGATGCTCGCCGCGGCCCTCCTTTCAGTGTGCAGCACGTCCGACGCTTTTATCGCCGCTGCACTCATCGGAGTACCACTCTCAGCAAAATTGGCTTTCCTCATTTTTGGACCCATGTTCGACCTAAAACTGATGTTCCTTTATTCTTCAGTCTTTTACAAAAAAGCCATCGCCCAAATGACCATTGCGATTGCTTTCCTGACCGTGATTTTTTGTTTGTGCGCCCATTACTTTAGGTGGATATGACAAAACCCAGATTGGAACCTCTATTAATCTGCTTAACACTTGCTGTGTTTATGGTGGCCTGTGGGAGTGCTGCTTTAGGGTTCAACGGCTCAAAACTTTTAACACCTCTTTTCCGCGGCATGTGCGGCGCGGCTTCCCTCCTGCTCATTGTGATTCTCGGATTGATCATCCAAAATCAAAGGGCTCCTCTACCCGCCTATGATTCCGGTTGCCCATCAATCTCTTGGTTTAAATACTTTATCCTAATCATACCCTTGGCTGTCGCCTTTATCATAAATCCAACTCAATTTTCTATCGGTTCCCTCAGATCACGTGGGTTAATTCTGTCTTCAGCCCAAACAAAACCTAAGACCGAAAAGGTCATTGAAGCTGAAAACGACCTAGGTCTCCCCCCGGAAATTCGTGAAATATCATCAGATGCAGAAATAACCCTCATGGACTTGTTCTCTGCCCCAGATCGCCCAGAGCTGATGGATCGGATAACAAGCAATGAAATCTCGCTGATTGTGCAAGTGGCCTACCCGCAAACCTTGGACAAACCCGCTGACCCCAATACTTTTTATGGCGTGCGCTACATGATGGTTTGTTGCGCCGCCGATGCACGACCCATGGGCGTCCTGATGAAAACTGAGGAACCCATGAAGTTCCCGGAACTCACTTGGATCAAGGTGTATGGGAAAGTTTCCTATCTTAACATGAACGGAACGCAACTACCTGAGTTCACCGTGAGCCGTCTCGAAAAGGTATCGGCTCCCGACAATTTATACATTTATTAACAGGGAATCCTGATCACCTAGTGTAGGTCGTCATAAATTGAGTAACTTATATGGAACCAGTTAAAAAGTTTGACCGTCTACATTTGGGGTAGCTCGGCAACTCTAAGATTGGGGTG
>JAWXCD010000001.1:0-5044 GCA_034440535.1 Verrucomicrobiota bacterium | reverse complement strand
ATACCAGAGGGATTCCACCCCAATCTTAGAGTTGCCGAGCTACCCCAAATGTAGACCGTCAAACTTTTTAACTGGTTCCATATAAGTTACTCAATTTATAACGACCTACACTAGATTTCCCGTCACATCTTCCTTGTCCCTTCGTGACTTCGTGTGAGTCGTTTACTCCTCCTCTAGGCCCACGCCTTACTTAAATCTTGGCGACCTTGACGTTGAAAATATCTTTTTCTTTGGCAATTTCGTCCAGGAGTTCTGGGGAAGGCATGCTATCTAAGTTAAGGACAGTCATCGCTCTTCCGCCCTGCTCGGTGCGACTGAGGCTCATATTGGCGATGTTCACTTTATAACGTCCCATCAATGTGCCAAGCCAACCGACGATGCCCGGGCGGTCCGTGTTTTCCATCAAAAGCAGGACACCTTTGGGCTCGGCTTCAACAGTCTTCCCATTGATCCGCACAATGCGTGGGCGATTGGCGAAAAGCGTTCCCGACAAGGAAACTTCTTCTGTTCCAGCACGGGCCGTCACTTGCATGAGTTCAACAAAATCAATTTGATCCGAATGCTTTGTGACTTCGACCTTTACTCCAAGGTTGGCCGCAAGAGAAAGGGCGTTGACCTGGTTAATCTCACTTCCTTCGGCATTCATCAGGAAACCCTTGATGACTGTTCGGGTAATCGGGTTGACGTCTTGGTCGTAGGGTTTCCCCCAATAACTTATCTTGAGAAACTCGGCTCGCTTTGGAGCAATGGAAGCCAAAAGTCGACCTAGTTTATCCGCAAGATCAAGATGAGGCCCAAGGATAGCCAACGTTTTGGCATCCACATTAGGCATATTCACCGCGTTACGAATCGTGCCATTGAGTAAGGCGTCATTGATTTGCTCAGCAATTTCAATCCCCACCGATTCCTGAGCCTCAACAGTCGAAGCCCCAAGATGCGGGGTGAGAACGACGTTCGACAGCTCGCGAAACGGAAGCGTGCTGGGCGGCTCTTCTTCATACACATCGAGGGCCGCACCAGCAATGTGGCCAGATTTTAATAAGTCATAGAGTGCCGACTCGTTGATCAGGCCGCCACGGGCGCAATTAATAATCCTCACACCCTTCTTCGTAAGCTTTAAAGTTTCCGCGTTGAGCAAATCTTTCGTCTCAGCCGTTAACGGACTATGGATCGTGATGTAATCAGCTTCCTTTAACAAATCAGGAAGCTTTTCGATTAGTTCAACCTGCATCGATTTTGCACGGCTCATGGAAAGGAACGGATCATAAGAGAGCACGCGCATCCCAAAAGCAATCGCACGTCGAGCGACCTCGCTGCCGATACGTCCCATACCGACAATGCCCAGTACCTTTCCATAGAGCTCAACCCCTTGAAATGATTTGCGATCCCATTTCCCTGCGGCCATGCTCATGTGAGCTTGGGGAATATTCCGGGAGAGCGCCATCATCATGGAAAAGGTGAGTTCGGCAGTTGAAATCGTATTACCGCCCGGGGTGTTCATCACGATAATTCCCCGTGCAGTGGCGGCATCGACATCGACGTTATCGACTCCCACACCCGCACGCCCAACGAGCTTAAGATTTTTACCCGCCTGTAATACCGTGGCATTGACTTTGGTCTGACTTCGAACAATCAGGGCATGATAATCACCAATGATCGCAAGGAGATCCGCTTCTTTAAGGCCGGGTTTATTGTCCACTTGAAAACCGCTGGTCGACATAATTTCGATGCCTTTGGAGGAAAGACCATCGGCGATAAGAACTTTATATTGTGGCGCAGACATAGGGCGACAGAGAGTAAAGAAACCGATTCACGTGTCAACGCCTTAGCCTCTGCGGGAATTAATTCTTGGAGAAAAAACACTCAGATTTCAATTTTTTCCGAAAGTTCAACACTAATCCGTTACCTCCGAGAATTCGGTTTCCACGCCGTTGTAATAAAAACCAGTAAAAATAATCGATAAAAAAGCTTGATCCTTTTTACGTAAAAATGTAAAACCACAATTAGTAGTGGTAAATCAGCCATGCGAGCACAGCATATTGATTTTTATACGTTGTTATTAAAAAACTTGTAGGGCTGTAAAAACAGTCGGAATTAACAACCACTACAGCACTTTATAAGTAATTTTACATAATTACTAAAAACAACTTGAAAAAGAATTGAATAAAACCTAAAACGAATTACCAAATTATGAAAAGCCGACTCCTTCGGAAGGTCGCCAAGAGCCAAAAATATCAGATCCTGACTTCAATTAAAAAGAGTCAGGGACTTTCTGTTGCTGAACTTTGCAAAAAGGTAGGCTTATCTTACATGGGGGTTAAGCAACATTGCATCTCCCTAGAAAAAGATGGGTACCTCGATGCTTGGCGTCGGCCAAAAGGAATGGGGCGTCCTGAGAAAGCTTATCGTCTTACCCCTCTCGCCCAAGAGTTTTTCCCCACGCAGTACACAGATCTCACTGCTGAGATCCTGACATCTTCGATCAAAATGTACGGCAACGACGCCGCTGACAAGATCCTGTTCCTTATATACCAAGCGCTGACAGAAGATTACCTGAAGAAAATTAAAGCGACTGACGCCATCAGCCGTGCTCAAGAGCTCACAGCATTACGCGAACAAGCGGGTTACATGGCCGAGGTGCAGATCAATCCTACGACCAAGGCATTCGAAATTTTGGAATACAACTCCCCTGTGATCGAAATCTCTGACAGGTTTCCGATCATCCAATCGCTGGAACAACAACTTTTCCAAAAGGTCATGGGATATCCGGTTAAACGTTCTGAAGAACGCATTTCAGGTTTGTACCGTTGCACCTTTGAAATCGATGCCCCAGTCAATGTGGAATCCATTCCCGAAGCCCCGGCTGATGTGGCTGTTGCTTAACCAGAACCACACCCCAAAACCCAGGCAACCATTTACGGGCGGTTCATTCGATAATCGCCCCTATCTTCATCGCTTATCCTGTTGACGGTGGCCTTGATAAATCCCAAATTCTGCACCCTTATGTCAAAACCACAGTCCAATAACGCTATTTCCCCTTCTCGCTCGGAAGATTTTCCAGAATGGTACCAGCAGGTCGTCCGGCATGCAGACATGGCCGAGAACTCCGATGTGCGCGGATGTATGATTATCAAACCGTGGGGATACGGCATATGGGAAAATATCCAATTTTTATTGGATCGCATGTTTAAAGAAACCGGCCATAAGAACGCTTATTTTCCACTTTTCATTCCGTTAAGCTATTTACAAAAAGAAGCCGACCATGTTCAAGGATTCGCCAAGGAATGTGCCGTCGTCACGCATCACCGGCTTGAAACCAACAGTGAAGGAAAACTCGTTCCCGCCGGGCCATTAACCGAGCCTCTCGTAGTGCGACCGACTTCGGAGACTATTATAGGCGCCGCGTATGCCAAGTGGGTGCAGTCATATAGGGATTTGCCCATCTTAATTAACCAATGGGCCAACGTGGTACGATGGGAAATGCGACCAAGGGTCTTTTTACGGACGACGGAATTCCTGTGGCAAGAAGGTCATACCGCCCATGAAACAAGCGCCGAGGCCATGGAAGAAACCGAAAAAATGCTGCGGGTCTACGAGATTTTTGCCAAAGAGTATCTTGCCATTCCAGTGTACACCGGCGAAAAAAGCGCCAGCGAACGGTTCCCCGGCGCGGATCGAACGTTCTGTATTGAAGCTATGGTCCAAGACCGTAAAGCAGTCCAAGCGGGCACATCCCATTTCTTAGGCCAGAACTTCTCAAAGGCGAGCGGGATCGAATTTCTTTCTCGCGAAGGCAAAAAGGAACATGCTTGGACAACCAGTTGGGGCGTAAGCACTCGTCTTATCGGCACTCTCATCATGACTCATGCTGACGACGATGGAATGGTCCTTCCACCCCGCATCGCACCCACACACATTGTTATTTTTCCAATTACCCCAAAACCAGAAACAGCTGATAAGGTTCGCGAAAACTGCAAAGCACTGGCGGATCAATTAAAACTCCAAACTTTTGCCGGCCAACCCATCCGGGTCGAAGTTGATTATCGTGACATCAACGGCGGGGTTAAAAGTTGGGAATGGATTAAAAAAGGATTACCCGTCCGCGTTGAAATTGGGCCACGCGATTTAGAAAATGGAACAGTTTTCGTCGGACGCCGTGATAAAGGTGTCAAAGACAAGACGTCCTACCCAGCGGGAGAATTCGCATTAAAAGCGGCTGATCTTCTGCAAGAAATTCAAGACAACCTTTATCAACGCGCGCTAGCACACCGGAATGAACACACGTGCAAAATTGATTCCAAAGAGGAGTTCTATAAATTCTTCACTTCCCAAAACGAAGATAAACCCGAAATTCATGGCGGATTTGCTCATACCCACTGGGATGGAAGCATTGAAGTTGAAGAACAGATTAAGAACAATTTAAAAGTGACCATACGTTGCATCCCTTCCGACTCCACAGAACCAGGAACATGCCCCTTCACCGGCAATCCCAGCAAACAACGAGTCCTCTGGGCTAAATCCTATTAGGGCAGGATTCCAGCGTTACACCCGGAAATGGGCCACGAATAAGCGAAAGTTTTCCGGGGTATGGTTCACGTGGCATGGACAATCCTGTTTGTGCTTCTGCATTTTCGCAGATTCCCTTCCTAAAAAATCTGCGTTAATCCGTTTTAATCTGCGTTTCCCCTCTTCCCCAACCTCCCCGTGAAATTATCTCCTCCCCCGCTTCCTCTTTGCACCTCCCGCGCCTTTTCTCGGCTAATTTCCCTGTCCTTCTCTTCTGTGCTTTCCCTCAGCTCGCACCTGATACTGTGATAGCCTGCAATCGCAGAGCCCGCGCCGTCACCAGTCCACCCCATTGAGCGCTGCCCTTCATGGGTCGGGAACCCTCCTGACGCTTCTTCCCAAATAACTTCCTGTTCTTTTCGAAAACCTTCTCCACAAATTCCCTGCTCCCTAATACCGCTCCATCCGCAAAATAGCGTACCCGGCACCGGAGCATCTCCTCTCGTGTCAATTCTCCACCTGCTTCCAATACAGCCTT